>PMZS01000261.1 GCA_003170115.1 Spirochaetaceae bacterium
TTCACCGAGGGGGAGCGGATCGACTGGCTGGACGGCGTCCGCGTCCGCTTCTCATCCAATGATGTCGCGCACCTGCGGCCGTCGGGGAACGCCCCCGAGATGCGGTTCTACACGAACGCCAGCACCCCCGAGCGGGCAAAAGACATTACGCGCCTGGGGATTGACGAGGACGGGATCCTGCGCCGCATGGCCCGGGACGCGGCCGACCGAATGGCAATCGCGAGCTACAGGGGGACTCCAAGGGCGCTGCCTCTGTTCGGCGTCATCCAGCATTATGCGTGGGGCGGGTACGAGCTCATTCCCGGTCTTCTTGGAATGGACAACAGCGAGCACCGTCCATGCGCCGAGCTCTGGATGGGCGCGCATCCCCGGGGGCCTGCGCAGGTCGAGATAGACGGGACGCGCATGAGCCTGGACAGGCTGATCGCCGCCGATCCGTGGCTTACACTCGGCCACGGAGTCGCCCTGCGTTTTACGGGCCGGCTCCCGTACCTTTTCAAGGTGCTGGACGTGCGGGACATGGCCTCGATCCAGGCCCATCCCTCACGGGCCCAGGCGGAGGAGGGATTTGCCAGGGAGAACGCGGCGGGGATCCCGATCGATGCACCGAATCGGACCTACCGTGATGAGAACCACAAGCCCGAGGTCCATGTCGTGCTCACCGACTTCTGGATGCTGCACGGTTTCAGGCCCCTCGAGGAAATGCTCGAGGTCCTTGCGTCAGAGAAGGAACTCTCCCCGATCGCGGCCGGGTTCCCGGAGAAGCTGAGTGACTCGGGACAGGATCCCGAGGCCAGGCCGGCTCTCCTGCGGGAGCTGTACCGCCGGGTCATGACCATGCCGCAGTTCGAGGTGGATGGAATCCTGGACCCCCTCGTGTCCCGGTTGGAGGCGGAGGAAGCAGCCGCCCGGCTGGACAAGGTCGATCCCGGCTTCTGGGCCTTGCGCGCGGCGCGGACTTTCCCCCTGTCGGCCGGGCATCGCGACCGGGGGATACTTTCGATCTACCTCCTCAACCTCGTCCACTTGCGGCCGGGCCAGGGAACCTACCAGCCCGCGGGAACCCTGCACGCCTATCTGGAGGGGGCGGACGTGGAGCTCATGGCGAACTCCGACAACGTCCTGCGTGGCGGGCTCACGCCGAAGCACATCGATGTTCCCGAGCTGCTGGCTACGCTCTCCTTCCTGGATGGCCGGCCGCCGGTCCTGGAGGGCAGGGCGACGTCCGAGACGAGCCGGGAATACGAAACGCCGGCGGACGAGTTTGCGCTGGAGCGGATCGAGGTCTCCCCGGGAGTACCGTATTCCGGGGGACGGGAGCACAGCGCCGACACACTCATCGTAACCGAAGGAGCGGCGGCGGTGGTTGCCGCGGGGCGCACCCTCCTCCTCTCGCGGGGCGGCTGCGCGGTTGTGCCCGCGGGCGTGGCCTACTCCACGGCGGCGCGGGGTCCCCGGGCGGTGCTCCTCAAGGCAGGCGTGCCGGCGTCCGACTGAAGCCCTACACGTATTCCGGGCCGAACTCCTCGGAGGCTCGTGTATAGAGCTTTTTCAGATCATCGGCCCTGTCCCTGCGGCAGACCAGCGTTACGTTTGGGGTGTGGACGATCACCAGGTCATCGCAGCCGAAAGCCGCGATGAGGTGCGCGGGATCGCTTGAGACCACAAGCGTCCCCTTCGTGTCCAGGAGCAGGTGATTGTCCGCCGCGAGGCTGTTGCCCTCATCGTCCTTCGGGCAGGTCTCCGCATAGGCGGGCCACGAGCCGATGTCGTGCCACGAAAGGGCCATGGGCAGCGCCATGACTTTGACGGCGGGGTCCCGCGAGGCTCTCTCCATGACCGCGAAGTCCACGCTGATCTTCTTCAGCCCCGGGTACACCTGAGTGATCGTCTCCTCGAACCCGGGCGCGCCCCACGCAATCGCGATCCCGCGCACCCCGTCGAATGTCGCCGGCTCGTACCGCCTCACGCAGTCCAGGAAAGCCTCCGCCTTCCAGACGAACATCCCGCTGTTCCAGAGGAAGTGCTCGGGTCCCTCCGCCACCCAGCGCTCCGCGGTGGCCGCATCCGGCTTTTCCCTGAACTCCTCAACTATGCGCGCCTCTCCGAGGGACCGCTTTCCCAGCCGAAGGTAGCCGAAGCCCGTTGCCGCGCGGGTCGGTGCGATCCCGAATGTCACCAGCACGCCCGGCCCGGATTCGGCGGCGTCGAACCCGCGGCTCAGCACCCCGCGGAAGGTGTCCTCCGGCTCGATGAGATGGTCCGCGGTGAGCACGACGATCGTCGCCTCCCTGTCCACGCGGGCGATGACCGCGGCCGCGAAGGCCAGCGCGACCAGGGTGTCCCTGCCGACAGGCTCACCCAGGAACCGGTCAACCGAGAGGCCGGGCACGGTGGCGCAGACCGCGGCGCGGTGCGCTTCGGCGGCGCAGACCCAACGCCGCTCCATGGGCACCAGTCCGTCCAGCCTCTGAAATGCAAGGTCGAGCAGGCTCTTTCCCTTCATGAGGGGGAGGAGCTGTTTCGGCATTCCGCTCCTGCTCATGGGCCACAGCCGGGTCCCCGACCCTCCGGCAAGAATCACCGCGTGTCTCATGGCGCGAAAGCATACCCGCGGCGGAGAAACTCGTCCACGTCCGCCCTTGTGTTCACGCTCCGGAACATGCTCCAGTCAGGGCTGAAAAACCGGGCGACCTCCTCCTGGACAAGGAGGGCGTGATCGCATCTCTTCAAAAAGCGGCCGATGCTCCCCTCGCCCCGGGCGAGCGATGCTTCGATCACGGGCGCGCAGCGGACAGAGAAGAACGAGTTGAACGGCTCGAGGTGGTCGACGCCCTGGCGCGCCGCCACCGCATCGACATCGCCGCTTTCAAGGGATTCCCTCAGCATGGTTCGCCTCATCCACTCGATGTACGCCAGGTTCGTTTCCGGCATATCGCCGGCGATCACGTACGAATAGTGGCTCGTGCAGTGGCGCAGGCCCGTGAATATGCCGCCGAGGGGACCGGCGCCTTTCACGATATCCTCGACGACCGTGAAGCTGGCGTCGGCGTAGATGTGCGGCGTGTGCGTCACGATGATGATCTCCCGAAACAGCGCTTCCAGCCTCCGGGCAATCGCCCTGGGCAGCGTCGTGCCTTCGCAGGGGAGAAGCTGCTTGTCGAGTCCGGCCCTCCTGCTTTCTCCCCCGCACAGTATCACCGCGGTATCGGCAGTCGGCATCATCGCGCCTCTCCCCCGGCCCTCAGCTGCGCGCCACATCGACGGCAATAGCGTGCATGATGCAGGAGCTCTCGGGTCCGGTTCCCCTGGTGCCGGTGAGCATGTTCGCCGATCCCCCCCGGTCCTCCCCTTTTTCGTCGAGCTCGAACCAGATGCCTTCGTGCAGGGATACCACACCGGGCATGATATCCTCCGAGACTCGAACCCGGACATGAACCACCCCTCGCTCGTTGAAGAGTCTCGCCTTCCCGCCCCGACCTATGCCGCGCCGCGCGGCGTCGGAGGGATGCATCTGCAGCTCGTGGCTCGGGGGTCCGAGGGAGCTCGACCGATCGCCATTCTGGGAGTGGGTCATCTCGGCCCGCTTTGGCGTGAGGAGGCTCAAAGGGTAGCGCGCGTCTCTCTTCTCGCCGCGCCAGGCGGGAAGAGCCGGAAAACCCGTTACGCGTTCGTACTGCTCGCTTACCAGCTCGACCTTTCCGGAAGGCGTGCCGAGCGGATGGCGCGCGGGATCGGAAGCAAAATCCGCCACCCCCACGCGCTCCTGGTCCGGCGCCAGATAGACTCCCGTTCTCTTGAAGTCCTCGGGATCAGGCACCTCGGACGACGCCAGGAAAGTGTCGATCCACTCCGGCGCTCCGCGCCCGCCTGAAAACCCGGGGCCGAATCCCATGCGGTCGGCCAGATCACAGAAGATATCCCAATCGGTGCGCGCGGACCGGCCGGGCGGGAGCGCCGCGGGCTTGTAGAGGAGGTAGTTGCCGAGCCAGGGAATCCCTATGTCTTCTTTTTCCAGCGGCGAGGCGGCGGGGAGCACAACGTCGCAGTGGCGCGCGGTCGGGGTGAAAAACATGTCGTGGCAGACCGCGAAGTCGAGGGAGTTGAAAGCGGCAATGCTCTTGTGAACATCGGCCCCCTGGTTGACGTAGTTGCCGCCGGCCACGTAGGCGGCATGGATGACGGCCGGAGAGCCGCCGCTCATCCCGCGGAGAATTGCGTCCGGCCAATTGAGCGTCGGCACGTGAAGCTGGCCGGAGGGCGCGAGGGGGTCCATCGTGCCCACTCGCGGCGTGGGGAGGCAGTTGTTCATCGAGCCTGTCGAGCCTCCCCGTACGCCGAAATTGCCGGTTGCAAGCTGGAGCGCCACTGTCAGTCGATACGTTTCCTCACCCGCCTGCACCCGCTGGATCGAAAAACCCGGGATAAGCATGGCGGGGCGGGCGGCAGAATAGGCGCGCGCGAAGCGCACGATCTCCGCTGCCGGCACGCCGCATATCTGTTCGGCCCAGGCGGGAGTGCACGCCAGACCTCCATCCTCACCCAGGACGGAGCGTGCCAGCCGCTCAAAGCCCGCCGCGCGGGCATCGACGGAGGCGCGGTCAACAAGACCGTCCTCGAGCAGCACGTTGAGGGTCGCGAGCATGAGGGCCGCATCTGTGCCCGGACGGCAGGGTATCCACCACGTCGATGCCTGCGCGACCGTCGAGGTGCGCCGCGGATCCATGACGACGATCGCGGCGCCGCGCTTCTTCGCCTCGAGCAGCCTTTGGGGCATCTCCGAGCCGAGCCGGGTATCCAGCAGGTTCGCTCCCCAGAGGATGATCATTTCAGCGGAGCGGATCGTCGCCGCGTCGAACCCCGAGCTCTTCCATTGAGGTCCGAAAAGGTACGGCAGCACGGCCCGGGCAGCCCCGTTGCTGTAGCTTCCCGTGAGCGTCGTACATCCACCGGTGACGTTCAGAAAGCGTTTGGTCAAGGTGTCGGTGTTGTGAAGAGCCCCTGTCGAGCCGGCGCTGGCCAGGCAGAGCACGGAGGAAGGGCCGTGCCTCGCCCGAATATCGCCGAGTCTCGTCGCGATCATGTCCAGTGCCTCGTCCCACGTGGCCTCGCGGAAGGACGTCGAGCCGCGTGGACCGATCCGGATCAGGGGCGTCGAAAGCCGGTCGGGCGCGTAGTGCGCCTGTACCAGGCCGAAGCCTCGGCGGCAGGCTCGAATAGTGCGGCCCCCGGCCGGATTGTGCATGATCTTCACCGCACGCCCTCCTTCAATTTCCACGAGGAGGGGACACGCATTGCCTCCGCAGTCTTTGCCACAGAATACGGGAACCGTCTTCATTTGCGCAGAGAGCATACCCCGGGCGCTGCGGGCTGTACATCGTCCCGCGGAAATCACAGCCTGCATAGTGGAGACCATCATGAAAGCCGCCCGAACCGGCAAGGAGGAGGACGGCATCATCTTTGTCTACCCCGTGGAGGACATGATCCGCATCCGCACGGGGGCACCCTCCGCGCCGTTCAGCCCATTCTCCCCGTGGGGGGCGCCGCGCGAGCCCCTTCAGCCGGTCTTGTCATGCAGGAGCGCTTCAACCGCTCCCCTGTTTCTCCAGAGTGCGCAGCCGCCCTCCGTCTCCGCAAAGAGGTCGTGGTTTTCACGCATCAGGCTCAGGAACCGGGATCGCAGCGCCTGCTTCAGGGGCACGTTCAACACGTTCGTATCGGAATACGGCGCAAATGGACACGGTTCCAGGTCGCCAGAAGCGCTGATATGGATGAAGCCCCTGCCCGACGCGAGACATCCGCCCTGCTCCTCCTCGTCCCATGGAACCGCGATGAATACCGCGGGGAGGCGGGCACGAAGATCCCCCACCAGTCCCTTCATCGCCTCCCTCTGCTCATCGGTGATGACCCACTCATCGGTCCCCGCCCGGATGGGCGTGTATTCCAGGTGCAGAAACAGGCGGCAACCGGCATCCACCGCCCTTTGCAGGAAGTCCGGGTCGGTAACCGTGTCGAAGTTGGTCCGCGTCACGGTGAATGACAGGCTGAAGAAGATGCCCGCGCGCTTCAGCTCCTGCATCTTGTCCTGGAGCCTTTCGTGGACGCCCCTGCCCCGCCTTTCGTCGGTTTCCGACTGGTTGCCCTCGATGCTGAGCACGGGGACCACATTGCGCAATACGGAGAGCCGGGCGATGAGGTCAGGGGTCAGGAGGAGACCGTTGGTCACGAGCAGGAACACGATGTGGGGAAAATCCCGGGCGATGTCGACGATCTCCGGACGGGTCAGCGGCTCGCCTCCCGCGATGACAAAGAAGGAGATCCCCAGCTCGTCAGCCTCCGAGACAATGCTCCGCATCCTCTCGGAGGAGAGCGCATCCGGTGCGTCCCCCCGGATTGCCTGCGCGTAACAGCCCTTGCACCGAAGGTTGCACCTGTTGGTGATGCTGAAGATGGTGATCGGCGGGACCGTGAGCCCTGCGCGGGCTTCCCGAGCGCGCCGGCGTGCGGCCTGGCCCTGCCAGATCAACGTACGCGCGAAGAACAGCGCCTGGCCGGGATGCCGCAGGCTCACCCGGACGAACTCGGAGAAGAAAATGCGAAGGCCTCGGTTGAGATGCGAGGTCGCGGACATTTGTATTGCCATGATCGGTCAGACTCCTGCTGTCGAAATTGGGGGAACGCGCTCAGCATAGCATGAACGGGGCCCCTCTGGGAATGGAACACCACGGGCGGACACTCATGCTACTGCCGATGAGTCATCGGAAAAACGTCCTCCGAATTGACCCGGGCTGCGTGCAACGCGTGTGGCCGCTTTGCTTATGGGCTCTGGTCGGGTAAGGTGGGAGAGGGAAGGAGGAGGAC
>PMZS01000268.1 GCA_003170115.1 Spirochaetaceae bacterium
CTCATGCTCGACTACTTCTGCCGGATGATCGGCATGCCCGGCATGAAACGCCAGATTTTCGAGGCCGCGACAGAGGAGGAGCACGGTCTGCTCCAGGCCTACGCCGACGGAGTGAACGCGTACCTGGCAGCGAGAGGAAAAGACCTTCCCCTGGAGTTCCGCTCCATGGGTTTCGTGCCGGAGCCATGGTCCGCCGTGGACGGAGTGAGTTTCACGCCATTCGTCTCGTGGTCGATGCTTGCCGCCCCCTATGCGGAGAGGCTCCTGGCCCTCGCGCGAGGGAGCTCGCTCAGCCTCAGGGAATGGAACGACATGTTTCCCTGCCACCCCGGCGCCAACCTTCCAACGGACCCCTACTTCGACAGACTTGCGCGCATGAGGATCGGCTCGCTGCATCCCGCCGCGACGGCTTTCCACGTCGGGCTCTCCGGCAAGTACGCGGCCACCTCCCTGATATCGTCGCTTCTCGCCGCCGCTGCCCCCGGTGCGGGGAGCAACAACTGGACCTTCGCAAAGGGGGCAGATGGCCTGCCGCTTCTTGCCAACGATCCCCACATGGGCGTTTCCTTGCCCGCGGTCTGGTACTTCTGCCACCTCTGCGTGCCCGGGAAAATCAATGCGGCGGGGACCTCCATTGCGGGGGCTCCTGGTGTCGACCTCGGGAGAAACGAACATGTCGCCTGGGGCGTGACGAATGTCATGCTGGACGCCGTTGACGTTCTCATGCTCGGGGTCGATCCAAAAAACCCCACACGGTACAGGCGCGCCGGCGGGGAGCATGAGATGCGCAGGGAAGTGATTCTCATCAGGTTGCCGAAGGGCAAGTCGGTGAGCCTGCCTCTCTACCGCACGGATCTCGGTCCGGTCATCACGACCGTCGAGGAGGGCGTGGAAGCGGTGGCTGTCCTTAAATGGTACGGAACACTGCCTGAGGGGATGCTCCAGGACCGCACCTTTGGCGGATTCCTGGCGATCATGAAGGCCCGCGGAGCCGCGGAGGTTCTCGATGCGGGAAAAACGTGGCGGTACTTGAGCATGAACCTTGTCGCCGCGGATGACGGAGGACACATCGGCTGGCATCCCACCGGGGCCGTTCCGCTGCGAAACGGATACACTGGCAGGCTGCCCTCCGATGGAACCGCAGGAAATGACTGGGTCGGGTTCGTTCCCTACGACTCGCTGCCGAGCCTGATGGATCCGCAGGAAGGTTGGATCGGCACGGCCAACTATCGGCCGCTCGGCCCGGAAACTGGAAGGCCCCTGAGCTATTCTTGGTGCAGTCCTTACAGGCACCAGCGAATCGCAAAAGCGCTGGCCGGGATGCACTCGCCGGGAGTCGAAGACTTCCGCCGGCTGCAGATGGACGTTCATTCCCTGCAGGCGGAGAGGATTCTGCCGGCGCTCCTCGCGTTCCCTTTCAGCAACCGCGGGGCGGCGGAGGCGGCGCGAATCCTCGCCGAGTGGGACCGCGAAATCACCGTGGAGAGCCCCGGGGCGGCCGTCTACGAGGTCTTCATCGCCCAGCTTGAGAGAGAGCTGCTCGAAGGCGCACTGGGCGATGATCTCGTACTGTACCTCAACGCGAGATTGTATGGCATCGTGGATGAGATTCTCGAACGCCCGGATTCCCCGTTCTGGGGTGGCGGAATCTCAGGGGAGAGGCCTTCACCGGTTTCAAAGCTCGAGAAGGCTCTTGTGCGGACCATGGAATTCTGCGCGGGCCGCATGGGGCGGGATCCGCGGAAGTGGAGCTGGGGCAGGCTCCACCGCCATGTCTTCCGGCACCCGGGTGCCACCAGCGCGATCACCAGGATGCTTCTGAATCCCCGGCCGCGTCCTGCCTCCGGGGACATGAACACGCTCAACGTCTCGTGGTGCATGCCCGCCCTTGACACCTACGAGGTCACGACGGTCCCCTCGATGCGGATGATCACATCCCTGGCGGATCAGGACAGCCTCCGGATCGTCGGCCCGCTGGGCCAATCCGGCCAGCCGGGTCACCCTCACTATGAGGACCTGACCCCCCTCTGGCTCAGGGGAGAGCAGGTGCCGATCCCCTTGACCCGCCCGGCGGTGGAGAAGATCGCCAGGGATCGACTGACCCTCGTGCCGTGACGTCTTGACTGATTGGTCCGCGCGTGACTAGCTTATAGCGGTTTTCAAGAACAGCTTTCTCATCGTAAGGAGGAGTCAGAGATGTCCCGAAGAAGAGTCGTATCGATCCTTTGCATCTTTCTCGTGCTGGGGTTCTCGCTTGCCCTCACGGCGTGCGGCGGCGGCGGGAAGAGCAACAAGCTGGAGATTTTCTCCTGGTGGACGGCGGGCGGTGAGGCCGAGGGTCTGAACGCCATGTTCGCCATCTACCAGAAGCAGTACCCGAATGTTCAGATCGTCAATGCCACGACGGCAGGAGGAGCAGGGACAAACGCGAAGGCGGTCCTTTCCACCCGGTTGACGGGCGGGGATCCCCCCGACGCCTTCCAGCTCCACGCAGGTCTCGAGGTGCAGACCTACGACCCCGAAAAGTATCTGCAGCCCCTGGATGCCCTGTACAAGTCCGAAGGACTCGACAAGGTCTTCCCGAAGGACCTCTTGAGCCTGCTGCAGTACAAAGGCCACTACTGGGGCGTTCCCGTCAATATCCATAGGGCGAACGTCATGTGGTACAACAAGAAGCTGTTCGCCGACAACAAGCTCGAGCCTCCCGCGACCTGGGACGATTTCTTCAAGGTCGCGAAGGTGTTCAAGGCGAAGAAGATCATCCCCCTGGCCATCGGAACCAAGGAAGGCTGGGAGTCGGGCCACACCTTCGAGACCATCCTGGTCTCCGTGCTCGGGGCGGACGCCTACAAGGGCCTCTGGACCGGCGCGACCAAGTGGTCCGACCCTGTGGTGACCAAGGCACTGGAGACCTACAAGCAGATCCTCCAGAACGTCAACTCAGACAACGCTGCCCTCGTGTGGAGCGATGCCGCCCAGCTTCTGATCGACAACAAGGCAGCCATGCACATCATGGGCGACTGGACGGACGGCTGGTTCACCTCGAAGAGCTACAAGGGGTACGGCTGGCAGACGGTCCCGGGACCCAAGATCTATGACGGCTTGTCCGACAGCTTCGCGCTGCCCAANNGCGCGCACCGACGGCGATCCCGCACTGTTCAACGCGTACCTGAAGACGGCGATGCAGGACTGGACCTCGCAGCCCATCGTGCCCAGCGTCATCCACGGCGCGGCGGCGGTAGAGAAGTGGGTCACGGTCTACAAAGACATCATGAACACCTTCGCCACCAAGGCCGACGTGGAAGCCACCCAGAAGGCTCTCGACCAGGCAGCCGTGGACAACGGAGGCGCATAAGACCCGCTGTCCCTAGAAGAACATCGACCCTGCCAGGCTCCCTCGAGCCTGGCAGATTTTTTAAGGAGCCTGCATGAAGGGACTCACGCGAGACCGCACAATCTCTGTCGCCCTGGTGGCCCCGTCGATCCTCCTGATCGCCGTGTTCGTGTATGGGTTCATCGGATTCACGGGTTTTTCTTCCCTCACCAAGTGGGACAGCATCACGCCTGATTTCACCTTCGTCGGGCTTCATAACTACGCGCGCCTCTTCAGCACGGTTCCCACCGATCGCTTCCTCTGCGACCTCCGCAACACGGTGACATTCACGGTCCTTTTTCTCATTGCCTGCATTGTGATCGGCTTTTTCCTTGCGGTGCTCCTGGACAGGCACGTCAAGGGGGAGGGAATTTTCCGCAATATCTTTCTGTTCCCAATGGCCATCTCTTACATCGTCACGGGAGTGGTCTGGCGCTGGATCCTCAGCCCCGGCAATCCCCAGTCGGGAGCAACAGGCATCAACCAGCTTTTCGACTTTCTCGGCCTGGGTTTCCTGAAATGGGGATGGTTCACCGACCCGACGATCCTGTACATACATCCCGAGTCAGGATTCGGGACATTCCTCGCTCATATTGGTCTCCGCGGGCTTGCCAGCCCTTACATCGGGGTTTCCCTTGCAATGATCTCCGTCGTGATTGCGGCAACCTGGCAAATGTCGGGATATACGATGGCCATGTACCTTGCAGCGCTGCGCGGGATACCGACGGAAATGAGAGAGGCGGCACGCGTGGATGGGGCCTCCGAGCTGCAGATCTATCGGCGCGTGATCGTTCCCATGATCCGACCGGTGACCCTCAGCGCTCTCATCGTCCTCGGGCATATATCGCTGAAGATCTTCGACCTGGTCGTCTCAATGACCGGGCCGGGTCCCGCGTTTGCCACGGACGTTCCTGCATTCTACATGTGGGATACGACGTTTCGGGGAGGCAACTTCGCGCAGGGGGCGGCGATCGCCACGCTCCTCCTGCTCGTCGTGGCGCTTCTCATCATCCCGTACCTCGTGTCCACGAACAGAAAAGAGGTCCGCTGATGACCACGGCATCACACCGCCGCCCTCTCCACGCGGGCCCCATCGTCATCTACGCTCTATTGCTGATCGCTTCTGTCGTCTACCTCACGCCGGTCCTCGTGCAGCTGGTCACGGGACTGAAAAGCTTCCAGGAGGTGAGCCTGTCCAGGATGTGGCAGCTCCCGAAAAGCCTCAGCTTTGAGAGTTTCGCCAAGGCATGGAGCGGTGCCTACCAGGGCCTCACCGGACTTTCCGTGAACTTCATGAACAGCGTCTACCTCACGGTGCCGGCCACCCTCATCTCCGCGGCCCTCGGCTCGATGAACGGCTATGTCCTGGCAAAGTGGAAGTTCCGCGGGGCCAATATCCTGTTCCCGATGCTGCTCTTCGGCATGTTCATCCCGTACCAGAGCATCCTGATCCCGCTGGTCCGCGTGCTTCAGGACATGCACCTCTATGGCACCAGGGGGGGGCTGATCTTCGTTCACATCGTCTACGGCATCCCGATCACGACGCTCATCTTCCGCAACTACTACGCCGCGATACCGGACGAGCTCATCGAGGCGAGCAAGATCGACGGCGCCGGGATCCTCGGCATCTACGCCCTCATCCTGTTCCCACTGTCCCTGCCGGGATTCGTCGTGGTCATGATCTGGCAATTCACCTCCATCTGGAACGACTTCCTCTTCGCGGTGATTATCACCAGCAAGCCTTCCCTGCAGCCGATCACCGTGGCCCTCAACAACCTTGCGGGCAGCTTTTCGGTGGAATGGAACGTGCAGATGGCAGGAGCGCTGATCGCCGCCCTCCCGACGCTCCTCGTCTACATCTTCCTGAGCCGGTATTTCATGAGCGGGCTGCTGGCGGGATCCGTGAAGGGCTGAACATAAGAAAGGCCGCCCCCTCTTTCGAGGAAGCGGCCCATGTGAAATGCTGATCCGATCTCTAGTTGTAGAGAACCGCCGCGATGGCGGGATCGTCAATGTTGGTCTTGTCGAACCAGTGGAAGCCCGTGTCGATGTTCTTCGGAACCGGCTGGCCCCTGATCGCCTTCACCGCCGCTTCGACTGCCTTGTACCCGATTCCGATCGGGTCCTGGGTGATCGCGCCGGCTTCCGCGCCGCTCCTGATTGCATCGAGCTGCTGCTTGCCGGAGTCATAGCCGATGACCACGACCTTGCCCACCAGGTTCAGTTCCTTCACCGCATTGAGCACGCCGATGATGGAGCCTTCGTTTCCGCCGAAGAATCCCTTGATGTCGGGGTTGGCCTGAATCATCGCCTTCGCGAGGTCGGTGGACTTCAGCTGGTCACCGCCGCCGTACTGCGGTCCGATGATCTGGATGTTCGGGTACTTCTTCTTCATCTGGCCGAGAAATCCGGTTCCGCGATCAATGCCGGTCCGGCTGGTCTGGTCGTGGATGATCACTCCGACCTTGCCCGATCCACCGATCAGCTGCGCCATCTTGTCTGCCGCGAGAGCTGCCGCTGCCACGTTGTCCGTGGCGGCCGTGGTGACGGGAATGTCGCTGTCGACGCCCGAGTCGAAGCCAATGATGGGGATCTTGCGCTTCTTCGCTTCCTGCAGCAGCGGAATAGCGGCCTTGCTGTCCAAGGCTGCAAAGCAGATTGCCGAGGGGTTCTTGGCCAGGTCGGTCTGCAGCATGTCAAGCTGCTTGTCGACCATCGACTCGTTCTCAGGACCTTCGAATGTGATGACGACCTTGTAGTCCCTGGCCGCCTTTTCCGCGCCGAGCCTCACCGCCTGCCAGAACTGGTGCTGGAAGCCCTTGGAGATGACCGGAATGTAAATTGCCTGCGCCGCGGCGAATCCGCCCAGCATCAGTACGGCCGTTACCACAATGAGAATGGTAACTAGTCTCTTCCTTCTCATAGAACGCTCCTTTTGTTCGATTCTTCGAACGTGTGTCTGCAATCCCCGACGGGGATTGAATTGCTCTCAAGTATACTCTGGAAATCCCGCCGGATGCAATCCAGAGCCCCGGGCTATGCCCTCTTGCGGCGGAGGATGTCGGCGTAGACGGCGAAAATCACGATGACCCCCGTCATGACCGTCTGCCATTCCTGGGGCACCGAGAGGATGCGCAGGCCGTTGACCAGCACGCTCATGACAAATGCGCCAATGACGGTCCCCAGGATGGTGCCTTCCCCACCGCTCAATGAGGTGCCGCCGATGACCGCGGCCGCAATTGCATCCAGCTCATACCCCTGCCCCAGCGAAGGCTGGGCCGAGTTCAGGCGGGCCGCGATAACGACTCCGGCGACTCCGCAGATCAGCCCGCCCACCATGTAGACGATCGTTTTCCAGCGGTCCACGTTCACACCCGAAAGCCGAACGGCTTCCTCATTGCTTCCCATTGCGAAGGTGTAGCGGCCCAGGATGGTCCGGTTGAGGAGAAACGCCGAGAGCAGGGCAACGGCAAAGAAGATGATGACCGCGTTGGGAATGTTGAAGCCCGGGATGATGGCCCCGGTCACGGAGCCCATGGCGATGAGCGCGAAGGAGGGCGTGTCGTTGAAATAGACCGGCTTGAGGCCCGAGATGATCAGGGACAACCCCTTCGCGACGTACATCATGCCCAGGGTCGCGATGAACGGCGGAATCTTCAGTCGGGAGACGAACGTGCCTGAAATGAGCCCGACCAGGCCTCCCATGAGGATGGCAGCCAGCACGCCGACGATCACGGGCCCGTGCCACATCGTGATGAAGACGCCGGCAATGACGGCGCAGAAGGTCATCAGCGTTCCAATGGAAAGGTCGATCCCCGCGGTGATGATGATGAATGTCACCGCCACCGCGAGGATTCCGGTGACCGCCGTGGCGATCAGGATGGCCACCATGTTTTCGAACTTGAAGAAGTTCGGTGACGCCAGGGAATAAAACACGATCAGCCCGATGAGGCTCGCGAAGGCGAGAAGCCTCTGGGTTGCGTTCGAGTTCAGGAACCTGCGCCTCTGCTGCGGTGCGTGTGCCATATCCCCCATATGCCCTATGCTCCCTTTCCCGCCGCTGCGATACGCTCCGTCTTGACCACGCTCTCACGCTGTGTGGCCAGGCGCATGATCTTCTCCTGAGTCGCTTCGGCTGCCGTGAGCTCGCCGGTAATCCGGCCTTCACACATGACCACGATCCGATGGCTCATGCGCAGGATCTCGGGAAGCTCGGAGGAGATCATGACGATGGCCTTGCCCTGCTCCGCCAGGTCATTGAGGAGCTTGTAGATCTCGCTCTTGGCTCCCACGTCGATGCCCCGGGTCGGCTCGTCGAAGAACAGGATGTTGCAGTCACGCACGAGCCACTTGCCCACGACGACTTTCTGCTGGTTGCCCCCCGAAAGGAACTTGGTGATCTGGCCAAGCCCGGGCGTCTTGATGCTGAGAAGTGAGACGAACTTCTGGGCAGTGGACCTGGTTTCCGCCCGCCGGATGATGCCCAGCAGCCCGAGGAACCGTGTCATTGTGGCCATCACGATATTCGCTTCCACGTCCATGCCGAGTGCCAGCCCGTAGCGCTTGCGGTCCTCCGACAGATACCCGATGCCGTGTCTCACCGCGTCACTCGGCTTGCGTATGTTCACCCTTCGGCCCTGTACGGTGATCTCTCCGGACTGGACCGGGTCCGCCCCGAAGACGGCCCGTGCCACCTCCGTGCGCCCCGCTCCCATGAGCCCTGCGAACCCGAGGATTTCCCCCGCGCGCGCCTCGAAGCTCACGTCCTTGATCGTGCGGCCCTGCTGGAGGTGTGCCACGCTGAGGACCACCTCGTGGCCGGATGTGTCCTTCAGGTTGCGCGCCGTTTCGTAGAGCGTGCGGCCGACCATCATGCTGATGATCTCACCGATCTCCACCTCGGAGGTGCGCCGGGTGTCGACGTACTTCCCGTCCCGCATGACGGTGATCCGATCCGAGATCTGCTTGAGCTCTTCAAGGCGATGGGAGATGTACGCCACCCCGACACCACGGTCGCGCAGCTGGCGGATGATGCGGAACAGCTCTTCTATTTCCGTTGTATTCAGCGCGGCGGTCGGCTCGTCCATGATGAGCACTTCCGCATTGAAAGACAGCGCCTTGGCGATCTCCACCATCTGCTGCTTGGCCACCGCGAGGTCCCGGATCTTCGTGCGCGGGTCCAGGTCCATGTGGAGATTGTCGAAAAGCTCCCGGGCGAGCTCGTTCATGCGCTTTTCGTCCAGGAACAGCTTGACGGCCTGGCGCGGCTCGCGCCCGATGAAGATGTTCTGCCCGGCGGTGAGGTGCGGCATCAGATTCAGCTCCTGGTGGATGATGCTGATGCCCAGGTGCTGCGCCGCACGGGGGTTGGGGATGTTGACTTCCCTGCCCTTGTAGATGATCCGACCGCTGTCCCTCTGGTACACGCCGGCCAGGATCTTCATGAGAGTGGACTTGCCCGCCCCGTTCTCTCCCACCAGGGCGTGCACCTCTCCCGGGTTCAGATCGTAGCGGCAGTTGCCGAGCGCGTGAACGCCAGGAAACGACTTCTCGATGCCTTCCATGACGACAAGTGGGTCTGCCATGCGGGCCGGATAGTACCGCCCCAATCCCGCACATGTCAAGGATTGCGTGAAAAATCCCGGACGCGCTCAATCATCCGCCGCACGTCGTCCATGGAGGTGTCGGGGTTCATGAACGCCGCCCGGAGGCAGCGCCTGCCCCGGACCTCGGCGGTGGAGAGGTGGAAGCTGCCTTCGGCGATCAGGGCATCGCGCGCCGTGAGCTGCGCGGCATCGCTGGTGCAGATCCGGAAACAAAGGATGTTCGCCTCCGGAGGGAACGGAGATTCGAAATCCGGGAGCCCGGAAATGTAGGCGTGCGCGTCCCGGGCCAGGGCGAACTGCCGCTCGATGTAGTCCGAAAGTCCCTTCTCGCCGAGTGCCGCGAGCACGGCGTAGAACCGCAGCCCCAACCCTGCCTTCGTGCACTCCACCGTCCGATGGATGAAATCCACCCCGGGCTGCGCCTTGTCGTGGAAGAGATAGCTCGCTTCCTGCTTGAACGCGCCATCCAGGTGGCGGGCGTCACGGAGGAGCACTGCCGCGCAGAGCGTCGGCGTGCGCATCAGCTTGTGCGCGTCCCAGACCAGGGAGTCCGCCAGCTCGACGCCGTCCAGAAGCGAACGATACCGGGTGCTCAGGAGCGCGCTTGCCCCGTGAGCGCCGTCGACGTGCAGCCAGAGTCCCTGCTCCCGGCAGATCGTGCCGACCTCTCTCAGCCTGTCGTACAGCCCCAGTACCGTGCTGCACGCGTTTGCCACCAGCGCCATGGGTCTTCGATTGTCGGCGCGCACCTTTCTCAGGCACGCGGTGATGCGGTCCGGGATGATCCGCCCCGCCGAATCCACGTCCAGCGAATAGATGGCCGCGCTCCCGAGACCGAGGATGCCCGCCGCCCGCGCGACAGAATAGTGCGACTCCGAGGGAGCCAGGAGGGCAAGGTCCGTCGGCGTGCCGCGTTCCCACGCTTCCGGAGCGACCGCGCTCCGGGCGGCCAGCAGGGCGGTCAGGTTTGCCAGCGATCCCCCGTGCGTGAGGACGCCGCCGGCATGCGGCGGCGCTGATTCCGCGTCCCGGGGGAAGGGCGTCGGGGTCCACCCGACCTTGTCGATCATCCAGTTGAGAACCCAGAACTCGATCGCCGCGGCGGAGGGCCCCATCTCGTAAATTGCCATGGCGTTGTTCGTCAACCCGTCAACAAGCGAGGCCAGGGCGCCCGCCGGGTGCGGCACGGCAACCTGGTGCGACATGTACCCGGGGTGGTGGAGCCGGGTCGCGGCGGCCAGATACTGATCGAGAAAAGCCGCGAGCCGCCGTCCCGTCAGGCCGCCGTGCCGCGCATGCCCATCAAGGTCCAGGGCGGCGACGAGGCTTTCGATCGGCGGCTGCGTAACCACCCTGGCGCGGCGACGCACCGAGTCCCGTACGAACCGGTCAAGGGCGCGGGAAACGATCCGTGAGTCGGAAAGGAAGCTCATTTGTGCGCTCCGGAGGGCGGCACATGGTCGGGACAATACGTGTGGGAGTACATCACGCCGGTCTGGCGCTCGACGTAATCGGCAAGAGTCAGCCACTCGTTGTGGCCGCCAATGGAGAGCCGGATCTTCCGGCACACGGAGCACACGGGAAGAATGAGCTCTGCCTGCCGGGAGAACTCCTGCAGCAGGACGAGCTCCGTGACGTCCCGCGCGACTCCCTGGGTGCCGAGGTGTTCGTCCGGCGGGACGTGACCGCTGGACTCCCTGTGGCCGAGCCCGACGGAGTCCAGTGACACGTAGACGAAGCCCAGGTCGTACCGTCGGGTCCGGCCGTCCCGCGTGAGCAGCCGAAGCCTAAGGTTGCGGGTGGCCCGGTCGGCGCGGCGTCTCTCCCTGAGGGGCCAGTAGGCGCGCTGACGATCTTCGGGATGCACGAGGTCGATGAGCTGCCTGCCGATGAGGTCCCTCTTGGAATAGCCCAGGAGAGTTTCCACGGTGTCGTTGATGAAGAGAAGTCTCGCATTCGCATCCAGGACGTACACGAGGTCCGGCGAGCCCTCCACGAGACTCCGATACAGCACGTCCATGCGGTCGAGCTGTTCCTGGAGCTGGGTCTTCAGTGTCACGTCGCGAAAGATGAGGAGGAAGCCGGCGTGGCCCCCGGGGACCATGCGGGCCACGGAGGTCACTTCCGCCGGCACCTCCCATCCGAAGCTCGTCTGCAGCCGGAGGGGCAGCCCCGGGAGCACCGTGCCGAAGCGCTGGATGTTCAGGATCTCTTCGATCACCTCCCGGTATCCGGGCGAAATGACCGAATCGATGTGATACCCGATTACGTCTTCACGTGGAAAGCCGGTGATCTCCTCACCGGCCCGGTTCCAGGTGAGAATGATGCCGTCGGCATCGCAGAGCGCGACGACTTCCTGCAGCTCGTCCGTGCGCAGCGGCGTCTGGGAATTGTCCTGCGGCGCGTCCATCAGGCCAAAGGTATCACGAGAGGATGGGACGGGGAAGGAGCTTCGCGGTCTGAACGATTTCCCNNCCACTCGATGGCCATGATGTGGATCCCCGCAACCCCTTCGATTCCGCGCAGCTGCTCGATGATCTCCGCGCAGATGGCCAGGCCCGTCTCCGCGCCCTTGCCCTTGGGAGCGTCATTCATCCGCTTCCTGATCGCGTCCGGGATGATGATGCCCGGGACGTTCTCGGCCATGTATCGGGTCATGCCGGCGGACTTCAGCGGAGTGACTCCCGCAAGGATCCTGCACTTCGTGTGCACGCCGAGATCGCGCACCGCCTTCATCCACTCCGCGAACATCGCCACGTCGTAGACGCACTGGGTCTGCACATAGTCCGCGCCGGCCTCCACCTTCTTTGCCAGGCGCAGGGCGCGGAACTCGTAGGGCTTGGCAAAGGGATTGGCCGCCGCGCCGATGAACATCGGCACCGTGCCCGCAAGCTCCTCGTCGCTGCCCAGGAGCCTGCGCTCGTCCCGCATGCGCTTCACCATGGCCACGAGCTGCACCGAGTCGATGTCGTACACCTTTTTCGCGCCTGCCTGGTTGCCGAATGCCTGGTGGTCCCCGGTGAGGCAGGTGAGGTTTCGGATGCCCAGGGCCGAGGCCCCGAGAATGTCGCTCTGCATGGCAATGCGGTTGCGGTCGCGGCAGACCATCTGCATGACCGGTTCGATGCCCATCCGTGCCAGGAGCGCGGAAACGGCGACGCTGGACATGCGCACCACGGCGGTCTGGTTGT
>PMZS01000276.1 GCA_003170115.1 Spirochaetaceae bacterium
TGCAGCTTTTCACGACGCACCATTACGCTCATGATACAGACCCTCCTGGCCCAGGACTCACAATGGACAAGCAATTGTCCGATCCTTCCCGGAGCGAGCAGGCATCGTTCCAGAGCGCGGTGGGGGTCGGACGGGTCATGAGGTACAGCCGCGTCTCCGATTCGTGATTGCTCATTCGTCTCCACTTTGTGGCGTGCGACGCCGTGCGCTCGGGCGGTCTCCCGTCAGAGCGCCTCGATCTGTTCCCGGGCAATCGTCACCCACTTCGTGATGTTCTGCGGGTTGTTCCCGAATGTATGGTTGTCTTTCATGACGATCTCCACGCAGTTGTTCCGCGTGATGGACAGGGTCTCCCGCAGGGACGCCCGAACGATCTCCTCGTCCATGTTGGGGACCGCGAGGTAGGACGGTGAGGGCTTCATCGAATAGATGTACCTGCGCCCAAGCTTCTCCGCCATGAGCCGACGGTTCGCCCAGGCAGACACCGACACGCGCCTCAGGTTCGGCTCTTCCTTGACGATGTCGATCCGCTCGTCCATGGGCTCGCAGCATCCATAGCAGGTGAGCCCGAACCGATCCATCAGCGTTCGCTGGTAGGGAAAGATGAACTCCTTGAACATCTCGGGGGAAAGGCCGATCGTTACCTGGCTCTCCGCGAGCCCCCACATGTCCTTTGTCCGAACCGTGCCGGCAAAGTCCTTCCCGGGCAGAAAGTCTGTGAATCCGATGCCCCCGGATCCCACGAACGAGCTGTCGTTATTGAGGCTCAACAACCCGCTCGACTCAAGGAAGTCCAACCGCTCCATGGTGCCGTCGAGCATGATCTTCATCACCTCATGGATGCGCTCCGGGGCGTCATAGACGTCGTACATGAGTTTTTCCATGCCCCGGAGAAACACGAGATCGTCGGTCAGGCCCACCGACCAAAACCAGACCGTATTGCGCCGCACGGCGAGCGCGGCGTCGAACAGCTCGTGGGCGATCGCGAGCACCGCGTCTGACGACGCGCGATCGATTCGCAGCTCCGGCTTCGTGATGTCCTTGATCTGGTTGAAATCCTCGAGAATGGTCTCGATATGGTAGGCCCTGCCCAGTTCCGCCGTCCTCTTCTCGGTGGCCACACGCGCCGATCCGGCCACTCCCCACTGCCTGTCCCTGTACACATAAGGGACGTTGAAAACCGGTTCCACGACCACATCGTCGTTCATCTCCCTTCCCCAGAAGACCAGCTTCCTGAGATAGTCCTCCCAGTGCCGTGCGACGCTGTTCGTGCAGCGAATTGCCGCTTCCGGAATTATCTCGTTCCATCCATTCTCGGGGTCGCAGAGAAGGATCGGCCGGGTCTGCTCCAGAGCGTTATGGCGCTTCCAGAGCTCCCGACGCTCCGCCATGACGGGCAGCGCGGCGATCTCGGCCACCTCTCTCCCGAGGTCATGCAGCACCGCCCTGTCTGCAGCGGGAAACCGAAGGTCTGAGTAGTCGGCGTTGTTGTAATTGACCCTGAAGTTCAACTGCTCGAACACGGAACCATCCTCTCCGGCGCTTTAGAGCGATCCAGCGACAGGCCTCATGTCGGGATCAGCGCCATCCCACCATCGCTCTCTGTCCGGCTATTTGGCGCCCTTGTTCTTCTGCTGGTCGAGAATGACAGCCCCAACGATAATCGCGCCCTTGATGATCTGCTGAAAGTATGCGGAAACGTTGGTGAGATCGAGAATGTTGTTCAAGACGCCTATGATGAGCGCGCCTATAATCGTTCCGGGGATACTCCCGATTCCACCCGCCGACAGCGAGGCGCCGCCGATCACCGCCGCGGTAATTGCGTCGAACTCGTACCCCACGCCGAGTCCCGGCTGTCCCGATCCGATTCGGGATGACACAACTATTCCACCCAANNCACATATATCAGCAATTTGAACTTCGCGACATTGATACCCGAGACGCGCGCGGCCTGCTCATTTCCACCGATCGCGTAGATATATTTGCCGAACTTCGTTCGAGAATACAAAATATGCGTTACGACCGCCATGACTACCAGGATCAAAATCGGAATCGGAAAACCAGCAATGTCGCCTTGACCGATGAAATTGTAATCATCTTTAAGGTTCGATATTGGCCGCCCCGCCGTGAAGAGCATCGCCGCGCCTCGGGCAGCGGAGAACATGCCAAGGGTCGCAATGAAAGGCGGTATTCTCGTCTTCGCGATGAGAAAACCATTTATCAACCCCGCGGCCATCCCCACCAGGCAGCCCGCGATAACCGCGACATACACAGGATTCCCGGCCAAGTCCGGATAGAGGACACGGGCGCCAGTCGTAACCTGCGAGAAGGTCGCTGCGACGACGCATGAGACGCCAACGACGGAGCCTGAAGAAAGGTCGATGCCTGCCGTGACGATGACGCCGGTAACCCCCAAGGCGATAAGACCGATTACGGAAATCTGCCGTACGATATTGATCAGATTGATCTTCGTAAGGAAAGCGGGTGACGCGATTGAAGCTAAAATGACCATCCCGAGGAAAATCAGGAATATCCCGTATTTTCGCATGAGATCATTGATGGATATGCGAAACAAGGGCCGGCTCACCTTGTCTGTTTTTATCGTTTCACCCGTTGCCTCTTTCACTTTGGCCCCTTTACTCGTTCATGCCGTGGCAAGGCTCAGTCCAGTAGCCATGTGAAGGATCTTCTCCTGGGTCGCTTCCGCCCTGCTGAGCTCCCCGATCTTGTCGCCTTCATGCATGACCATGATCCGATCGCTCATTCCGAGAATCTCTGGCAGCTCGGAGGAGATCATTATTATCGTCTTGCCTTGCCGCGTGAGCTCCGACATGAGTCGATGTACTTCAGCCTTGGCTCCTACATCGATGCCGCGCGTTGGTTCGTCCAGGATGAGAATGCCCGGTTCGGTCAGCAGCCAGCGCGAAATAAGGACCTTTTGCTGATTGCCGCCGGAAAGGTACTTTATTATTTGCTTCAGGCTCGGTGTCTTTATTCGCAATTGATCACGCATTTTTTCGCAATCGGAGGTGATTTTGCGAAAATCAACAAAAATACCCCGCATGTAATGTTTCATGTTCGCGATTACCATATTATCCCTGACCATCGCGTTTATGTAAAGCCCCGTGAGTTTCCTGTCTTCGGTCAGGAGAGCCAATCCTAAGCGGATGGCATCCGCGGGCGACCGTATCTCGACCTTTCTCCCGTCAATGAATACTTCCCCGGAATCCAGTCTCGTTACTCCGAATACGGCCTCCAGCAACTCGGTCCGTCCCGCCCCCATGAGCCCTGCAACTCCGAATATTTCGCCCCGTTTCACAGCGAAACTAACGTTCTTAAACTTGTGGCCGGTCAGGTTCCTCGCCTCAAGAACGGTTTCGCCGATATTCGCTTGTTCCTTATGGAACATATCAGTGAGCTCGCGCCCAACCATTTTCTGGATGAGCATGGGCCTCGTCACCGTATTCGTCTGGTCAGTGCTGATATACTGCCCATCCCGAAACACCGTGATCTCATCCGTGATTTCAAATACTTCATCTATCCTGTGCGTGATGTAGATAATTGATCGACCCTGTTCTTTCAGGGATCGGATAATTCGAAATAATACGTTGACTTCCGATTCCGTAATGGCAGACGTCGGTTCGTCCATGACGATCAAATCGGAATCGTATGACACTGCCTTGGCGATCTCGACGAGCTGGGTATTGGCGATGCTGAGATCGACCATCTTCGTATTTGGATCAAGTCTGATAGTGAGGCGATCGAGCAACTCTTTCGTATTCTTGTTCATTTTCTTCATATCGACCAGACCGTACCATGTCCTGGTTTCTCGCCCCAAAAAAATATTCTCGGCTACGGTCATATGAGGAATCGGGTTCAATTCCTGATGAATCATCGAAATGCCTTTGGAAAGCGCGTAATGAGTGTTGAGGACGATTATTTTCTCGTCTTTGAAAAGAATCGTACCGGAATCCGGGGTATAGATCCCGATCAGGCATTTCATGAGGGTAGATTTCCCCGCTCCATTCTCTCCCATGAGGGCATGAACCGTCCCTTTTCGAACATTGAGCTGGACATTGTCCAAAGCGCGGACGCCAGGGAACTGTTTGCAGATATCGGTCATGCTGAGCAGATAGTCATTCCCCATTCTCTTCCATACTCCCGCTTGCTTATTGTGCCCGTCGGTCCCTGACCGGGACCGACGGGCACGGACTATCTCTCCCCAGCCTACTTCTTCATGAAGCTCTTGTAGTTAGCCTTGGTGACCAGCTGGTAAGGAACCCAAACGATGTGGTCCTTGTCGACCTTGGGATTCGGCTTCCCTTGAGCCATGAGGTACGCGGCGTTCATGCCTTCATCGGCCTGCCCCTTCGGGTCCTGGAAGACGGTGCAATCGAGCTCGCCCTTGTCCATCGAAGCCAGGGCATCATCGCTGCCGTCGACTCCGCCGACCTTTATCTTGCCGAGCTTTCCCGCCGCCTTGATCGCCAAAAGGGCGCCGAGCGCCATTTCGTCGTTGTTGGAGGCGACGCCGTCGATCGGCATGCCGGAAGCGAGCCAGTTCTCCATGAGCGTCTTTCCCTCGTCGCGCTTCCAGTTGCCTGTCTGCTCAGCGAGGATTTTAATGTTGGGGTACTTCTCTTTGATGACTTGCTTGAAGCCTGCGGTTCGGTTGCGCGCTGCTTCGTGGGCCAGCTCGCCCATCATGATGACGATATTTCCCTTACCGCCCATGATCCTGCCGAGCTCGGTCATCTCGAAAATGCCCGAATCGATCGACCTTGATCCCACGTAAACCACGCCAGCGGGAAGGTTATCGACCTGGCGGTTCAAGTAAACCAGAGGAATCTTCGCTGCGGTGACCATCTTGGTGATCGGCTCAACGGCAGACGCGTCGGGGGGCATTATCACGAGTGCGTCCATCTTCTGAGCGAGGAAATTCTCAACCTGTCCGGTCTGGTTCGCCGGGTCGTTCTTGGCGTCGACGATCGTCACCTCGACGTCCTTGTGCGCGGCTCCCCATTTTATGATATCCTCACGCACATAGGTGAGCCACGCATCGTCGAAAAGAGCCATGCTCACGCCGATCTTGAACTTCTTGGCCTGTGCGGTTGCCCCTGTGATCGCGATCAAAACCATGAGCACAATCAGGAGAAATCTCTTCATCTTCGACCTCCTACTAAAGATTCGAGAAGTGCGTATCGAACCGCAACGCGGCTCGTTTAACGCCACCGTGAAGAACCGTAATCGTGCAAACATTTGTCGGTCACACCGTACATCNNGTCCATGCACGGCACGACAAATCTTTGCAAACGTTTTCAAATGATAGCAGAATATCACCTAAATTTCCCCCTGTCAATTTCTTTCGCAAGCCCCTCTGGAGCGAACAGGCTCGTCTCGAGGTGAAGCGATTCCGTGCAATTGCTTCTATGAGAAGCTGTTCCTTCCAGCGTTTCATCGCACCGGCCGAGTGAGACGGCACCGTTGTTCGTTCGGCTCCTCATAGTAAAGAATCTGCTCGAATCGG
>PMZS01000147.1:0-10109 GCA_003170115.1 Spirochaetaceae bacterium
CTGCCGCTGCCCCTGCCCCCCCCGTCGCCGACTCGGCCAGAGCATCCATGCCGGGGTCGGATGAAACCAGCAGATCGATCGTCACCGGCGGGGTCACGGTCGCCGCGGCGCCGATGCCGACACCGAGTGCGAGTGCCACCAGGATCGCGGCGTGCAGGACGCAGGCGGCAGCAATGCTCGCCAGGGCGCGTCTGCGATCCACAAGGAAGCCGTTGTCGGTTGTCGCGTCACTCATAGGCTCATGCTCAGAAATGCGGAAATCCGGAAACCTGGTGCGATGTACGTGTTACGGGCGATATTCCACCGTGGCCCGCTCAGAAGCGGGGCCAGCAGATCGTCTCCGTCGATCTGCAGCTTCACCGCCTCGATGATCTTCCAGAAGCCGGAGATATGCAGCACGGGCTGTTGGAGCGTGCCGTCGGCAATCGGACCCACTTCCACCGTGAGACTGCCTCCGAAACGGCCATTTGGATCCAGGCCAATAAGACCCGCGGTTATGGCGTCAATCGGCGTGAAAAACGGGCGGTCCATGAATTCGTGGGCCCACCCGGCAGAGAGAGAAAATGCCTGTGTGATCCCCCAGCGCAGCCCCGCATTCGTGGACAGCTGCGTCGCGGTGGTCTGGGAGACCGGGAAAAGACCCGTAGTGGGGTCCAGCGCTGTGGAACCGACCGGCATTGCCTCGTGCGTCATGAAGGCGGCCTTGATCGTCACCGCCAGGTCGCGCGTGAGGGACAACTGCGCCGAGCTGTCGGCATACCACCCCCGGTCGTCCGCAAGCGGCGTCGCCGGCAGGGCAAGTGCGTTTGAGGAGAGGATGTCGTGCATGTCGTAGGGGACGACCTTGTACCCACCCTCCAGTGAGAGAGTGAGGATCTCCAGAGGCGTGCCCGTGATGGAGAGTGAGAACGGGAAAAGGCTCAGCCCCGCGCTGTTCCAGAACCACCCCGCGGTGGCCTGCAGAACAAAGGTGGCAGGCAGTTCGAGGCTGAAAACCGAGCCGATTTTCACGCGGTGCAGCTGGTCCCGTCCGGCCAGGAGGTAGGAGTCGTCGCGATACCAGTAGTGCGTCTCCAGCCCGATTTTCAATCCGCCGAAGTGGGCTTGTGCCGACACGGCTGGCGCAAGGCGCAGTCCGCTGGAGGAGAGAGGCGCAGTTCCCTGGAGAATGAGTGAATCGAACCCTCCGCCTGCCTCCACGGCCAGCGTGAGCCAGTCCGCCAGAGACCCGGAGAAAGTTGCGCTCCCGGAGAGCGCGCGGGAGAGAGCGGAGGAGTAGCCGGACGTGCTCTGACCCTGCAGCCCGGTCTCATCCTCCTTGAACCCGGCCGCAAGATCCGTGTCCATCCCCCCCAGATGGAACTTCAACCTGCCATCCAGGCTGTCGTCGCGGAGATTGAAACCGGATCCCGGATCGTGCCCGTCGAAGCCATCCAGTGATTCGTGGTGAAACTCAAGGGACAACCGTGGGTCGGGACCGAGGGTTTTGACCGCCATGCTCGCCGAGATCATGTCCAGGGTGCCCGCGCCCAGCTGCACCTCCGAGGAGAGCAACCGGTCGTTCGACGATCGGGCGGGCCCCTCCGCTTCCACCGCGGCGGAGGGAATGGTCGGCTCTCCAACCGCAAGATCCCCTTCGCTCAGTGTGGGGATGGTCCGCACTGGCGGCAGCATTTCCTCCTCCGGGGGAAGCTGGGCCTCGACCTTTTCCACGCTGAGGTCTTCGACCTGCAGGACCACCTGCGGCATGATGATATCCGGCTCCCCGGGTCCGACGGCAGGGTTTGTCGCCGGTGCTCTGGAGCTCGGCTGTGGCGCGGGAGCCGCCTGTGCAATGCAGGGCAAAGCAGAAAGTCCGAACAGAAGAAGGGCAACAGCGAGCGGGGCTTTCATTGGGCACCTCCCTCGAGGAGGCGTGCCTTCACCGTCCAGTCCGAATCCGGGAAGCCCGCTTCCAATCTCTTGACCAGTGCCGCCACCTCGTCGGGTCTCTTTGACATCTGCATCATCTCGGCGGCACGGTAGAGAGCGGACGCCGAAACTCTCGGATCCGTCTTCGGAACCAGCGCGGCGGCAAGGAACTGGCGCGCGGCCTCGTCAAGGTCGCCCTTTCGGTAGAAATACTCGCCAATGAGCATCTGTGCCTGCGGCGCCCGCTGGGGATCGCCTTCCTTCACCACGGGAAGAAGCATCCGGTATCCCGTGTCCGCCCTGCGGTCCCCGCCATAGATGTACAGCCGTGCGAGGTCTATCGTGGCCTGCCTCTTCCGGTCCCCTGTCTCACGGGCGATGACCGCCGACAGCGCGGCTTCCCGGTCGCCCTCTCCGGTGGCCAGCAGCCTCACCTGCTCCGCCCGGATGTCCGCGCGCGCCGCGCGTGCCTGGTCGGGGTATTCATTGAGAAAAGTCGTATACAGCTCGAGGGCCCGGGGGTACTGCTGCGCGGCGGCATACGCCTCCGCGGTCTGCTGGAGCGCCGGACCGCGGAAGGAGCTGTCACGGTATCCCGTGACGAGCCGTTCCCAGAGAAGCGCGGCGGCCATCCCTTCTCCCGCGGATTGAGCCGCTTTGCCACCCCAATACAGCGCCGCGTCNNCGTCAACAAGCTTGCCGCGGGGGAAACGCGTCCGATAGTCATCGAACGCGGCGCGCGCCTCCGCCAGCATCCCGTGCAGGAAGAAGGCCTCGGCCCTCCTGTAGGATGCGTCTTCACGGAGGGGACTTTCCGGGAAGGTATCCATGAGCTTCTTATATGCGTCGGCCGCCTGGCGGGTCTGCCCCGCGTCGGATAGCGCGCCCGCGTAATCGAACAAAGCGTCGGGGGACCAGGGAGTGGGAGGAGTTGCGCCGGCGATACGGAGCAGAGCCGGTGTTGCCTCGTCGAGTTTCTTCAGATTGAGAAGGCTCTTCGCATACAGGTACTGGCTCTTCTGGGCGAGATCTCCCTGCGCGGACAGGGCAGATACCCTTGCAAAAGCGCCTGCCGCCTTGTCAAACTCGCCACTGCTGAAATGGGACCACCCCGAAAGGTACGAGACCATCGGAGCCAGCTCGTGGGAAGGATAGGCAGCGGCCAGATCGTCGAACACGCGCGCCGCGTTTGCGAAGTCGGACATGCGCAGGTACGCCCAGCCGAGGTAGTACCTCGCATAGGGGACGATGACGGAAAGCCCGGCCTTCTGCGCGTCGGCGGCCTGGATCGACGAGAGATCGGTGACCGCCCTGCCGTATTCCTTCGAGCTGATCAGTGAAAGCCCCTGAAGGTACGACACCAGGATCGCCGCGTACGGATCCTGCGCATCCAGCGAAGGATTCTGGCGGCGCACGGTGTCCGCTTCACGCGCGATATCCGGATACCGCTTCAGGAGAAACAGGTCCTTGAGGTAGTCAACACGGGAGCTCAGGTCAGCGGGGTACTTCGCAGTGTAGTCCTTCAGCGCGTCGGCGGCCTCCGCGGTCCGCTTCGCGCCATTCAGCAGAACGATCTGCAGCCGGGCCGCCTGCTGGCGCACCGCGGGGTCGACGTCCTGGCGGAGCAGCTCGCCGGCCAGGAGCGCCGCCTCATCGGGTCTGCCCTGCCTGTAGCGGCAGTAGGCAAGAAGGTATCCCGCTTCCGGCGCGCGCTTCGAGCCGGGGAAGGCCGCCCGGAACTGGGTGTACGATGCAGCCGCCGAAGCATAGTCGCCGGACATCAAGGAGAGATCTCCCAGGCGTATGACGGCGGCGCCCGTGCCGGGCTCCCCTGCCGAGAGGAAATCCAGGAGGACCTGGCGGGCTCCTGCCGGGTCCTTCCGCATGCGAAGGATCTCTGAAAGGTAGAGAGGGACCACTTCGTTGACCGGCGCGTCCTTTCGGGCATTCCATGCGCGGCGGAGAAATGGTTCCGCGGAATCCAGATCTCCCTGGCGGAACGTTTCCGCTCCGACTCTCGTCCACAGGTCCGAGAGCACGCCAAGCCGCCCGGCGAAACGCGCCTCGGCAGCCTGGGTCAGGTCGCGCATTCCCTGGAGATCTTTTCTTCGCTGGGCGGCGGCGAACAGCCTGCCATACGCCACGAGGGCCACGTCATCCTGGGCGCCCACAAGCGAGATGTACATCGGCTGCGCCTCGTCGGCCCGGCCGGATTGCCACAACGCCTCGGCGCGGAGAAGGAGGAAATTGCTCTTCCATGGCTCGGGGAAACCCGCGGGATCCGTTTTCTGCGTGAAGGCGAGCAGATCACCGACGGCGCCCTGCCGTTGGAGGATGGAGCCGAGCACCACGGAGGCGTAGGGGAAAAGGCGCGATGCCTGGTAGTCCGTTGTAAGGATGCGCAGGCTCTTTCGTGCTCCGTCATCGTCCGAGAGAGCCTGCAGGGCAAGGGCTTTGTGGAGGAGGGCCTGCGGGGTGAACTCCGGATCGCCGGGCCCGGCAAGAAACTTGTCGAGGCTGTCCACGCACAGGGAGTAACTTTTCAGCCCATACAGGGAAAGGCCCTTCCACAGCGGAATGAAAGAGAAGTACCTCGTCGTGCGGAAGCGGACCTCGATGTCTCCGATGAGCTGCACGGCGTCCCGGTAGCGGTCCAGGCGGTACAGGCACACCGCGCGCCGGTACTGCACGTCGGCAATGCGCTCGGAAAGCGGGTACGCGGCGGCGAACGCGTCGTAGGTTTCCAGCGCCGCCGTGTAGTTTTTTGCGAGGTACCGGCTTTCGCCTTCCGCGTACAGATCATTTTCGGCGGGGGCGGCCATGGCCTGCCCGACCCCGCCTGCCAGGAGGAGGAAACAGACTATGAAGGATCTCATTCTATGAGAAAGGATACTCCCCAACCGCGCGTTATTCAATTCCGGGCGGTGCGAAGCTCCCCGTGGATTCGATCCTCACGAGGTGCGCGTATTCGTTTCCGTAACGGCGGGTAAGCGAGGCAAGGCTGGTCCGTACGTTCCTTTCCATCACGGCAACCTGGAAGACGCCCTTGAGGTCGAAATACGGGAACAGGACGATCACGTGGTGGTGCTGGCGCAGCGTCGGGGTGCCTTCGGACACCGCGAGAGCGGACGGTGCGTTGACCGACCCGACGTAGAAAGTGCCGGGGCTGCCGCGGGTGAGAAAGTACAGGAGATACTCGAGCTTCGGCACGGGGTACCCGACGTCCCTGATGTAGGGGAGGCGGTCGGAATCCCGTACATCGATCTGGGCGTCGGAAGGCGCAACGCCTTTCTGTGCCTGCGCGATGGCCCGGGCAAGACCCCTGCTCCAGTCCAGGCCGAAATACGGATCCAGCTCTTCCTCGAAACGCGTGCTCCAGGTGTTGTTTCGCGCCGCATTGCGCGATTTCAGCGGCGCAATGTCCATTGTCTTTCCGGTCAGCGGAGCATAGAGCGAGTCGATAACCCACTTGGCAAATCCCGAGCAGTTGAATCCGCCCTTCCCCGCCGGGGCGCCCGTTGCGATGTACACCATGCGGCCGGCCCCGTCCATCGCGCCGTCGTCCATGTCGCGAAGCCCGTGGAGCCGCGACATCAGCGCGTGCACGATCTCCTCGATCCTCCGGTCGCCGGGGCCCGGCGGAGGCGCGAGCACGAGGGGCCAGTTCACAACGGATGCGCTCCATTCCATGATCGAGGAGAAGGGCGCGGTGAGCAGACGGTCAAATGACACGGGCAGGGCAACGCGTGTCTGGAAAAGCTCACCGAACAGGTAGACATCCATGAGCGTACGGTCGCCCTGGGGAAAAAGTCTCACGTAAGTACCGGGGCCGTTCTGCACGAAAACCTTCGCCTGGAGGAAGCTCCCGTCTGCCAGGCTTCGCTTTATGATGAACGTGCCCGCCCCGTCCACCGGGTAGTCGACGCCGCTCTGGTTCGCGAAGACGAGGTAAAGGGCGCCGGATTGCCTGTCGGTCTGAAACTGAACCTTCGCGGCTCCTGCCGACTGGGAGATGCGCTGCCTGCCCGCGGCTGCCGCCTCGCGGAGAGGGGCGAAAATGGTGTCAACCATTCCGGTCCTGGCTTCCCAGTTCTCGGGCGGCGCGTTGCAGGCAGCAGGGGCCCCGATCTCCGTGNNTCATCGATGCGGTCCTTCAGGATCCCGCGCCGCGCCGCCAGCACCTGCGGGTCCAGCGCGAAGAGCGGGCTGATTTCGATGGCGTGCAGCGGCCGGCCTTGTCCGTCCCTCGGCACCTCGACGCCGACCCCGCTCAGCCATCGGGCCGCCTGTTCCCGCTGTCCCTGGAGGCAGCTGGCGACCGAGTCCTGCCCCTCCCGGTTTTTCAGGGGCGCGAACTCCTCCGCGCGGTCCGTCTCGAAGAAGAGCGCCCGGTCGGCGAGGGGGATGGCATCGAAGACGAACATCTCCAGCTTCACCGCATCCCTCTCTAGAACTTCGGTGCCCTCGGGCGTCGGATTGAGCATCTTCGCATTCTTGCGGGCCATGTGCCACGGCAGGTGAAGCCCCGGGTTTTCCAGGAACGGGACATCGAGGATGTGGATGGCAATGGAACCCTGCCCGTAGTACAGCCGCCCATCGGGGCCCCGCGCGTGCATCCGTTCCTCGTCGAGGTCCGAATACTCAATAATGGAAGGCTTCCCGTCACGCGTGACGATGATGCCGAGCTTCTCCTCGGGATAGGCCTTCTCCACCACCTTTGCGGAAATGCGCGAACGTGCACGGCAGTGGAACCCGAGAAAAACAGGATCAGGCACCCGGACCAGCGGATTGTCAACCTGGAAATAGAACAGGTGTTCCACCCGCTGCTCTCTCATCGCGGCCAGGGATCCGGACTGCCGCAGCGCCTCGATGACTCCGCCGTGACCGTTCGGATTGAAGAGCAGGCCGCCGTCCGGAGCCATGATCAGCCGGCCCTCAGGGGAGAAGGAGGGCAGGCTGCCCTGGACGAACAGGCGAACCGTGTCCCGGCCCAGGTCAAACCATTTCTCCGATTCGAAATACTCCACCGTGGCCTGGTGATTCTGGGGACCGGTCATGATGAGCCACGGAATGTCCGTTCCGTACCAGCGACGAGCCGCCAGGAGTTTCTCGGCGAACAGGGCGAAAAGCGTGAGCTTTCGCAGGGGGGTAACGGGGAACATGCCCTTGGGACCGTCAAACCCGAGCCGGGATCCCTGGCCGCCGGCAACGGTGAGAAATGCCGCCCTTCCCCGCCGGATCTCTTCCTCGCCGGCCTCGCGCGCCGCCGCGTCCCTCCGGCTGTCCGAGAGAGTCACGTACGGCGCGGGGGCGAGCTCCGCTTCAGGTGCGGCCCCCATGCCGACCCTCGAGACGCCGCCGGCGTCCGGCTCGGTGATGAACCGGCGCAACTCCTGCACCATCGCCGGGTGAAGCGACGCGAGATCGTCGAGCAGCCTCTGCCGCATCGCCTCAGGCCTCTTCTCCCAGAAAGCGAACAGATGCTCCTGGCCAATTTCCTCCATCCGGTCCCGCACGTCGCCGTGAGCCATTGTTTCTCCCTCGTGGGCTGCCGTCGAGCCGCGGCGTGCCGTCATCAGCGCCTCGATCAGGTCCGAGCGAATCCGCGCGAACCGGGCGGAGAGGTCGGGATCCGCCGCGCCCAGCTCCTCCCACATGAGCTTCTTGGCGCCCTCGATCGTGAACTTGCGGTCATACAGGAGGTGGCGGAACCGCATCAGCAGGCGGACCTCGTTCGCCGAGTACTCGCGGCGCCCGGTGAGTCCCTTTTTAGGGGAAAGGAGCGGGAGCTCGCTCTCCCAGTAGCGGAGCACGTGCGGCTTGACCCCGAGCAGCCGCGCCACCTCGCCGATGCTCCAGGCTCTCATCTGGCCGTTTTCCTGCTCTGCTTGAACTCCACCGACACGGGCACAAGGGCGAAACCAAGGTCCCTGCGGATGCAGTTTTCCAGGTACTGCCCGTAGCCCAGGGGAAAGCCGGACATGCGGTTGATGAACGCCACGAAGCGCACCGGGTTTGAGCTCACCTGGGTCATGAAGCGGATCTTGTAGTTCTTCCCCCGCACGGGAAGCTTGTAATGCGCAATCCACGATTCCAGGGCCTGGTTCAGCCGGCCGGTTCCTGTTCTTGTGTGCAGCTGCTCCCAGAGAACGAGCGCCGTGTCGAGGAGAGCGCGCACCCCGTAGCCCGTGAGCGCGGAGACTGGCATGATCGGGGCAAAGCCGAGCACGGGGAACTGGAACCGCACCAGCTCGCGCACGGCCTCTCGGAGCTTCGCCGTGTCCTTTTGCAGATCCCACTTGCCCGGCACGAGCACGACACCCCGTCCCTCCTTCACGGCCTGCGCGGCGATCTTCTTGTCCTGGTCCACGATGCCCAGGGCGGCGTCCATCATCAGGAACACGATGTCCGCCCTGCCGATGCTCTCGATTGCCCGGTTCACCGAGTAATACTCTACAGGGTCGGTCACCCTGCTCTTGCGCCGGATGCCCGCCGTGTCCAGGATCCGCAGGCTCCTGCCCTTGTGGATGAAGGTCCCCTCCACGACATCGCGCGTCGTGCCGGGAACGGCGGAGACGATCGAGCGCTCCTCGCCGAGGAGACGGTTGGCAAGGCTGGATTTGCCCGTGTTCGGCTTGCCGAGAACCGCAATGCGCACGACGGTGTCCTCCGGGACGCCGCTCGCCCCGCGGCGCGCCGGCGATCGGGAGGACAGAGGGATTTCCAGGCGCGCCTCCAGGAGCGCCGCGGCGGTCTCCTTGAGACGGTCGATGCTCCTGCCGTGGGCGGCCGAAACCCCGATGACGTGCGGGAATCCGTGCGCGTGGGCGTTCCACACCGAGGCGTCCCGCTCAGGCGTATCGACCTTGTTCACCACCAGGAGAACCTTGTCCGAGAACGGCCTCATGAGGCGGATGAACTCCTCGTCCAGGGGCGTCGATTCCACCGCGTCCAGGACGAGGAGGAGAAGGTCCGATTCCCGGGCCGCCTTCAGCGTCCGTCGGGTGACGACACCAGCGAGGCCCTCCCCATCGATCGTGTACCCGCCGGTGTCCACAAGGCGCACACGGCCGCCGCCCATCGCGCACTCGACCTCCACCGGGTCACGGGTGACTCCGGGATCCGAATGCGTGATAGCCCTCCTTCGGCCAATGAGGACGTTGAAAAGGGTCGACTTGCCGACATTGGGCCGGCCGAGTATGGCTATTTTCGGAAGGTCACCACGAGGAGAAGTCAAGCCGGTCCTCCATCCAGCCCCGCACCGCGTGCTCGATCTCAAGACCGGACTTCATCGGCGTGAGGCTGCGGACGAAGGCCTCCGCCTCCATGCTGCCCACTGAGCGGACGATCCGCTTGATGAGCGGGATCCCGATCGGACCCATGGAGAAGCTGTCCAGGCCGAGCCCGAGCAGGACAACGGTGGCCAGAGGGTCACCGGCCAGCTCGCCGCACAAGCCGACGGGGATGCCCCGGGCGTGCGCGTTCTCGATCGTCATGCGAATCAGACGGAGCACTCCCGGGTGAAAGGGCTCGTACAGGTAGGCGACCTTCTCGTTGCCCCTGTCCACCGCGAGGGTGTACTGGATGAGATCGTTGGTGCCAATGGAGAAGAAATCCGCGCGCGCCGCAAGGATATCCGAGGTGAGGGCCGCGGAAGGAACCTCGATCATGATGCCGGTCGGCACGTCGGCGCGGAATGGCCGTCCTTCCCGGGTGAGGTCACCTTTCACTTCGGCCATGATCTCGGCAATCCTGTCCAGCTCCCCCTGTCCCGAAATGAGGGGAAACATGATCCGCAGCGATCCATGCACGGAAGCGCGCAGGAGCGCGCGAAGCTGCGTCTTCAGAACTTCGGGCCGGGCCAAGCAGAACCGGATGGCCCGCCATCCCAGCAGCGGGTTGCTGTCCGGTGCGAAGTGGTAGCCCGGCATCACCTTGTCCCCGCCGAGGTCGAGCGTCCGGATCGTCACCGCCCGTCGGCCCATCGCCGTGAGCACGGTCGTGTAGGCCGCAAGCTGTTCCTCTTCGGTGGGAAATCGATTCGGCTGGATGAAAAGGAACTCCGAGCGGAACAGCCCGATGCCGTCCGCCCCATGGGCCAGCACACCCTCCGCCTCCTCCGGCACTTCGATGTTCGCTTCGATTGAAAGCCGCTTTCCGTCCACCGTCTCCGCCGGCAGGTCCCTCTGCTCCTTGAG
>PMZS01000147.1:10147-14196 GCA_003170115.1 Spirochaetaceae bacterium
TCGCCGGTGTGCACGCATCGGCTGATGTCGGAGAGCCCGAGCACCGCGGGAATCTCACCCGCGCGGGCGAGGATGGCGGTGTGGGAAGTCTTCCCGCCGGCGTCCGCGGCGATCCCGAGAACGAGCTTCCGGTCCAGCCCGAGGGTGTCGGAGGGCATGAGGTTGTGGGTGACGAGCACGGCCGGCTCGCGAATGTCGGAAAGACGCGTCCTGGTCGTGTACAGGAGGTGGTCCAGAACACGGTTGCCCGCGTCCGTGAACTCGACTGTCCGTTCCCGCAGGTACTGGCTGTCGGACTGGGCGAGCTTGCCGCTCATCTCCTCGACGATCTGGAGGAAGATCCACTCCACGTTCCGGCGGGTCGCGGAGAGGGACTCGTGCACCTTCTTCTTCAGCTCCGGATCGTCGAACATGAGGAGCTGCGCCTCGAAGAGGGCTCCGTCCCGGCCGGCGACAAGCTCCCGTACCTCCGCGGACGCCTTTTCCATCGCGGCAATGAATCTCCCGTATTCGGATTCGACCTGCGAGCTGGAAATGTCGTGACGGGGGACGGAGGCCCTGTCTTCCAGGAACAGGAACGCCTTCCCGCGCGCAATTCCGGGGGAAGCACTTATTCCCGTGAACTCCATCATGCGGCGTGAGTATAGCGGTATTCAATGAGCCTGTCAAATTGACCGATCATTGAATGAAGGAAATGGCGACGAAAAAGGGCTCGCGGACGCGTTCCGGCCCCGCGCGGCACAGGGGTCTGGGATTTCTGTTCTGGGTCTGCCTCGCGGCAATCGCCGTGGCGGTCGGCGTCGCCGCGCGTGAGCCCCTGAAGGCGGCTTTCTCCCAGCTCAGCGGAAAACCTCCCGCCACACCGGCGTCCACGCGCGAGGCACCAAAAGTCACATTCGCGCCTCTCACGGAAGAGGAGCAGCACCAGAAGAACAGACCCGCGGCACCCGTGGCACAGACCGACCGACCGCAGCAGGCTGCCTCCGTGGAAAAAAACCAGCCTTCTCGACCGGAACGGCCGGTGATCCGCAAGGCGCGACTGTACTTCGCCGCCGTCGATCAGGCCGGAAAGATCCAGTTGAAGAGCGTCATCAGGCCAATCCCCGCGAGTGACTCGCCGCTGCGGGACACACTCGATAGTCTCTTGAAGGGTCCCACCGCCCAGGAGCTGAATCTCGGGCTCGTCTCGATGATTCCGATCGATGCGCGCGTGCGCAACGTGACAGTCAAGGGTGACACCGCCGTCGTGGACTTCAACGAGAGTTTCCGCTTCAATCCGCAGGGCCTTGAGGCCATGGACGCACAGCTGCGCCAGGTCGTCTACGCGGCCACGGAGTTCCCGTCAGTCAGGAACGTGCAGATACGTATAGAGGGGACGACCGTACGCTACCTCGGCACCGAGGGAATGCGGCTGGACGCGCCCCTTTCCCGCGCCTCATTCCAGAACTAGCGTCGAGAGGATCGAATCCAGGTTCGAGGATCCGCTGCCCGCCCCGCGGCGCAGGAGAAGAAGGAACTCCCTGTTCCCCTTCCTCCCGGAGAGGGGTGAACGGATCCCCTTTTCCGCCTGGACGCCCTCGCCGGCCAGCCGCTGCAACAGATCGCCAATAATTGCGCGTATCGCGCCGGCATCCCGCACGACCCCCCGAAAGCCGGAAAGCGGTCCGCGCAGCTCGAACTGGGGCTTGACGAGGAATATGCCCCAGCCCTCGGTCGTCAGATCGAGTATGTGCCGGGCCGCGCCCTGCAGGGATCGGAACGAAAGATCGGCCACGGCACGCGCGGGAAGAGGATCGAGATCGGCACGATTCAGGCTCATGATGTTGGTGCGCTCCATCGTCCTCACCCGGGGGTCGCCGCGCAGACGCCAGTCCAGCTGGCCTTCGCCCACGTCGACCGAATAGACGAGCGACGCGCCGTGCTGGAGGAGGCAGTCGGTGAAGCCGCCGGTCGAGCAGCCGGCATCTATCCACGCGGCGGCGGCGCACTCCACGTTCCACGCCTCGAGCGCCGCCTGCAGCTTTTCTCCGCCCCGGGACACGAAGGCCGCCGCCGGGCGCAGATCCACCGCCGCATCCGGAGGCACCGGTGTCCCCGGTTTCACCATCTTCTCCCCGGCCACCGATACATACCCTCGAAGGACCTGCGCTCGCAGTTCCTTCTCGTCGCTCTGGGGATGGAGGGTCTTCAGAAGTTCGATCAGGGGAATCTTGTGCAAGGCCATGTCAGACCGTGGACAGATGCCGTATCCTTTCGATCTTCACGGCAAGGCCGGTGGACAGATCGATTTCCAGCAGCACACCCTGGATCTCCGCCGTCGAGTTCTGGACCTCCATCTTGAGCGGCATCTGCGTGAGGCTGCGGGACACCGCGGTCTCCTTCTTCATTCCGATGACGCTGTCGACGGGTCCGGTCATGCCGATGTCGGTAATATAGGCGCTGCCATGCGGGAGGATCCGCTCGTCGGCGGTCTGCACGTGCGTATGCGTGCCAACGATCGCGGACACATCGCCGTCCAGACAGAGACCGAGGGCTTCCTTCTCGTCGACGGATTCCGCGTGAAAGTCCACTATCGCCGCCTTGACCCGGGAGCGGAACTGCTTCAGAAGGGCCTTGCCCACCTGGATGGGATCGCGGAGCGGAGAAAGGTTCACCCGTCCTTCGAGGTTGATGACCAGGACGGCGACGTCGCGCACCGTGACGATGCAATGCCCCTTGCCCGGGATCGCATCGGGTCCCGTGATCACCGGGTAATTTTCCGGCCGCAGAAGCGTGTCGCTGGTCTGCAGGAGGGGAAAAATCTCTTTCTTCTGCCAGATGTGATTGCCCGAGGTGATCACGTGGACGCCGCTCGCGAGCATCCGCTCGGCGATTTCGGGGGTCAGGCCGAATCCGTCGGCCGCGTTTTCTCCATTGGCGATGACGAGGTCCGCGTCGAGGCGGCGCGCCAGGTCGGGAAGGCCGACAAAAAGGGCCCTGCATCCCGGCTGACCCACGATGTCGCCAAGGATGAGGGCCTTCAGCGTGCGCGCGTTCGAGGGCATGTGCGCGCTCTAGCGCGCGTACTCGATGACGCGCATTTCCCGGATGATCGTCACCTTGATCCTGCCCGGGTACTTCAATTCGCTCTCAATGCGCTTCGCGACGTTCTTCGCAAGCTCCTTCGCCGCATCGTCGGTGACCTTCTCAGTGTTCACCAGGATGCGCAGCTCGCGCCCGGCCTGGATCGCATATGCCTTGTCCACTCCATCGAAATCCTCGGCAATGGACTCCAGGTTCTCCAGGCGTTTGAGGTAGTTGTCCAGTGTTTCCTTGCGCGCACCGGGCCTCGCCGCCGAGATGGCGTCCGCGATCTGCACGATGACCGCTTCCACGCTCTCCGGCTCCACGTCACCGTGGTGAGAGCCGATGGCGTTGAGGACCTTGGGGTCCTCCCCGAGGCGCCGGGCAAGGTCCACGCCGACTTCGATGTGGTTGCCATCGCCATCGGCCTCCACTCCCTTGCCGATGTCATGCAGGAGGGCGGCGCGCTTGGCAAGCTCGACGTTCGCGCCAACCTCGGAGGCGATCATGCCGGCGATGAGGGCAACCTCTTTCGAATGAGCCAGCACGTTCTGGCCGTAGCTCGTGCGGAAATGCAGGCGACCAAGCGTCCGGATGGCCTCGGGGCTCATCGTGTGGATACCGACCTCGAAGAGGACGCGCTCGCCCTCCTCGTAGATGGTCTGGGTGATTTCCTTGCTGACCTTCTGGACGATCTCTTCGATCCGCGCCGGGTGGATGCGCCCGTCCGAGATGAGCCGGCTGAGAGCCGTTTTTGCGATCTCACGACGGATGGGATCGAAGCACGAGATCACTACCGCCTCGGGGGTATCGTCGATGATGATGTCGACGCCCGTCAGGGTTTCCAGGGTTCGGATGTTGCGCCCCTCGCGGCCTATGATCCGGCCCTTCATCTCATCGTTCGGCAGGCTCACCGTGGTCACGGTGACCTCGGAGGCGACATCCGTCGCAAGCCGCTGAATGGTCGTGATCAGGATGTCGCGGGC
>PMZS01000375.1 GCA_003170115.1 Spirochaetaceae bacterium
AGGTGATCCAGCTCAAGGCTGACAGGAAGGTAGAGCTGGGCAGGCTCATGGACCTGGAAATCAGGCTGGGCAGGCTTTATCCGGAGGTGGTGAACCTGATCGTCGGCCGCTCGTTCGGCCGCCCGCCCCTCGAGGTGCCGTTCACCTATGTCACCTCGATCGATACACGGCGGACGATGGTCGAGGTTCCCGCGGGCGTGAAGCTGCGGGAATTCGACCAGGAGACGTCGCGTATCCTGGTCAAGGACATGATCCTGGACAAGAAGATCATCGACACCGACGAGTACGAAGTGGAAATCGTCTACGACATCCACCTCCTGCACGCGGAAGGACGCATGCTCGTCGTGCACGTGGACGTCACGAAGGCCGGGATGCTCCGCCGCCTGCATTTCGGGTGGCTCGCCCGCCTTCTCTGGGGCGAGGTAAAGGATACCGAGCTCCTCCCGTGGAAATACGTGCAGTCGCTTCCCACGGACATCGATCGTTTTCATGGCAACGTGAAGCTCACCGTTTCCCGCGAGAAGATCTCCGACATCCATCCTGCAGACCTGGCCGACATCCTGGAAGAGCTGAGCGGCGAAGAGCGGATGGCCGTGTTCAACACCCTGGACACTGAAACCGCCGCCGACACCCTGGAGGAAGCAGAGCCCAGGGTCCAGAGAGAGCTGGTGGCGTCCCTGCGCCGTGACAGGCTGGCCGAGCTCTTCCATACCATGACGCCTGCCCAGATCGCCGATATCCTTGAGATCCTGCCCCGCGTGGATGCCGAGGCGTTGAAGAAGAGCCTCTCAGCCGAAGAAGTGCGGAAGGTCAGCGAGCTGCTCGATGCGCATGACGTGAAGCTGCCCTCGCTGGCAACCGAGCGTTTCCTCGCCCTCCCCGATTCGGCGCTGGTCCGCCAGGCCCTCACGAGGTTTCGCAGCAGGACGAAGCGCTACGACGTGATCATGTACGTCTATGTGACCACCGCGGAGGGAACGCTGAAAGGGGTGGTCGACATCCGGGAGCTGATCCAGAACAGGTCGGACGAGACCCTGCGCAACATCATGACGGAGCAGATCGTCACCCTCGCCCCCACCGACACCCTGGCGGATGCGGCGAGCGAGTTCTCCAAGTACGGCTTCCGTGCGCTTCCGATGGTGGACGAGGACAGGAAGCTCCTCGGTGTGGTGCGCTACAAGGACCTGCTGGCAGTCATGCAATAGAGGTGCGGGCTGACTCCACCAGCGTCTTTCCTTCCTCGAACGCGCGCATGTTCAGCTCCCGGTAGGCAGGCTTCACGCACTGCGCGATTGCTTCCGACCAGCACTCCCGTGAAAGGGGAAGCGCGGTGGAAAGCGCGCCGAGGATGATGACGTTTGCCACGCGGGAGTCGCAGAGCTTTTCCGCCACGCCGATGGCATCGATCCAGGCCAGCCGGGTGAACGTGGCCCGAAGACGATCCTCGACGTCCGCGGGATACGCAGCCTGGCCTGAAGAGACCGTCACGGGAATGATCGCCTGGGAGGAGACCACGGCAAGGCCGTCCGGAGCCAGGTAACCTGCAAAGCGAAGCGCTTCGATCCTCTCCATGGACGCGAGAACCTGTGCGGTGCCTTCCGGCACAAGAGGACTGTAGACATGTTCACCGTAACGGACCTGCGCAACCACGGAGCCGCCCCGCTGGGCCATCCCGTGCACTTCATTGGTCTTCACGTCGTGACCGCTCGCGATCGCGGCTCGCGCGATGATCTGGGATGCCAGGAGAATTCCCTGCCCTCCTACTCCGACCAGCACGATGCTCGTGGTCTTACTCACCGCAGGCTCCCCGGGCCGTCTCGAAGGCACCGTCCTTGCAGACCTTTTCGCACAGCGCGCATCCGCCGCAGAGCGTCTCATTGACGCGGATCTCGTCGTTGATGTATTCGATCGCCGGGCACCCCAGCCGCAGGCACAGCTTGCACTTCTTGCACAACTCCTGGTTCACCTGCCGGGCAGGCCCCACGTTGGACTTTGTGTACAGAGGACAGGGAGAGCGCGAGACGATGAGCCAGGGCTCGTTGGAATCCAACGCGTGTCGGAGCGTTTCCGTGGTCGCCTTCAGGTCGTAGGGGTCTACCGTCGCGATGTTTTTCATTCCACACGCGCGGCCGAAATCCTCGATTGACGCCGAGATCGTCTGCTCTCCCATGAGCGTCCGCCCCGTGCCCGGGTGCTCCTGGTGCCCCGTCATTGCCGTGGTGCGGTTGTCCACCACGATGATCACCGCGGCGCCCTTGTTGTAGGAGATATCCAGAAGGCCCGTGATGCCGGAATGGAAAAAGGTGGAGTCGCCCACCATGCCCACGATCTTTCGGCGTTTCCCGTCCCCTGTTCCCTGCATGCGTTCCGCGATCTGCATGCCGTGCGCCATTGAAACACCCCCGCCCATGCAGAGGATCGTATCGATGCGCTTCAGCGGCGGAAAAACGCCCAATGAGTAGCAGCCGATATCACCGGTGACGACCACGTCGAACTTGCCCAGCGCGAAGAAGATGCCCCGGTGAGGGCAGGCCGGGCAGAGCACCGGCGGGCGGGCGGGGGNNGTGCGGATGCCGCGGGTGATTTCATGCCCAGGACCGGCGCGAGCCTGTCAGAGGAGAGCTCGCCGATTCCGGGAACCAGGGGGCGGGTGCCCCAGGGCCCCGGCTTTCGGCCCTCGCACGCGATCCCCAGGGAGCGCACGTGCTCCTCCAGAATGTCGTCAAGCTCTTCTATGACAAGGAGCCTCTTGACCCCTCCGGCAAACTCCCGAAGAAGCTCGTCAGGGAAAGGCCAGACCCAGCCGATCTTCAGCAGCGACGCATTCGGCGCGAGCTCCTTTATATACTGGTACGCGATTCCTTCCGCGATGATTCCCAGGCCGCGGTCCGCCCACTCGATACGGTTGGCGGGGGACCTGTTCGCCTCCGCAGCCAGCGCCGCGGTCCGCTCTTCGACGCGCACGCGCATGGGCCGCGCATTCATCGGAATCGGGACGAACCGCTGCGGGTCCTTCTGGAAACCGTTGCCGGGAGTGACCACGCGGCGCTCTCCGAGCCTCACGGCGCCGCTGGAGTGGCTGACCCGGGTGGTGGACCGGAGGATCACGGGAGTTGAATGCTTTTCTGAGATTTCCAGCGCACGCGCAAGGAAGTCCATGGCCTCCTGCGAATCGGAAGGCTCGAGTATGGGGATCTTCGCGAAGCGTGCGTAATGCCGCGTGTCCTGCTCGTTCTG
>PMZS01000167.1 GCA_003170115.1 Spirochaetaceae bacterium
TCGATTCGCTTCCCGACATCGCCGCGCTCGAGCCCCCTTCCGGTGTGACGCCCGGTTCGGCACGATACTCACGGCTTTCGACATTGGGGGAGAAACCGGGGGACGCGGTGCGCAATGTCCTGAGCGGGCAGGATCCCGCGACGCTTGCCAGGGCCCTTCGGACGGTCCTGAAGAAAGATGAAAAAGGATAGGGCGGATATGGCCGAAAGCCTTTGGGACGGGAAGTCCGAAGAGGAGCTTTGGAAGGTATTTCGACGCACGAAGGAGCAGAAGCTGAGGGACTTCTTCGTGCGGCAGTACGCCCCGCTGGTGAAGTACGTGGCGGGGAAGATCGCCATGGGCATGCCCCAGAATGTCGAGTTCGACGACCTGGTGGGTTTCGGGGTGTTCGGCTTGTTCGATGCGATAGACAAGTTCGATCCGGGGAAGCACGTGAAGTTCAAGACCTACGCGGTGACGAGGATCCGGGGCGCGATTTTCGACGAACTGCGCACGATCGACTGGGTGCCCCGCTCCGTCCGTCAGAAAGCGCGCGAGGTCGAAGAAACGGTGCGCCGACTCGAGTCTTCGCTCGGTCGAGCCGCGTCGGATGAGGAAATTGCCTCGGGCATGTCGATGGATCTCAAGGAGTTCCAGCACATGATGCTGAAGATCAGCGGCACTTCGATGCTGTCCCTCCACGACATCTGGTACACCGGCGAGGACAACGACAAGATCTCCATCGCGGAGAGCATCGAGAGTCCAGGCAGCCTCAATCCCGACACCATCGTCGAAAAGGAAGAGATCAAGCGCGTCATCGTGGATGCGATCAAGGAACTGCCGGAGAAGGAAAAAAAAGTGCTCGTACTCTACTATTACGAAGACCTGACACTCAAGGAGATCGGTGAGGTCCTCGAGGTCACCGAGAGCAGGGTTTCGCAGTTGCACACAAAGGCAGTGATGCGTCTGCGGGCAAAGCTCACAAGCTTCAAGAGAGGTATCATGTAGTGCCTGCGCCTGGAGGATGCATGTTCGATCACGCACGCCGCCCTGCGGGCGAAGTGCCATAGGACATCACGCATGCCCGGCGGAATCAGCCTGGAGCAGATTCAGGAATACATGAAAATGCAGTCCGAGCAGGACCGCAAGAACCGCACTATCACGGTGGAGGCCGAGAACGTCCAGGAAGGGCTGAAGAAGGCCTCGATCGAACTCGGGATCTCGGTGTCGGGTCTGGAATACGAAATCATCGCCCGGGGGAGCACCGGCACTTTCGGCATTGGCCGCACGCCCTGGAAGATCTTCGTATACGAGCACTCGGTCCAGGTGAAGACGAGCTCGGAGGCCGCCCAGGAGGCTGCGCGCGAGACCGACAGCCAGGCGGAGGCTGCAGCGAAGCCCAAGGACCTTCCGGGCGAAGTGTTCGTGCGTCTCAGCGGGGACGGTGCCTTCCTGAGGGCGACGAAGCCGCAGGGCCGGGGTCCCCGGGCCACTGAGATCATGGCGCGGGAAAAGCTGTCCCTTCGGGGCGTGACGAGCTTCGACGCGGCGCTGGTCTCCCGCATCGTCAAACACGCTGACGGAGAATACATCCGCGTGGCCGACGTGCAGTACAATCCCTCCCATGACGCTACGTTGTCCGCCGACATCACCGATGGAGCCATGAAGGCCGTCATCGTCATCAACGAGCCCGGGTTCGGGGGGGCCGACATCTCCGCGGACTACGTCCGCTCGTTCCTCGCCTCCAACGGCGTCGTGCACGGGCTGAAGGACGATGTGCTGGAGGAGATCGAGCTCTCCCCGCGTTACGGCCGGCCGATTATCGCCGCGGAGGGAACCCGGGCGCACGATGGGGCCAACGCCCGTGTCGACTACAATTTCAAGCTGGAACGGGACGAAGTAACTCTTCGTGAAAAGGACGGGCGGGTCGATTTCAAGGACATCTCACACGTCGAGAACGTCGTGGCCGGCCAGCTCCTGGCGCGAAAGATCCCGGCGGAGGCCGGGCAGCCCGGGGAGACTGTGACCGGCACCATCATCCCGGCCACGAGGGGCAAGGACTGTGACCTGGTGGTCGGCAAAAACGTGAAGCTCTCCGAGGACGGCTTGACCGCGCTGGCTGACATCAACGGCCAGGTGCTGCTGCTTGGCGGCAAGATCAACGTGGAGCCCATCTACTCGATCCCCGGGGACGTGAACCTGCGGACGGGGAATATTCTTTTCCTCGGCTCTGTGATCGTGCGCGGAAACGTGGAGGACGGGTTCTCGGTGAAGGCCGCGGGCAACATCGAGATCTTCGGCAGCGTCGGCAAGTGCCTCCTCGACGCGGAAGGCGATATTTTCGTGCACCAGGGCATCGCCGCGAAGACGGAGGGAAAGATCCGCTGCGGCAAGAGCCTCTACTCCAAGTTCATCGAGCACGCGCACGTGGACGCGGGGGAGTACGTGGTGGTGACTGACGGCATCGTGCACTCGCACGTGGACGCGAACAGGATGATACTCTGCCAGGGCAAAAGGGCGCAGATCGTCGGAGGGCGGTTGCGCGCCTCCGAGGAGATCAACTCCAAGATCCTGGGATCTGTCGCGGGAACCGAGACACTCCTCGAGGTTGGCTACGACCCGCGCAGCAAGGAGCGTCTGGTGGCGCTGGAAGAGGAAAAGAGGACCGTGGAGAAGTCCCTCGAGGAGGTCGATCTCAACATCAAGACCCTGGAGAATCTCCTCAGGGTGCAGAAGAAACTTCCGCCTGAGAAGGCGCAGTACCTGTCCGAGGAGAACGAGAAACGCTCGGAGCTCCTGCACAAGCTGGAGGAATGTGTCCGGGAGATCGGCCAGATCAATGCACACCTCTCTTCGCTCACCACCATTGGCAAGATCTCCGCCTCGGAGCGCGTCTATCCGGGCGTGAAGCTCGCCATCAAGAGCGCGAACCTCGCGGTGCGGACCGAGTTCAAGTTCGTCACATTTTTCCTTCAGGGCGGCGAAGTGAAGGTGACGAAGTACGAGGCCTTCGACGAAGAGCTGATGAGGAGGCGCTGAGATGGCGCTGCTTCCCATCGACCTTCAGACCATATTTACCCAGGCCAGCCAGGTCGGCAAGGATCAGGCCGTGCAGAAGGATGCCCCGCCGGCCGCGCAGTCCCTCCAGGGAGCCCAGCTCGTGCAGAACGCAGTGATCCGCGACAATGCGGTGAATGAAACGCACGATCAGCAGGAGGGCCCTGAAAAGGCGGGGGACCGGGCGCGCCGTGGCGCCGAGCGCCGCAAGCGGCAGAAGAAAGGCACGCAGCCCCCGGCTGCGCTATCTCCCGGGACGGACGTGGTGCGTGATCCCGCACTCGGACGCAACGTCGACATCACGAGCTGATTAATGTGGTACACAATCCTCATCACGCTCGTCGTGGACTTCGGCGGGCTCCTGATTGTGTACATGCTCCTTCGCGACCGCGTACGCCGCGCCACTTCGGCGGAGTCACGAATCTCGGAAATCCGCGACGAGGTGAGCCGGCTCCTCGTGGAGCTCAATCAGGCCACGGATCGGAACATCGCGCTCATGGAGGACAAGATC
>PMZS01000255.1 GCA_003170115.1 Spirochaetaceae bacterium
GGATGCGAAACCCGGACAGGAGGCCCGGCTCCGCGATGAGATCGGTCACGTGCACCCGCCGCGCATCCCCGCCGGCCATGTCGAAGGCCAGGGCAAGCTCCTCGTCGGCGTTGATCCCGAATCCAGTGATCACGCACACTTTCGGGCGAGTCCTGCTCACGGCGCCGCTCCAGGTGCTGCCCCCCGCTGGCCGGCCCACGCCGCGCGGACATCGTCGAGAGACAGGGAGGCGATGAGGGTTCCCGCGGCCTCGATCCCGATCTCATGCTCCGCCAGCACCACTCCGAGCATCCCAAGCGCGGCGCCCGCCATTGCGCGCTCCCACCGGGAGCGAAAGGCCGGAGCCACGCTTACGAGAAAACGGGACGGTGTCTCGCAGAACAGCACGCGCGCCGCGTCACTGCCCGACATTCCAGAGACGGGTACCGGATCAAGTGCGATGCGGGCCCCACGATCTCCGCCGATGCAGCTTTCCGCGAGCGCCGCCCAGAGCCCGGCATCGGAGAGGTCATGGCACGAGCGCACCAGGCCCCGGCGCAGGGCGCCGTGCAGCTTGCGGTACACGGCCCACGCCTCCGGCAGCCGCACCGAGGGACAGGGCCCGAAGTGCCTCTGCATCCTGCGCTCGAGGCACGTGCCGCCCAGCTCGCCCCGGGTCTCTCCGACCACGTAGATCAGATCCCCGGGATCCTTGAAGTCCGTTGTCTGTGCGCGGCGCACGTCGCTGACGATCCCCATCAGGGAAACCAGCAGCGTGGGCCTGATGGAAATCTTTCTCCCGCCGACCCGCGCGTCGTTCTTCATGGAATCCTTGCCCGAGATGAGGGGCAACTGGTAGGCACGGCAGGCGTCCGCCAGGCCCCGGCATGCTCGAACGAGCTGTGCCAGCTTGAACGCGCCGTCCGGGGTCCCGGGTCCTTCCACGGGGTCGGGCCAGCAGAAGTTGTCCAGCGCCGCCATCTGCTCGGGATCTCCGCCAAGGGACACATGCGCCCGAACCGCCTCATCCACGGCGCACTGCGCCATGTGGTACGCATCGTGGTCGCCGTAGCGCGGGCAGATGCCGTGCGTGACGGTGATGCCCCGGGAGGAATCGTGGCGCACGCGCAGGACCGCCCCGTCCGAGGGACCGTCGCGGCGCCGGCCGACGAACGGCTTCACCACGGACCGCGCCTGCACCTCGTGGTCGTAGCACCGGACCCATTCCTCTCTCGAGCAGACGTTGAGATCGGCAATCAGGCCGAGCATTTCCCGGTGAAGATCGCCCACGTTCAGCTCGTCGGACGGTTCCACGGCCCGCGCGGCCGGCTGCGGCCACTCGGCCCGCAGATCCATGACGGGAAGGCCGCCGTGGAGAAAATCGAGAGTGAGCATCCCGACCAGTTTCCCGTGCGCCAGCACTTCCACGAGCCCGGTGTCGGTGAACTCCCCCACGACCGCAGCCTCCACGTCCCTCAGCCGTGCGAGCCGCAGGAAGGCATCAATGCTGTCCGGAGGAACGGCCAGGCTCATGCGTTCCTGGGACTCGCTCACCAGAATTTCCCATGCGGCAAGGCCCTGGTACTTGAGGGGGCACTTGTCCAGGTCTATGGACACCCCTCCACTCAGGCCCGCCATCTCCCCCAGCGACGAGGAAAGACCCCCGGCCCCATTGTCCGTGATGCCCCGGTACAGCCCCCTGTCACGGGCTTCCAGCAGCATGTCGAGCATCTTTTTCTGCGTGATCGGGTCCCCGATCTGCACCGCCGAAGTCGGCGAGGATTCGCTCAGCGCCTCGGAGGAGAATGTCGCGCCGTGAATCCCGTCCTTCCCGATCCTCCCGCCGGCCATCACGGCGAGATCACCCGGGCGCACCTCCTTGCGGCAGGAGTCGCGTCCCCGAATCCTTGCCGGAAGCACGCCACCCGTCCCGCAGAATACCAGGGGCTTCCCGAGGTAGCTCTCGTCGAACAGGAAGCCGCCGGCCGCGACGGGGATGCCCGACTGGTTGCCGCCGTCGACGATCCCGCGATGCACGCCCTCCAGGACCCTCCGCGGGTGCAGGAGGCCCGGAGGGACCTCGGAGGCTGGGGTATGCGGTGAGGCGAAGCACAGGACGTTCGTGTTGAATATGGGGCGTGCGCCCAGGCCCGTGCCCATGATGTCGCGGTTCACACCGACGATTCCCGTGATCGCGCCTCCATAGGGGTCGAGGGCGGAGGGAGAGTTGTGAGTCTCCGCCTTGAAACAGACAAGGGTTTCCCGGTCGAATGCGATCACTCCGGAATTGTCGTGAAACACTGAACGAAGGAAGCCGCGCTTTTTCGCCAATGCCTCGGTGGTCGCGCGGATATACGTGCGGAAGAGAGAATCAATCCGCTCCTCCCGACCGTCTTCCATGTAACGAATGGTCGCGTTGAAAATCTTGTGCTTGCAGTGCTCCGACCAGGTCTGGGCGATCATCTCCAGCTCGACGTCCGTGGCGCCGGACGGCAGCCCGCGTGCCGCGCGAGAGCCGCTCACCCCCTCATCGGCAAAATATCTCTGCACCGCCTTCATCTCGTCCAGCGAGAGGGCAAGGAGCCTGTCGCGAGAAAGGTCGACAAGCTCCTGATCGGAAAGACCCGACAGGGCGATGACGGCGACAGTCTCCGGGCTCTCCGAGACCGCGTGAGGATACCGCGAAGGCAGCCTCGTGCCCGCGGCCCACTGCGCCCGCGAGATGCAGACCGCGGACTGGACGAGGGGGTTGTAGAAGAAGCGCGCAAGCTCATCGGTGTCGACTGATCCGCCGGGGGCGATCGCCACCAGGTACTGCACGGCGGTCTGGATGAGGGCCATGCGGGGCACACCCCCGGGGAGACACACCCCGAGGGCCTCCCGGGCCGTGAGCGCGACGGGGTCCGTCACGCCGGGCCGGGCGGTCACCTCGACAAGGAAGTCCCATTCGCCGGAGAACGCCTGCCGCGCCGCATGGTCGTCCCAGAGCATCTCCTGCGCCACGTCATCACAGAACACTTCGGTGGCGATTGCCGGGGTGAGGGAGGGAATCCCCGACAGGAGGAAAACGTCGACGATCCCGCAGCCGCGTATGTTGGCGGAGAATGCCCGGCGAAGGGACCCGAGAATGCGGTCCGCTCTCCCGTCGCGAAAGCGCCGGCGCGTGAAGACCTCCAGGCGGAGGGAAGCGGCGCCGACTTCCGCTTCGGCCCTCGCCTTGGTCATCGCGCGCGGTCTTCCGGCGGGCCGAACACGATGGAAAGCAGGCACATGTCGTCTTCGGGCGGCTGCCCGCCGAGGAACTCCCGGACCCGGCTGACCAGGGTCTCCGCGTCCACGTTCCCGGTGTCCTTCTGGATGCGCGCCGCGTCCTTCATGAGCCGGTCCATCCCGAACGTCGTCTCCCCTTTGCGCGCCTCTATCACACCGTCACTCACGAAGAGGAAGGCGTCTCCTGAAGCGAACTTGTGCCGGGAAGTCACGTACTCGTGGTTGGCCACGTGGCCGATGGGGAAATCCGACTGCTCGAAGAGCAGGGAGGGAGTGCCCGCGGAGAGAACGATCGGGGGCACGTGCGTGCCCGCGGAGGAGAACTCGAAGGTGAGCTTCTCCATGTCGAGGACCCCGAGAAAGAGTGTGAGATAGATTTCCGGGTCCCCCTGGCTGATCTCGGTGATGAAGCTCTGGTTGATCGTGGTGAGCACGGCCCCGGGAGGCTTCACCACGTACTGGCGGTTGAGGAGGATGCGCTTCACCGATGTTTCAATGAGCTTCTTCACGTAGCTCATCACCATGGCCGCGTAGATCCCGTGGCCGCAGACATCTCCCCCGTAGACGCCCAGGCGCATCTCGTCGATCTGGAAAACCCCGGTGATGTCCCCGCCGAGCTCTTCGCAGGGGATGTAGTCCGTGCTGATCGTGATGCCGGGATAGGTCTTCTTCTTCTCCGGCAGGAGGTTGCGCTGGATCGTCTGCGCGAGCGCCAGCTCCCGCTGCACCCTCTGGCTCATCTCCTCCAGCTCACGCGTGTGCTCGCGAACCTTCCACGCGAGCAGCTTCTTCTCCACGCGGAGTGTTTCCAGCCATCGCTTGTTCAGGCCCTGGAGCTGGAGGACCGTCCCCGTGAGGATGTTGCGGATCGTCTCGGGGTAGTCATTCAGCAGCAGCGTGAAATCCCGGGCCGCCAGGGAGAGGACCTTCACCGGGGTCAGTGCGACCACGCTGGCCGAATGCCGGGTGGCATCGGTGATGACGGCCATTTCCCCGAAGAAGCTGCCCGGCCACAGCTCCATGACATCCCCCGGCGGCTCGCCCGGCAGGCTGCGGCGGACCTGCACCCTTCCCTCCACGAGCAGGTACACGCGCTGCGGCGGCTCGGACTGGCGGATGATGGACTTGCCCGCGGCGAACTGCTCGCTTTTCAGCAGGGCGAGCACGCGCCGAAGCTGTTCGTCCGTGAGTCCCTGAAGGAGCTTGTTCTCCATGAGGATGGGAAGCAGCGATTCGTCCATGATCGTGAGGCCAGAATCCCCCGGGTTTCTCCGTGATGTCAAGTCCGTGGAGCTTGCATGGAGCGTGCGTGCAGCTTGCGTGGAGCTTCCGCCGTAAGGCTCGCACGCGCCGCCTGTTCCTTGACCAGCCATGGTCGTCCCCGTATCCTCATGCTGATGGCGGACATACTGGTCTTCGGAGCGCATCCCGACGACGCCGAGTTCGGAATGGGCGCAAGCATGGTGAAGTTCGTGCGCTCGGGGGCCTCGGTGGCCCTGTGCGTGCTCACGCGCGGAGAATCCGGCACATTCGGAACGCCCGAGCAGCGCGAGCGCGAGATGAAGGCCGCGGCGGAGATGCTGGGGGGCGAGCTGGAGATCCTCTCCTACCGCGACTGCCAGGTCTTCGACACCTTTGAATCAAGGGTGAGGCTCGCGGAGGTCGTGCGGAAATTCCGTCCGAAGCTCGTCTTCGCCCCCTATCATACCAACCCAAGCTTCCACAAGGACGGCGCGGCGCATCCCGACCACACGTCCACCGGGACGATCGTCCGCTCGGCGCTCCGCTATGCCCGGTTCGCCGGGCTGAAGGAGGCGAAAGGCGAGCCGTGGAACGCCGAGCACCTTCTGTACTACATGGTGCCGAGGTCGCACAGCCTGAGCCTTCTGAACGATGTCACGAAGTACATGGACGAATGGCAGGCCATCGCGAGCTGCCACACCTCTCAGCTGAGCCTGCGGGATGGAAAAGTTCTGCAGAACCTCAGGCGCTTCCGTGAAGCCTACGGCAACGTGCTCGGCGTGGAGTGCGCGGAGGCATTCGTCTCCGAGGAGCCCATCACCTTCAACCTCGGCATGTTCCTTAATCAGGACAAAGGGTAGACAAGTATTCCCGCCCTTCCGACGTCGGTGAAGGAGATTTCCTCCCAGGGAATCACCAGGGACGATCCCCACTTCACGAGATCGGTATAGTAGAAGCCCCGCGGCAGACGGGGAAGCGCGAGGGTCCGCGGGGCGCTGCCCGTCTCGGTGCTCACAACGCGGCCGTCCGGCAGCAGGGCGAGCAGCTTCCCTTCCTCTTCGAACATTGGCACGGCGACCGCGGTTTCACTCTCCTTCTGCGAGCGGTAATTGCGCCTCACCGGGCTTGCCCGCGAGCGAAGAGAAAACTGCAGCGATGCCCCCTGCGCAAGCGCCGGCAATTCCGCCCGGCAGGATGCAAAGAAGGAGGCCAGGGTGGAAGGGACGGACGGGCCTTCGATGGCGGGCACACCGAGGGCCGCGAGAAAAGTGTCCCGGTCGGCCGGCTCCTCCGCTTTTGTATCCGCGTGATAGCGGGTGTACTGGAACCGGGTCTCCGAGGCGTCCGTGTACTTCCACTCGAAATCAAAGCTGTTCTCTGACTCCGTCGCGAAGCCCACCGCTTCCCAGTCCGGGTTCAGCCTTTGGAAAGGCGGAATGAGAAAGGAATAGTCGGACTGCCGGGGCGAATACGACACGAGGCTGATCCCGCTCAAGGTGAGGTCCTGCTGCCGTGCATCGTTGAGAAGGGCATTGAAATAGATATGAATGGCGAGCGATCCCTGGCGCGGGACCAGCGTGGTGATCGTGCGATGCTCGAAAATAAGGGAATCCGAATGATAGTCGAAAGTGATTTTGCCCGTCGAATCCCGTCCGATGGTCGCCAGGCCCGAGCCGTTTACTCCGAAGTACAAGGCGCCGTCCAGAAAAGCCATATCGGCTACGCGTGACTGGACCGTCCATGGCCGGCGCGCCACGGGCGCCGCCCCGGAAGGGTCCGCCACCGGCTGGAACGCCCCCGATTGAAGCTGCAGCCAGGAGGCGCCGTTCGCGGCGGGGCTCATGGCGGCGCCCGCCACGGGGCCAGTCCCGCGGCCCGAGCAGCCGGCGAGGGCCGCCAGGAGCCCGAGTATCAGTACGCCCGGCCGAAGACCGCGATATCCCGAGCGCTCTTTCCGCAGACCACGCACGGAACACCTCCCGTTTCCTTCTTGTCGAGTGGGAGCAGCCGGATCGTGGCCTTGGTTTCCTCCTTCACCCGGGCCTCGCATGCCGCATCGCCGCACCAGCCCGCCTCCACGAATCCGCCCGGATCGTCGAGGAACTTTCCCAGCTCCGCGTAATCGCGCGCGCGGAAGGTGTTGTCCGTTCTGAACTTCAGCGCTCGCTGGTACAGGGAGGTCTGGATGGCCTGCATGAGCGCGCGCAGGGTCGCGCCCGCCTCCGACACGGGAATAAAGGCTTTCTCTCCCGTGTCGCGGCGCACCGCCACGACCTGCCCCTTCTCCATGTCTCGCGGGCCGACTTCCAGGCGCACCGGGATCCCCTGGAGCTCATACTCGGAGAACTTCCATCCCGGCGTGTTTTGGTCGTCCTCATCGAGAAGCACACGGAAATCGGCGGCGAGGGTGTCCCGGAGCTTGCGGGCGAACGCCACCACCGCGTCCTTGGTCTCGTTCTTGAAAATGGGAACGATGACGACCTCGATCGGCGCAAGCCGGGGAGGCAGGACCAGCCCCTTGTCGTCGGAATGCGCCATGATGATCGCCCCGATCAGGCGCGTGGACGCCCCCCAGGATGTGGCCCAGACGTGATCAAGTGTCTTATCCTTCGTCTGGAAAGTGACGTCGAAGGCCTTCGCGAAGTTCTGGCCCAGGTAGTGCGAGGTGCCAGCCTGGAGCGACTTCCTGTCCTGCATCATGGCCTCGATGCAATAGGTGCGCACCGCTCCGGCAAACTTCTCGGAGTCAGTCTTGACGCCATGAAGGACGGGAACGGCCATATACTCCTCCGCGAAGGTGCGGTAGACGCCGAGCATCCGCAGGGTCTCTTCTTCGGCCTCCGCAGACGTGGCATGTGCCGTGTGGCCTTCCTGCCAGAGGAACTCGGTGGTACGGAGGAAAAGCCGCGTGCGTTTCTCCCAGCGGATGATGTTGCACCACTGGTTGATGAGAATCGGCAGGTCGCGGTAGGACTGGATCCACTTCTTGTACATGCTCCAGATGATCGTCTCCGAGGTGGGCCTGATCACGAGGGGCTCCTCCAGCTTCTCCCCTCCCGCATGCGTCACGACAGCCAGCTCAGGCGCGAATCCCTCGACGTGCTCGGCTTCTTTCTTGATGAAGCTCTCGGGAATGAGGAGGGGAAAGTACGCGTTGACGTGCCCCGTCGCCTTGAAGAGGCCATCAAGGCCCTGCTGGATGCGTTCCCACAGCGCGTAGCCGCGCGGCCTGACGACCATGCAGCCCTTCACCGGCGCGTAGTCGGCGAGCTTCGCGTTGATGACGATGTCGATGTACCACTGCGAATAGTCCGTTGCCCTGGGGGTGATTTTCTGTGCCATGCCCGCCTCTGTGTGTGTGCGGCATTCTACGGGCGAGGCGGACCGATGTCAATGCGCCGTGGCGGCCGGCTTACTTCGGTCGGACTGTCTCCACCATGTAGCGGATGTTGCTTCCCCGAGTGTCCTGCTCTTCCTTCTGGACGATGAACACCAGCGAGGCGCCGTCAGGGGCAAGGATGATCTGCTTGATATGGTATGCCTTCACCCCGCTGCGCTTGAAGCTCGGGTCCCCCGCTTTGAGGGATCGGCTCGTCCCGTCCTTCTCCGTGATGGCGATCGACAAGCCGTAGGAGGCCCCGGTTGCCGCGGCTGTCTGGCTCAGCGCGATCTTGTAGGATCGCCCGGACTGGAAGTCCCTGAACTCCAGCGTTTCCGCGGGCTGCGCCCCATCGAGAAGGATGTACAGGAGACGGCCGGTGGCGAGATGGTCGATCCGAAGCTGTTTCGTCCGGGGAAGACCGTCGGAGAGAGCGTTCAAGAGCGCGCCCTGGCCGTTCGAACCGGGATCAGCCGGCTGCGAGCCGGAGAAGCGTTTCGTTCCATTCGAGGCAAAGGCGTTTGCCGGGACGTCCACGATGAACGTGTCGGCCCAGGGGGTGGAGTCCTTCTCGGCAATCCCGAACTGCCCGAACATGAAATATCGTGCGTCCTTTGAGAAGCCGAGGTTGACGAACTGGGCTACGTCGCCCGCGGAAGCGGCAAGCGCTGCCAGGAGGAACAATACCCAGACCAGGGCAAGCCGTTTTGACATAGGTGCTCCTGGTAATAGTATCGACGGCACAGCCGTTTCTTATAGAAGAATTTGGCGCCCGGGGCCCGCAGCCACTCTATCTGACCTGGACCCCGAGGTGCGGCGCCAGGGCGCGGATTTTGCCCATCAAGTCCCCGAAATGCGCGTGGTTGAGGCTCTGCTTCCCGTCCGACAGGGCCATGGCGGGGTCGGGATGGATCTCCACGATGATGCCGTCGGCGCCCGCGGCAAGGGCGGCGAGGGAGGCCGGGGCGACGTAGTGCCAGTCCCCCATCGCGTGACTCGGATCGACAAGGATCGGCAGATGGCTGAGCCGCTTGATGACGGGCACGGCCGCGATGTCCAGCGTGTTGCGGGTCTGCGTCTCGAATGTCCGGATGCCCCTCTCGCAGAGAATGACGTGGGGATTGCCCCCCTTCATGATGTACTCCGCCGAGAGGAGGAGCTCCTCTATGGTGCCCATCATGCTCCTCTTCAATAATACCGGCCTGCGCGTCTCTCCGATCGCCTTCAGGAGCGCGAAGTTCTGCATGTTGCGCGCCCCCACCTGGAAGATGCCCGTGTACCGCCCCACCAGGTCCACGTCGTGCTCCGACATGATCTCCGTCACGACCGTCAGCCCGTGCCGGCGCGCTGCCGCGCTCAGGATCTCGAGTCCCTGTTCTCCGAGGCCCTGGAATGAATAAGGCGATGAGCGCGGCTTGAACGCGCCGCCCCGGAAAAGCTTCAGCCCGAGGCTTGCCACGAGCTTCGCGCTGGCCTCGACCTGCTCCTCGGTCTCCACGGAGCAGGGTCCTGCAATGACCGAAAATGAACCGGGCCCGATGGTGACCCCTCCCGCCTCGACGAAGGTCGGATCGGGATGGAACTCCCGGGAGGCGAGCTTGTAGGGTTTCAGCACGCGCAGGACGCTCTCGACGCCAGGCAGCTGGTCGAACTCCGACTCGCCGATTGCCCGATCGTCCCCCGTCACGCCGCAGATTGTTTTCACGGTGCCGCGGCTCAGGTGCGGGGTATATCCAAGTGATTCGATCTTGCGGATCGTGCTCTGGATCTGCTCCTCAGTTGCGTCCTGTCGAAAGATGACAATCATGAGGAAAGCTACAGTATTTTCACCTTTTCGCACAGAACAACATGAGAGGCGTCGGGATTCAGGCGAGGGGAAGCCGGGAGGCGATCAGTCCGATGCCGACCGGCAGGATGATGTTGTCGTAGTTCCCCGCGGGGATTGCCTCCAGGAAGGCGCCGGCCACCGCGAGGAGGAATGCGTAGAAGGGCCGCTGGGTGACACTCAACGTCACGATAAACACCGCGGCAAAACAGGCCAGGCTTCCCGAGATCGTCTTGTCGCCGAAGAGCGGAATCCGGGGCCCGCGCATGACCGTCCCCGCAAGCGTGGCGATCCCGTCCCCGAAGGCAAGCGCGTAAATCGCAAGTGACGCCGCAGGCAGCGGGTAGAGAAGCAGGGACAGCATGGCCCCGAGCCCCAGCGTAACCGGTCCGAGCACGAAGCCACGTCTGTCTTTCTCCCGGGAGGCGATCATTGTCAGGTCACTCACCAGCGGAATGGGGAAACCCTGGAGCCGTGAGCTCTCCGCGAATGAGTAGAACAATATACCCGCGGCCAGAAGGCCGAGAGTGGCCGTAAGATTGACCGACGCGAGAAGGGGTACAAGGGCGATCAGGAAATGCAGGGACTTCCTGACGATTTCACCCTGAAACCTCAAGAGGAGGGCGGCGATACTGACCGGTTCACTCATGAGCGGTCGAACGATTTCCTGGCTCTGCTTCATGCTGTTTGTCACTGTCAAGACTCTCAATGCAAGATCGATACCAACCATGGGACCGACGAAATTATTCTATTTGCTTACTCATCAATCAATTAATCACGTGAATCCAGCGGAATTTCTTTGCATGTCCAACTTGTCTACTTTCGTGCCCCGAATCAGACTATTATTCATACACTCCTCTGAATGGCGCACAATGACTTCGACTGACCCCTGCTTGCCTGTACTATATACGCGACACCCCTACTCTGCAAGTCGGATTGACAGGCCTCGCGCCGCTGATGTATATAGTCGATGACCGTTGCGGGCGATTAACTCAGCGGCCCAGAGTGCTACCTTCACACGGTAGNNGTCACTGGTTCAAATCCAGTATCGCCCAATTCAGTTCCCTACGGTGTAGGAAATAGAGGGATTACTTCCGCTTCGCGTGCTTTGCCAGCGTCATGAAGGCCGCTCGCGTGCTCCAGGGGACCAACGCGTCCGTTCCGCCACAAACTCGGAGAAGGGTTTGATATTCACGTCGATACTGGCGCGGTCCAGCGCGTCCAGATAGGCGTCGCGATCCTCGACGCGGATGACTGTCCAGGCATAGCCGCCCGAGGCCAGCATCACATTCATCAGAAAGCGGGCCATCCGCCCGTTGCCGTCAGGGTACGGATGAATATAGCCGAACAGCCAGTGACCAAGCACCGCACGAACCGCGGGCTCCGATTCCTTTTCGAGCAGATCGAACAACACGGGCATCGCATCGCGCACTGCCTCCCAGCGCGGCGGCGCGTAGCGCGATGTCCGCAGATAGACTGGATGATTCCGGTATCCGGCCAACGATCCGGCGGGAACTAGGCCCACCGTGACACACGGCTGGAATAGCTCGCGGTACCAGTCCTTGTGGGCCGTGCGCACGAGGGCGCCGGGATTCACACCTGCAATCACTTGCTCCACAGTTCGTTTCACGATCCGGAAAGCCTGCCAATAGCCACGTGCGGCCATCGCGTCGCGGTTCCTGCGGTCCTCCTCGTGGCGCTCCGGGTCCCAGTCTCCCGCTCGCACCCTCTCGATCAGCGCCGGCGTAACGGAGTATCCCTCGATGGACAGCGAGTGGTATGCGTCGCTCTCGTAGATTCCATCGATAAGACGCAGATACGCATCTTTGTCTTTCGGCAATCCCGGCGCCTTCGGGAATATGTCCACGACGGCGCCACGCATCGATTCCCACATCATCTGGACGCGTCTGACGATGGGTCCCCCTGCTCGCCTCAATGCACCAAATGTCTGCCCGGCCTCAAAGGGATCGCTTTCTCGAACATCGTAACCGGCGCTCTTCATCGCGCTGATGATCTCCTCCGCCAGCTCGGGTCGGTGAGTCCGTCGAAACGCCCCCGCCAGTTGCCCCGCCTTGGCGGAGTGGCCGCCGTTCAGCAGCAGCCGCAGTATGTCCGACGCGTCGGCGATGCCGGCCAGCACCACTTGCGTCTCAATGGGATTCCGGCCGAAAAAGGATTCCGGCACTCTCACCAGCGCCGCAGCGGGAGAGAAAAACCGCAGTCCGTCCCTCATCACCAGATCCGATGCCGTTGGCATCGTGGACTGCTTCAGGTCGTATATTGAAGTGCCAAACAGAAGGCTCACAGTGTTGTTCGTGCCTTTTGGGCTGTAAGCCACAACCTGTGCAGGAATGACCGTCTTCTCCCCGTGAAGCAGGAGTGACTGCTCAGGCGAGAGATGCCAATCATCACTGAAACGTTCATTGCAGTAGCGCGCGCAGAATTCCCAAAATGAGGCGTACCACGGCGTGCTGTCGCCCTCGCGTGCGCTCGGACTGGCAGTGATCAACCAGCCTTTCATCACTTCTTTGAGGAAGCCGTTGGCAACCAGGCGTTCACGGTGAATGCGGCTCAGTTCCTCAGACCGGAAGATGCGTCCACCGCCCTCCTGAAGCTTCTTAAGCACATCAAGGGATTCAGCCAGTTTCTTGTTGGGTGTTGCCATAGAGACCCCTTTCGCCATGGCTCAATTACAAGTATATTATGTTGTACGACTACAAGTCAATAGGGTAGTGGCGATGCAAGTATATTATGTTGTGTAGATACAAGTGTATTACGCGCCTGCTAATCGTGAGCGCCCCCCCGGGGGCCAATCGATTGCAACATAAGGCCGGGCAAAGGGACACTTTTGCTGGACAATTTTTATTACCGCCAGTTGGGGTCTTTGCAATTGTTGCGGGCCGGCAGATCCGATGGGCCTGCAGACCCGCCGGATCGGATTCGACGTCCGCGCGGGCGTCGGGCTTGCCGCCGCGATCGGAATACCAGGCCTTGCGCTCTACGTGGCGTCACGGGCAATTGGCATCAATACCACGGTGATTCCGGAGGCGTTGCCCCCTGCGTGGTAGACCATTCCGGTCCTTTTGCTTTCCGCACTTCAGAATGCCTTTCTCGAAGAAGTGGTCGTCGTCGGGTATCTGATGAACCGCCTGCCCGAACTGACATGGAGTGTTCCCCTCGCGGTGGCAGCCAGCGCCCTGCTCCGCGGCTCGTACCACCTGTACCAGGGTTTCAGGGGGTTCATCGGCAACGCTATCATGGGGACTGTTTTCGCACTATTCTTCATTCGTTTTCAGCGCGTGGGCCCGTTGATTGTTGCCCACGCGATCCTGGATGCGGCCGCCTTTATTGGATACGCCCTACTGCGAAATCATCTTGGCTTTCTTGGATTCTGAAAGATCTCGCCAGTCTCCAGAGAAACCGTCTTTCCGGACCAGCGCTGCGAGATGAGCGATCACTCAGCGAAAGCACGCGAAGGTTGCATCGTGGTAATGATACATTATCTCATTGACTTTGTCCCTGAAATTGGATAATGTTCAAAAGATAGGCCGTCTCATTTGTAATGAGACGGAAAGTCGATTATCTTTCAGGAGGGAAGCGATGAAGCATCGCCATTCTATATGGTCGCGGTACGGGGTTGCGCTGGGTGTGCTCCTTGCTCTGGGCGTCTCAGCCATTCCTGCCGCCGCCGCACCGGGGAAGATCAAAGTGGTTGCCGCGGAGAACTTCTACGGCAGTGTTGCGAAGCAGATCGGCGGGGAGAAGGTGAACGTCACCAGCATCCTTTCGGACCCGAACGTGGATCCCCACGAATACGAGTCGAGCGTCGAAGATGCACGGGCGCTTGCCGCGGCCGACCTGGTCGTGGAGAACAGCGGAGGCTACGACGACTGGATGGACAAGTTGCTTTCGGCGTCACCAAGTTCCAAGCGCGTGCTCCTCAAGGGCTTCGACATTGCCCCGACGAAACTCCCCGATAACGAACACATCTGGTACAACGTCGACAACGTCCAGGCGGTCGCGCAGGCACTGACGGAAAGCCTCAAGAAGATGGACCCAGCCGACGCCTCGCTTTTCACCAAGAACCTCCAGACTTTCGGGGCGTCCCTTGCGCGTGTACGTGACAAGATCATGCAGATGAACGGGAAGTGGCACGGCACTCCGGTTGGACTGACCGAAACCATCTTCTTGTATCAGTCCAACCCCCTGGGGCTTTCCGTCCTGACACCCTTTGAGTTCCAGAAGGCTATTGCCGAGGGAAATGATCCTCCGGCCGACACAGTAGTGGCCGCCGAAAACCAGGTGAAAGGAAAGAAAATCAAGGCACTGATCTACAACGAGCAAACGGCTTCGCCCATCACCAGTCGACTACAGGATGAGGCGAAGGCTGCGGGCATACCCATTGTGCCAGTGACAGAGACAATGCCGTCCGCGGTGAACTACCAGGACTGGATGTTGAGCCAGCTCACGGCTCTTGATCGAGCGCTGGGGAAATAGGTCGCCATGGGGAGCGAGGTGCAGCCCGTAGTTTCTTCGGTCGTCCGCCTTGACCATGTCCAGGTGAGTCTGGGCGGCAAAGTGATTCAGGACGACATGAGTTTTTCGATCGAGGACGGCGAATACATCGCCGTCCTCGGCCCCAACGGCGCCGGGAAGAGCACCCTCTTGAAGGTCCTCCTTGGCCTGATTCGACCAACGACCGGGGCGGTGGAAGTGCTTGGAGGGGCGCCGGGAAGGCGCAACGCTCACATCGGCTATGTGCCTCAATTTCGGGCGATAGAGTCCGACATGACGCTGCGCGGTCGCGAGGTAGTCCGTTTCGGTCTGGATGGTAACAGGTGGGGGATCGGATTGCCAAGCCGGGCCCGGCGTGAACGCATCGACCAGGTCTNNGCCCTTCTGACAGATCCTCGATTGCTCCTGCTGGATGAGCCGCTTGCCAACTTGGACCTCTCGCGCGAGCAGGAAATCATCGGGCTGGTACGGCGAATATGCAGGTCGCGCGGTGTGGCAGTGCTCTTTGTCACCCATGATATCAACCCCCTGTTGCCTGATGTGGACCGCGTGCTCTACCTGGCGAGCGGCAAGAGCGCTATTGGGACTCCGCAGGCGGTGATAACCAAAGAGTGTCTCAGTGAGCTGTACGGGTCTCCAGTAGAGGTCGTGAAGGCTCTTGGCCGCGTGTTCGTCGTCGGAGCGGAAACGTAGAAATGCTTGAGATACTCCGGCTTCCTTTCATAGTTCACGCGCTTCTCACCGCGTCGTTCGCTGCCGTTGTTGCGGCAGTCGGCGGGTACTTCCTCGTTTCTCGAGGGCTGACATTCGCCGGCCACGCACTTCCCAATATCGGATTTGCGGGCGCCGCGGGGGCCGTGCTTCTGGGGATTGAACCCGTATTTGGTCTTTTTGCATTCACAATTGGCGCAGGAGTTGTGGTGGGCATCCTCGGAAAGGACATCCGCGAACGGGACGTCTCAATCGGAGTCGTGATGACTTTCGCCCTCGGGTTGGGGCTCTTGTTTTTGTCGCTGTACTCGGGCTATGCGCAACGCGTATACGGCATCCTTTTCGGCAACATCCTTGGGATCAGCGCGCGCGCTGTTGTCGCCACGGGGGCGGCCGGCGTGCTCATTCTGGCTGTGCTCGCGTTCCTGTACCGACCTCTTCTGTTCAGCACTTTTGACCCCCCCGCCGCAGAAGCCCGCGGAGTGCCAGTGAAGCTCCTTTCGGTCCTCTTCATGGGCGTCATAGCGGTGACCATCTCGTTGTCGATACAGGTGATGGGAGCATTGCTTGTGTTCACGCTGCTCGTTGGCCCGGCCGCCACGGCCACACGGCTGGTGAAAGGGTCGTGCGCCGCGATTTTCGTCTCGGTTGGCCTGGGATTGGCATTCGTGTGGTTCGGCGTCTTCCTGGCGGCGGCGAACGGAAGGCTCCCTGTGAGTTTCTTCATCGCGTCTCTTTCCTTCCTTGTCTACCTGCCGGTGCGGCTTCTTTCGCCGATGGGTCGGGAGGCGGCGTGATGTTTAACCTCCTTTCTTCTGACGTGTTTCAGAAGGCACTTCTGGGAGGAACGGTGGCCGCGGTGATGGCAGGGGTAGTGGGCTACTTTCTTGTCCTGCGCGCGCAGGCCTTCGCGGCGGAATCTTTCATGGACATCTGCTTCGCTGGCGCGACAGGTGCCTCAC
>PMZS01000180.1 GCA_003170115.1 Spirochaetaceae bacterium
TTCCCGGTGGACGGCACCTGGCCGACCGGCACGACGAAGTGGGAGAAGCGGAGCATCGCCGAAGACATTCCGGTCTGGGATTCCGAGACCTGCATCCAGTGCGGCGAGTGCTCAATGGTCTGCCCCCACGCGGTCATCCGCATGAAGGTGTACGACCCGGCCCTTCTGAAGGGTGCTCCTGCCACCTTCAAGTCCATCGATGCGAAGGGCAAGGAGTTCGAGGGCATGAAGTTCACCCTCCAGGTCTCTTCCCTGGATTGCACGGGTTGCGGTGTCTGCGTGAGCTCCTGCCCGTCGTTTAAGAAGGTGAACGGGGAAAAGACCGACAGGAAGGCGATCAATATGTCGCCCCAGCTGCCCCTCCGCGACCAGGAGGCGGAGAACTTCTCGTTCTTCCTCTCCCTGCCCGAGGTGGATCCGAAGCTGATCAAACGAAACACGATCAAGGGCTCGCAGTTCATCCAGCCGCTCTTCGAGTTCTCCGGTGCCTGCGCCGGCTGCGGCGAAACTCCGTACGTGAAGCTCATGAGCCAGCTCTACGGGGACCGGGCGGTCATTGCAAACGCCACCGGCTGCTCGTCGATCTATGGCGGGAACCTCCCCACCACGCCCTACACGACGCGCGCTGACGGCCGCGGCCCTTCGTGGTCGAATTCGCTCTTCGAGGACGCGGCGGAGTTTGGATTCGGGATGAGGCTCACCTCGGACAAGATGTTCGAGTTCGGCAACGAGCTCATTGACGCCATCGTGGCCACCGGAAAATCCAACGCGCCACTAGCGCTGCTGAAGCAGATCCGTGCCGCGGACCAGTCCACGCAGGAGGGAATCGAGGCGCAGCGCGCACGGGTCGCGGACTTGAAAAAGGCACTCGCGAAGTCCGGCTCCGACATTGAGAAACGGCTCCTTGCGGCGGCGGACTATCTGATCAAGAGATCGGTGTGGATCCTCGGCGGCGACGGCTGGGCGTACGACATTGGCTACGGCGGCCTCGATCACGTGATCGCCTCCAGCCGCAAGGTGAACATTCTCGTGCTGGACACCCAGGTGTATTCAAACACTGGTGGCCAGATGTCCAAGGCAACGCCCGTGGGGGCGATCGCGAAGTTCGCCGCGGGCGGCAAACCGAGCGGCAAAAAGGACCTCGGCATGATGGCGATGGCCTACGGCAGCGTCTACGTCGCCCGGGTGGCGTTCGGCGCGAACCGGCTCCAGACGATCAGGGCCTTCAACGAGGCCGATGAATACGACGGACCCGCGATCATCATTGCGTACAGCCATTGCATCAATCATGGCTACGACCTGCGCAAAGGCATCAGCCAGCAGAAGCTCGCCGTCGAATCGGGAGCGTGGACCCTGTTCCGCTACAACCCGAAGCTGAAGGCGGAAGGCAAGAACCCGCTGATCCTGGACTCCAAGGAACCGACGGTGGACATCGCGGAGTACATGTACAACGAGATCAGGTTCCGGGCCCTCAAGCAGTCCGGGCCCGAGCGGGCGGCACAGCTCCTGGAGGTCGCGCGCAAGGACGCGAAAGAGCGGTACTCCTTCTACAAGTACCTGGCGGACAGGAGCTGAGGAGGGACGGCGGCCGGGCTGGCCGTGCTGACCTGGGAGTCCCTCGCGGAGCGTCCGGCCCCTCCGTGGCACGAGGACGCAAAGCTGGGGATCATGATCCACTGGGGCCCGTATGCCGCCGCGGACCGGGAACCGGGCACCGACGAACCCCTCCAGGTCATCGCCGAGCTCTGGGGACGTCGGGGACGCTACGACGCGCTGGCCCGGATATTCCGCCAGGGACTGCGCGAGTGGGATCCGTCAGTCACTCTCGGCGCAATCGCGGCCAGCGGCGCGCGCTACCTCATCGTCTCCGCGAAACACTACGACGGCTTTGCGCTCTGGCCCGCGCGGACGAAAAACCCGCGCAAGCGTGGCTGGCAGGTCACGCGTGACGTGGTGGGGGAGCTCGCCGCGGGGGCGCGCGCACTCGGCCTGAGATTCGGGCTGTACTATTCGGCGGGCCTGGACTGGACCTTCGGCGGCACGCCGACAAGCGGCCTCGTTGATCTCGCGGCGGTGATCCCGCGCACGCGAATCTACGCGGCGTATGTCGATGCCCACTGGCGGGAGTTGATCTCGCGTTATTCACCTTCAATGCTGTGGAACGACGTCGGCAGCCCGGCGACGCAGGACCTGCTCGCCCTGTTCTCCGACTACTACGCCGCGGTGCCTGACGGGGTGGTCAATGATCGCTTCGGGCAACCCGCGGCGCAGGAATCGGTCAGCGACGGGCTCGGAATCGCTCGCGCTGTTCGCCGTCTTTTCGCTCCGCGGGCGGCACGGCTTCCCGTACGGGCCGGCACGATTCTTCCCGTAAAGCACGCGGACTCCCGCACCGCCGGCCCCGAAGCGCCCTTCCCCGACCTGGAAGGTTCCTGGGAATGCGTCCGCGGCCTCGAGGAGACCGAGGAGAACCTGCTGCCGGTGTCGGCTCTCGTGCGGCTGCTCTGCGATGTGACGGCCCGGGGAGGCAACCTCCTCCTTGGCGTCATCCCGAGATCTGACGGCTCCCTGGGCCCTCTGCAGACCGCGAGACTCAGGGGACTGGGCGAATGGCTGAAGCTCAACGGCGAAGCGATCTTCGGCACCCGGCCCTGGGGAGACCGGGAGGGAGTGACCGAGGATGGGATCGAGGTGCGCTTCACCAGCAGGGGAATGACGGCCTATGCGATACTGCTGGGCACCCCCGCGGGCCGCACGATCATCCTGCCGTCGCTCAGGCTCCTGCCGTACGCGGGCCTGCGGGTGCTCGGTTCAATCGGCTACTCGACCTGGTTCCAGGAGGGCAAGGACGTCCACATCCGTCTCACCGAACCGCTGCGGGAGTCTCCCGCGCACGTGATCAGCATGACTCCCCAGCCGCGGGCTTGAGCCGTCAGGGTTCCGTTGACAGGCGCTGGAATGTTTCTCCCAGCTCGGCGCAGGCCTTCGTAAAGACAGCGAAGAGCTCGTCGTAGGCCTGCTTTGACCCGGCATTCGGATGATAGATCTTCTGGAACCGGACGAGATTCTCCGCGGCCTCCGCGGGGGTGTCGAACTCCTCCAGGCCGTAGAATCCCACGCAGGCATTTCCGACAAGGTCGGATTCCTCCTGCTCGGGAAGGAGCACCTTCCTGCCGGTGATGTCCGCCCGGGCCTGGCACCACAATGGCAGCCGGGCAAGCCCGCCGCTCACGCGCAGATCCGCGGCGTGGCAGCCGACCTCCTCCATCACGGCGAGCACGGATCGAACGGTGAACCCGCTGGACTCCACGACCGCCCGCATCATTTCGCGCTTGCCGTGGTCCAGCGTGAGGCCGATGAACGCGCCCCTCATGTGCGAGTCCCAGACTCCGAACCTCTCCGCGGTGAGGAAGGGCAGGAAGAGCAGCCGCCCGGCCCCCGGCGGCGCCATGGCCGCGTCTTTCAGGAGCGCGCCGATGTCGTCCGTTCCCGTGCCCAGGGCGCGGGCGGCCCAGCCCAGGGCCGCGCCCGAGGAAGAAATGATCGCCGACACATTGAAGGAACCGCTCACCACGTGGGGGAAGCACAGGAGGCGCCGATCGTGAACCGGCGCCGGCCAGCAGAGGTTGATGCCTTCCGAGGTGCCCGCCCGGTCGCAGGTGCGCCCCGTCTGCGTCGCCGCCGTGCCGAGGATCGACATGATGAAATCGGGCCCGCCGGCGATGACGGGAATGCCCGCGGGGATGCCCAGCATCTCGTCGGCTTCCGTCCGCACCGTCCCGACCAGCTCTCCCACGTCCACGAAGGGAGGGAACTTCTCCTGGTCCATTCTCAGGTGCGGAAGGGCGCTCTCGTTCCAGAAGAAATCACGGAACATCTGCGTGGGGACGATGCGCACCGCGTTGCCGGTGAGAAAAAAGGAGACGTACTCCGCGCAGGGCAGGAAGTGCCGCGTGCGCTCGTAGATTTCGGGCTTGTGCCGCATGATCCAGAATGCCTTGGGAAGGTAGAACGAGGCGTCCAACGGGGTGTCGGAGAACTCGGCAATCAGGTCCGCCTCCTCATGCGCGCGCCGGTCCATCCATGTCATCGCGAAGTCCAGGGGAATCCCCTCCGCATCAACCGGCACGAGGGTGGGACCGTTGGCGCTCACCACCACGGCGCGGATCCGGCCCTTCTCCTTCAGCCCGAGCTGGGCCGTGACGAGCGACATGCCCGACAACCAGGTGTTGGGGTCGCACTCGCGGCGGACTGGTTCATGAGTCTCCACCATCCGGACCGGGACCTGCGCGCTGGCCAGGACTTTTCCCCCGATGCTCACGACGGCGGCCTTCAGGAAGGTCGTACCGATGTCGTACGCGAGGATCATATGGGCCACAGAATATCATGGACCGCGTCGGCCTTCTATCCGGCCTCACTTGACTTTTTTCCGTGTTATGGCAAGATTTTCGTCAGCCTTTTCTTCGAGGCAGGGAGAATTTCCCGACCGGCGGTGACAGCCCGCAACCTGGAGAGCGCCCGGACATACCGCGCTCGAGAGTGGAAACGGTGAAAACCCGTTGCCGACAGTAGAGTCTGGATGGGAGAAGGAAGGATGCATGCGGTCGGAGTTTGTCATTGAGGCGAAGAGCCTCGGATTCTCATTCACTCGAAAGCCGATAATAGATTCTCTCTCATTCACCGTGCGGGCCGGTTCGTTCATCACGTTCCTCGGCCCTTCCGGTTGCGGAAAGACGACGCTTCTCAACCTGATTGCCGGCATCTACAAGCCCGTGAGCGGGGACCTGCAGGTGCGCACCAGCCGCATCTCTTTCGTGTTTCAGAATGATGCCCTTCTCTCCTGGCGCACGACGCTCGGCAACGTCCTGCTCCCCCTCGAGCTGGCCGGAAGGCGCATCGACGACGAGCTGCGAGCCCGAGCCCTGAAAGTGCTCGACGACCTGGGCCTGGCGGGATGTGAAGACTACTTTCCTTCTCAGCTCTCGGGCGGCATGAAGAAGCGGGTGGAGCTCGCGCGGGCGCTGGTGACCGAGCCCGAGCTGCTCATCCTGGACGAGCCNNCGCGGCCTGCACCGCCGGACGCGCTGCACCGTGGTGATGGTGACGCATTCGGTGGAGGAGGCGTGCTTTCTCTCCGACCGGATCATCGTCTTCACGTCCCTGCCGGCGCAGGTTTTCGACGTGCGGGAACTGGGCAAGAACGGGGGGGAGCCTCCCGACCAGTACCTGCTCTCACAGGCGGAGCGGGACGCGGCGGCAGGGATCCGAAAACACGCCCGTGTGCTCTGGGC
>PMZS01000272.1:0-7056 GCA_003170115.1 Spirochaetaceae bacterium
CGGCAGCCGGGGCGGGCGTCGCGGGAGCGGGAGCCGCGGGGGCCGGCGCGGGCTGCGCAGGAGCGGCCGCGCTTGTCGTCGGGAGCGGCGGAATGGTCGGTCCGGAAATCGCCCGGTAGACGAAATACGCTATTGCCCCGACCAGGGCAATGCCGAGAACGACGAACAATACCAGGAGGAGGATGTTGGGAGAGCGCCGATGCAGCGTCTCCTCCCGCCGGTCCTTTTCCCCGACCGGGTAGTCCTCACCGGTGAGCGGAGGCTCTTCGAGATCCAGCCCCTCCTCAGATTCGGCTTCCAGCGAGAACTCCGGCTCCGTGAACGTGTCCCGGCCCGTCGTACCGGCAAGGCTCGTGTCGAACCTCTGGCATTCGCCCGTGGATTGGTCGCACGCCTCCGCGGAGAGCTGACCTTCCTCAGTGATGCCGATGAGCAACTCGATGTCGGGCGCACCCTGCGCGGCGGGAGGGATGTTTTCAATGGTAAGACTGCCGATGTATCGGGCTTCGGAGATCGAGGAGCCATTCCCGCGGTAGAGATCCACCTGGACTTTATCCTGATTGTCTTTCGCGGTCGTGAGGATGAGCTTCCTTGTGCCTGTGAAATCGACTTCGATCACCGGGTAGTACGAACCGTCAGCGACCTTAATGCCGATCGTCGAATCGCTCAAATGCCGGATTCTCCCTCGGAAAAATCGTATCCCGGCCTCACCGGTTTGTCAACAATGGTTTCCCAGGGTTTTGTCAGGTTGCGGGCCTGGACGCGACAATGAGGCAGCGCTCTTCGGCGAGAAACGGAGGCGCGAGCGGCACGAGCCGCAAATCGCGGTCCGTCACCCGGGATCGTCGAACGTCATCCATCTCTTCCCGCGCCCGGTCTTCCCTTCCTTTGTACGCGATGGCAGTGCGCCATCGCACGCCGCTTTTCTCTATGTCGTGCAGGAACCTCTCGAACGGCGCCACGGCGCGAAACGTCACAACGTCGTAATCGCCTTCGGCGTCCGAGAGATCGGACTGCGCCACGCGCAGCAGCGGAAGACCGAGCAGGACGGCGCAGGTCTTGAGAAATGACACTCGCCGCGCCATGCGCTCCAGCAGCGTGAAGGAAACGGAGGGAAGAACCGCCGCAAGCGGGATCCCGGGGAAACCCGCACCGGAACCCACATCCAGCACGGTCCCACCTGTCGGTTTCACCGCGTCCCGCACCACCTGCCACCCCGCGACTGAGTCCAGCACGTGCTTGACGACGAGCTCGCGGCGGTCGTTGAACTTCACAAGCCCGAACCGGGGATTCCACCGCTCGAGCTCGTCGAGATATTTCTCCAGCAGCGGCTGGACGCGCCCGGGATCAGGGACGGCAAGTCGTTCCAGGCCGGCGCGAAGGACCTCGCGAGGTTCGATGCTCTCCGTCATCGCGCCCGCCGCAAGTGGACCAGTATGACGGCGATGTCGGGCGGCCGCACGCCAGGGATCCGAGACGCCTGCCCGACGGAAGCAGGACGAATCCGCTTGAGCTTCTCACGCGCCTCCGTAGAAAAGCCGGCCGCCGTGTCCCAGTCGAATCCGGGCGGGATCCGCTTGTCTTCCAGGCTCCGAAAGCGGCCGACCAGGTCATCCTGCCGTCGGACGTATCCCGCGTATTTCACCGCCGTCTCCGCCAGGGAGAGCCATTCCCCGGCATAATTCTCAAGCAACGGCTCCCGGGCCGCCAGTTCTGAAATGGCGATCTTCGGGTCCCTCAGCGCCTGCTCGAAGCTCCTCCCCCTGTGAGAGGCCAGGGCGACAAGGGCATCAGCATCGACGCCCGCAACCTTTCGGGAGCGCAGGAGCTCCCGGATTTCTTCCACGCTCCGAAGTTTCCGCTCCAGCCGCTCCTCGGCCCCGGCGTCCTGGAGTCCGACCATGCGGCCGTGCCTCAGCAGCCGGATGTCCGCGGTATCGTGGCACAGGGAGAGCCGGTATTCCGCCCGGGAGGTGAACAGCCTGTAGGGCTCCTCGGTCCCCCGCGTCACCAGGTCATCCACCATGACGCCGATGTATGCCTCCGCGCGGGAGAGCACGAGCGGTTCCCGTGACTGGAGATGGAGCGCGGCGTTGATGCCCGCCACCAGCCCCTGCGCGGCGGCCTCCTCGTAGCCGGACGTGCCATTGGTCTGACCGGCGACAAACAGCCCGTCGACGGCCTTGGTCATCAGGCCCGGGCCGAGCTGTGTCGGGTCGAGGTAGTCATACTCCACGGCATAGCCGGGCCGGACGATCTGCAGGCTCTCCAGTCCCCGCAGCGTGTGCAGAAACGCCTCCTGCACCTCTTCGGGGAGAGACGAGGAAACTCCGTTCAGGTAGACCTCGTCGGTCCCCAGTCCCTCGGGCTCGACGAAAACCTGGTGGCGCGCGCGTTCGGGAAACCGCACGACCTTGTCCTCGATCGAGGGGCAGTACCGCGGACCCCGTCCGACGATCTTGCCACCGTACAGCGGAGAGCGATGGATATTGTCCCTGATGATCCGGTGCGTCTGCTCGTTGGTGTAGGTGACCCAGCAGGGAACCACCGGCCTCTCAATGCGCTCCGTGGAAAAGGAGAAAGGCCGCATGACCGGGTCAGGTTGCTGCAGCGCCATGCGCGCCGTATCGAGAGATCTCCCGAGACCCCGTGCCGGGGTGCCCGTCTTCAGCCTGCCGACGGTGAAACCCCGCCGCCTCAGGCTCGCTCCCAGTCCTTCCGCCGCCGGCTCTCCGAGCCGGCCGCCCGGCGCGCTCCAATCGCCGATGAAGAGCCTTCCTTCCATGAAAGTCCCGGTCGTGAGAACGACCGTGCGGGCCCGGATGTGGTTGCCGCGTTCGGTGAGCACCCCCCTCACGCGCGCACTGGAATCCAGCAGGAGATCGACTACCGTGTCCTGGAACAGGGAAAGCCCCGATTGCGCCTCGAGTGAGCGCCGTGCAAGCGCCGCGTAGAGGGCTTTGTCCGCCTGCGCGCGGGGCGCCTGCACGGCAGGGCCGCGGCTGGCATTCAGCATCCTGAACTGGATCATCGACGCGTCGATGAGCTTCGCCATCTGACCGCCGAGGGCGTCTATTTCCCGCACGAGGTTTCCCTTGGCGATGCCGCCTATGGCCGGGTTGCACGACATGCGGCCAATGGCGTCGAGGTTCTGCGTCACCAGGATCGTGGAAAAACCCAGCCGTGCAAGGGCGAGAGCCGCTTCGATCCCGGCATGACCCGCGCCGATCACCACGGCATCGACATCTCCATCTCGTCGCCCGGGCGCCGGCATCCTATTTTCCCACGCAGAACCGGGAGAACATCCGGTCCAGGACCTCGGCGTTGGTGACCGCGCCGGTGATCTCTTCCAGCGAGTCCATCGCCTCCGCACAATCCACGGCGAGGAGGTCCGGCGTTGCGCCCTCAGAGAGGGAAGCTCGCAGGCGCTTGAGGCTTGCCAGCGCACTGGTGAGCAGGTCGCGCTGCCTCTCGGAATCGACAAGGGGTTCCGCCCCGCCGAATGGCGCGCCCCCAAGCGTGGCCTCGGCGAGCGCGCGCTGGATATCATCAATCCCCGTTCCGGTCACCGCGCTTGCCGTGAGGAAGCCCTCCGGAGCAGGAAGAACACCCCGCAGGTCCGACTTGTTCCACACGCGCAGGAGCGGCGCGGGCCGTTGCCATCCGTCGAGGAACTTCCGGTCCGCCGCGTCCATCCCGCGGGTCCCATCGACGAGGTACAGCACGGCGTCGGCGGAATCGATCACCTCATGAGTTTTTTTCAAACCTTGTATTTCCAGGGCATCGGTCGCCGCGCGCAATCCCGCGGTGTCGAAAAGCCGCACGGGGATTCCCTGGATGCTCGCCGTGCCTTCAAGCCAGTCACGGGTTGTTCCATGGATCTCGGAGACGATTGCCCGATCCTGGCGGAGCAGGAGGTTGAAAAGACTGGACTTGCCTGCATTCGTGGCACCCGCGATGGCAACGCTCACACCCTCCTGGTAGATCCTGCCCTGCGGATAGGTGTGGACCAGCTCCATCACTATCCGTTCCGCATTGTCGAGCTTTTCCGTGTCGACGCCGGAGTCGGTCTGCTCGTCGGGATAGTCGATGAGCACCTCGAGGGATGCGCGCAGGTCCAGGAGCGCGTCGCGCGCCTTCTGGACCCGGTCCTCGATTGCTCCCCCGAGGCGCTGCAGGGCCAGCCCGCGTGCCCTGTCCGTCTTTGCGCGCACGATCTCGTTCACCGCCTCTGCCTGGGTGAGGCCCATCCGACCGTTCAGGAACGCGCGCTGGGTGAACTCCCCCGGACCGGCGGCGCGGAATCCCGAGCGGGCAAGCAGGGACAGGAGCCGCTGGATGACGGGGAGGCTGCCGTGGCAGAAGATCTCCGCCCCGTCCTCCCCCGTGTAGCTCTTCGGCGACTTGTAGACGGCGATGAGGACATCGTCGACATCCTCGTCTCCGTCTTTCACCACGCAGCGATGGATGGTGTGGCCGCGTGCCGCGGCGGGATCGAAGCGGCGTGCGACCAGCGGTGAGAGAAGCTCGAGGGAGCCCGGCCCGGAGACCCGGATCACCGCCAGCGCACTGGACGCCGCGGGCGTGGCGAGCGCCGCGATCGGGTCATCGGGAGAGCGGATCACGATCACCGAGGATAACCCGCCGCCGGCGACGCATCAAGCCTGCGCCCGTCTCGAGTCATTTCACGACAAAGCCCGCCTTGCGGAACGCCTCCTTTGCGGCGGCGCCCTGGAGAAACTCTATCATCTTCTTCGCATTTTCCCTGTTTTTCGATGAGCTCACCACGCCGATCGGATAGACGATCGGCTCCTCCAGGGAGTTTTCCGGGAATGTGAAGATCTGCCGCACGCGGCTCCCCGCCTTCACCGAAAGTGCATCAGTCAGAAACACGATGCCCAGGGACGCCGAGCCGCTCTCCACGTATTGAAGTACCTCGCGGACCGTGCCGCCGAATACCAGCTTTTTTTCGACCAGGCGGGAGAGGCCCAGGCGTGTCAAAGCCTGAACCGCATATCGGCCCGCGGGAACGCTGTCGGGATTTCCAATCGCCAGGAGATCGGTCTTTTCGAGCAGATTCCGAAGAGCTCCGAGACCCCCGACCGTGCCGATATCCGTATCGGTGACGAGCACGAGAGCGTTGGAAAGAAGGTCCGCCCTCGTCCCTTGCGCGATCATTCCGCCTTTTTCAAGCCTGTCCATGTCCTCGGCTGCGGCGGAAAAAAACACGTCAACAGGGGCACCTTCCTCGATCTGCTTGCGGAGCGCTCCCGATCCGCCAAAATTGCAGAGCACACGTGCGCCGATGAATGCTTCCGCCCGGGGCTTGAGCGCGCTGAGCACGTCGGTGAGGCTTGCGGCGGCGGAGACGATGAGCTCAGGCTGCTGGGCACACAGCGAACAGGCGATGCTCAGCAGGAGCGCAGCGAACGCGGACTTTTTCTTCATGACCCCTCTTTTCTTCCTCTCTCCATTACGGGTACGATGTGCCGCTATGCACCCCGCCTGGTATGTTCCGATCGGCTTCCTCGTGGGCACGTACGGTACCATTATCGGCGCGGGCGGCGGATTCATCCTCGTCCCGCTCCTGGTCTTCCTGTTCCCGGATGACGGCCCCTCGATGATCACCGCGGCATCGCTTGCCGTCATCTGCGTGAACGCCGCCTCGGGAACAATCGCGTACGCGGTTCAGAAAAGAATCAGCTACCGCACGGGCGTGCTCTTCGCCGCGGCCACGATCCCCGGTGCGCTGCTCGGATCGTACCTCACGGGGTTCATCCCGAAGAAAATTTTCGGAATCCTGTTTGGCTGCCTGCTGATAGCCGTGGCGGCCACACTGGCAATCACGCGCGGCATGCACCGCTCCACGTCCACCCCCGAGGGGGACCGCGGCCCGCGGCTGCGGCCGGCCCAGCTTGCTCTCGGCATGGGACTCAGCNNGGCATCGGCGGGGGAATCATCCACGTGCCGATGCTCATGTACCTCTTCAACTTCCCCCTGCACATGGCAACCGCCACTTCGCATTTTGTGCTGGTCTTCACCGCCCTGGCGGGAGTGGTGGAGCATCTCCTCGACCACACATGGCCGACGCACCTGCTGCGCGACGCCCTCCTTGCTGCTGGCGTTGTGTGCGGAGCACAGCTCGGGGCTTTCCTGTCCCGCAAGATCGCCGCGTCGTGGATCGTCGTGGGTCTTGCCGCGGCGCTGGGGGTCGTCGGCCTGAGGCTGATACTGACCACGCTGTAGCTTTCATGCTACTCTCCCCGGGGAGACGCGATGCTCGACACCGATATCGAAGGGTTGGACCCCGTGCAGGCTTCGCAGTACGTCCTGGCTTTCATCACCACGCTGAAACAGACCGAGAAGTCACTCGCCGCGGCCCATGAAGACACCACCCTGTGGACCCGGCGCGTCACCCTTGCGCGCTCCCAGGGGGACCAAGGCCTGGCCGCGCAGGCGCAGGCACGGTTGTCGGACGCCACCGAGAAACAGTCGCAGCTTGAAACCGAGCTTGACGAGCTCAGGAGGAAAGTCACGGTCCTCAAGGACAAGCTCACACGACTGCGCATGACGGGCGGCAGGCTGGTCGATGCGGACCTGCTGCTCGCCCAGCTTCAGATGCTTGTGGGCAAAAAGGACGGGCTGAGTGATGCAATGAAGAGAGAGGAAGCGAACGCCGCCCTCGATGAGCTGAAGAAAAAGACCACGTAGCCCCAGGAGGAACCGAATGGTGAACGTGTTGAAAGAACTTTCCACGAAGAGTCCGAAAAAGATCGTCCTGCTTGTCATGGACGGCGTCGGCGGCCTTCCCCGGGAGCCGGGAGGAAAGACGGAGCTGGAGACGGCGCGCACGCCCAACATGGATGCACTGGCGGCCAGGGCTGAATGCGGTGTGCACCTCCCGATCGGCTTCGGCATCACCCCGGGATCCGCGCCCGGCCACCTGGCACTGTTCGGCTACGACCCGCTGGAGTATCCCATCGGCCGCGGTGTTGTGGCGGCAACGGGCGTGGCATTTCCGATGAAACCGGGGGACGTGGCGGCGCGGCTGAACTT
>PMZS01000272.1:7113-10280 GCA_003170115.1 Spirochaetaceae bacterium
GTCGTCGTGTTCCGCGGCAAGGGTCTCTCAGACCTGGTGGCGGACACGGATCCGCAGGCCGAGGGCGTGAAGCCACTCGATCCGGCCGCCGTGGATCCGAAGGCTGAGCACACGGCGCAGGTGGCCAGGGATTTCGTGGCCCAGTCCCGGAAAATCCTTTCGAGCCAGACCCCGGCGAACGGCGTCCTGCTCCGCGGATTTGCCGAGCTTCCTCACATCCCCTCCCTCCCGGAGCTGTACAAGCTCTCCCCGGTTGCGCTTGCCGTCTACCCCGACTACAAGGGAATCGCGCGTCTGGTGGGAATGGAGGCAGTCGAAGACCTCGCCGACCTGGACGCGCAGGCGCGGGCGCTGAAGACCCTGTGGGGCGCCCATGACTTCTTCTTCATCCATCACAAGTACACCGATTCGAAGGGCGAGGACGGGGATTTCGACGCCAAGGTCAAGGAGATCGAGAAGGTCGATGCTTTCCTTCCAAGCGTCCTGGCAATGAAACCGGATATCCTCATCGTCACGGGAGACCACTCTACTCCGGCAGTGGCCAAGTCCCACACTTCGCATCCCGTGCCCTTCATGATCTCGGGTGAGGGCGTACGCTCCGACGGCACCCAGAAGTTCGGGGAGCGGGGCTGCGCGAAGGGCATCTGGNNGGGTCCCCGTCTCCCGCATCTACGAGCCTTCCACCCTGTGTGCCGTACTTGGCGCATCCGGCAGGCCGGAACAGGACCTGCTCCTGGAGAATCTCCGTGAGGACGGGGTCCCGTGGATGCATCGTCGCGGCGGCGGGGGGACGGTAGTCCTGGGTCCCGGGCAGGTCGTGCTCGCCGCGGTCACGGAGGTGGACTCCCCGTTCAGAAACAAGGAATACGCGGAGGAAATCAATTCCTGGATCATCGAAGCCCTCGGCCGCCTTTCCATTGCGGGAGTGCACCCCGAGGGAATCTCGGACCTGGCGATCGGTGAGAGAAAAATCGTCGGCACCTCGATCTATCGCACGCGCCTGGTGCTCTTCTACCAGGCGAGCCTCCTTGTCTGCCACGACATCTCCCTGTTCGCCCGGTACCTGGCAATGCCCGTCAAGGTGCCCGACTACCGTCGCGGCAGGACGCACGAGGAGTTCTGTACGACCCTTGCCCGGGAAGGCTACTCGGGGAGCGTTGCTGACGTGGTGGAGGCCCTGAAAGGAACAGTCGAGGCACGGCTGCCTCATCTGAAATAGGCCCTCCCCGTTCGGCGAGTACTCCTCCGCCCTCCGCGTCGTTAGATTCTGTGCGGAAGGAGTGTGACATGGCCAATGCATTGAAAGATCTTTCAACCGCACTGCGCGGAGCGATACAGCGGGCATCGGAGTTCACCGTCGGGCTCGAGCGTGAGCCGTACAGCGTGAGCGGCGTGCTCATCGGGGGTGATCGGGTTCTCACCGCGAGCCACCTCGTGCCGGATGAGGGAATTGCAGTCGCGATGCCGGATGGGACGAAGAAGGACGCGAAGCTGGCGGGCCGGGACCCGATCCATGACCTTGCGCTGCTGCGCCTGGGCTCCGACGTGAAGGCGGGCGATGTGCCTTCGGCCCCGGTTGCCGTGGGTGACCTCGTGGTCTCTCTCAAGCGCGATTCCTTCGACGGGATAAACGCGGCACTTGCCATGGTGAGCTCCGCCGGCGAGAAATTGAGAATCGGCCGCAACGGGGTGCTGGAACGTTATTTCCAGACCGACGCCGATCGGCTGACCGGAACCACGGGAGGGCCCCTTGTGGACGCGGAAGGAGCGTTCGCCGGCATCCAGGTCTTCAACCGCCGCATGGGAGCCGAGGTCTCGATCCCGTCGGATCTGGCGCTCGCGCGCGCCCGACTGCTTGAGGAGAAGGGGAACCTTCCGCGTCCGTACCTCGGCGTCAGGAGCCAGGGGGTCCCCCTGACCAAAGCGGGCAGGGAGTCGCTGAAGTCGCGGCAGGACACCGGTCTTCTCCTCGTGTGGGTGGAGTCCGGCAGCGCGGCCGAGCGCGCGGGCCTCGAGGTGGGAGACATACTGGTCGGCATCGCCGGCTCAGCGGTAGCTGACCACGAGCAGCTCCTCACGATCCTGTCCGAGCGCGGCGCGGGAACAAAGGTCGACACGCAGGTGATACGGGGCGGCGCGCTCCGGGCCGTGTCAGTGACCATCGGCAGCGCATGAACCGACCCCGGCCCCAGGCGCGCATCAGGATCCGCGCGGAGGACCCTCTGCTGCGTTCACAAATCGTGGAGCGTCTGGCCGGCCTGGGTGAAATTTCCGTTGAGGCTGACGAGGCGGCAGCCGGGATGGCGTTGAACGGCACGCACGCGGCCGACGCCGCCGTGGAGACATCCGAGGGGGGATCCTCCCTCACCCCGCGAGAGACGGAGGTGATCGGTCTGCTCGCCGAGGGTTTGGCCAACAAGGAGATCGCGGCGCGTCTCTCCTTCAGCACTCATACGGCGAAGTTCCATGTCGAATCGATCCTGAGAAAGCTGGATGCGGCCAACCGTGCGGAGGCGGTCAAGGAAGGGATACGGCGGGGCCTGATCGGGCTGTGACGCCCCGCTTGTTTTTCGGCCCTCGATACACCTATCTTGAAATCCATGCGTCCGAGCACGAAACCTGAGCGCACGGGGCGCGGCATCGGCAGCCTCCGTTCTCTCCTGCCCTTCGTGGGCGCGCACTGGCCCGCCCTGGCCGCGGGATTCGCGTTCATGCTCGTCCAGAACTTCGGCGCGGTCCGCGTCCCCGCATATTTCCAGAAAATCCTGGACGAGATCACCGGGCTCAACAGGTCGGATGTAATCGGGAGCCTGATCCTCACCGCGTGCCTGTATGCGGCGGTCTCGGTGGTCTCCATGTACCTGATGCGCCGGTTGATCATCGGGGCGTCGCGGCTCATCGAGTTCAGCCTCCGCGAGCGGATCTACGATCGCCTCCTGGAGCTGGACTATTCCTTCTACATGGCGCACGAGACGGGGGACCTTGTCTCCCGGACCACGAATGACCTGGACAACGTACGCACCCTGCTGGGCCCCGGAATCATGTACATCCCGAACTCACTCAGCCTGTTCGGGCTCTTCTTCCCCGTGCTCTTCCGGCTGAACGCGATGCTCATGGCGGTTGTCTCGGGGGTCCTGGCAGGCGTCATCGTGCTCGTCTTCGTCGTC
>PMZS01000243.1 GCA_003170115.1 Spirochaetaceae bacterium
CGGTCTCCCCGGTCGATGTCCACGCCCGCTTCGCTGTACGTCTTCATCGGGCCTCCCGCACGGGCACCGGATACGTGCCGCTGAAGCATGCGTGGCAGTAGTTCTCCGGCCCGGTGACGCATTCTCGGAGCAAGTCCAGGGACAGGAACCGCACCGAGTCGGCATCGATCTCCCTGGCGATCCCCGCGGGGTCCAGGCGGTTGGAGATGAGCTCTTCCCGCGTGGGGATGTCGATGCCGTAGAAGCACGGGTAGCGGATGGGCGGCGAGGAAAGGCGGAGGTGCACTTCACGGGCCCCCGCCTCCCGCAGCAGCCGAACGATCTGCCGGGCCGTGGTCCCCCGCACCAGGGAATCGTCCACGACGATGACCCTCTTGCCGAAGATCGCCTCCCGTATGGGATGAAGCTTCATTCGCACGCCGGATTCCCTCATTGCCACGGTCGGCTGGATGAAGGTGCGGCCCATGTAGTGATTCCGGGTGAGGCCCTGCTCCAGCGGGGTGCCCGACGCCGCGGAATACCCCAGTGCGGCGCTGTTGCCGGAGTCCGGCACGGCGATGACGATGTCGGCCTTCACCTCATCACTGCGGGCGAGCATCTCGCCCATCCTCTTTCGCGCCATGTGGACCGACCTCGCGTAGACCGTTGAATCGGGCCTCGCGAAATAGATGAGCTCGAAGATGCAGTGCGCCCGGCGTGCGGGCTTCGGGAGAGGAAGCATTTCGGAGCCGATGCGGGTGCCTTGGACCGTGAGCATCTCCCCAGGTGCGACCTCCCGTATGTCCCGGGCCTGGAACATGTCCAGGGCGCAGGTCTCGGAGGCGACGAGCACCTGGCCTTCCCGGACACCCACCACGAGCGGCCGGAAACCGTGCGGGTCCCGGACGGCATACAGCTTCTCGTCATGCACCAGCAGGAAGCAGTACGCTCCCTCGATGAGCCCGAGGCATTCAATGAGCGCCTCCCGGAAGGTCGGCTGGCGCGAGCGTGCGATCAGGTGCAGGAGGAGCTCGGTGTCGGAGGTGCTCTGGAAGATCGAGCCTTCATCGACCAGTTTTTTCTGAAGCTCGCGGGAGTTGGAAATGTTGCCATTGTGGGCGAGCGCAATCTCGCCCTTGCTGCACGAGACGACTATGGGCTGGGCGTTTGCCAGCTTGTTCGCTCCCTGGGTGGAGTAGCGCACGTGCCCGATACCGACCCGGCAGGGGTGCTCATCCGTGAGGTAGTGGGAGAGCGCGCTGGTCACCATGCCGACGCTTCGGTATGACTTGATCCGCCCCTGTCGATGGTAGGCCAGCCCGGCGCTTTCCTGGCCCCGGTGCTGCAGCGAGAAAAGTCCGTAGAAGAGGAGCTCGGGAATGTCTATTTCCTGGTCGGAGGAGATGCCCACGACCCCGCAGTGGTGGCGGAGGGAATCGCTCGCGTCTTCCACGAAGGAATGAAACACGAAAGGGGGAGGAGCGTCAATCGCGGAGGTAGCTCTCCACGATCTCCTCGTACTCGTCGACGCGGGCGGCGTTCACCACGCTCTGTCGGACGATGGAGCCCCCCGGCAGTCCCTTCGTGTATGCGACGAAGTGTTTCCGCATGTCGCGGCAGGCCTTGTCCTCTCCCACGCTATGGGCGAGCATATGCAGGTGCGCCATGGCGATGGAAAGACGCTCCTCGGGTTCTATACGCGTCTGCGCGGGAAGCCCCCGGAGCAGTGCTTCCGCCTGGGCGAAGATGAACGGATTGCCCAGGCATCCGCGGGCGATCATCACGCCGTCGCATCCCGTGGTGGAGATCATGCGCAGGCAGTCCTGGGCGGAGAACAGGTCCCCGGAACCGATCACGGGCACCGGGCATGCCTCCTTCAGTGTTCGCAGGTGATTCCACTGCGCGGTCCCGCCGAACCCCTGCGCCCGGGTACGGGGGTGAAGGGTCACAAGGGAGGCGCCCGCCTTCACCGCCGCCTCGGCGCACGCGAGGTAGGTCAGGCTGGATGCCTCCCACCCCAGGCGAAGTTTCACGGACACCGGGATGTCCGTCTCCGCCTTCATGGCGGAGACGATGGAACCGATGAGGGCCGGGTTGCGGAGGAGGAGCGCGCCGCAGTCCGCCTTCAGCACCTTGGGGACGGAACACCCGCAATTCAGGTCGACGATCGCGGGGCGGAGGGGCGTGATGCGCCGAACCGCCGCCGCGGCGATCGACGGGCTGGAGCCGAAGATCTGGAAGCCTGTGAGGGTTTCTTCGGGAGACTTTTCCAGCAGCCGAAGCGTTGTTCCGTTGTTCCGCGACAGCGCATCAGCGGAGGCCATTTCCGTGAAGCAGAGGCGGGCGCCCTGTTTCGCGCATACGGCGCGGAACGCGGCATCGCTGTACCCTGCCATGGGAGCCAGCCACACGTTGCCGGGGACGCGGAGGGAGGCAACGGTGATGTCGTGGAAGAGGCCCGGCTTAGGAGAGTCCAAAGACTTTGAGGCTGCTCGCGTACAGGGCCTCCGTCAACTCCTCCGCCGGGACCTCGCGAAGCTGGGCGATGAACTCGGCAGTCTCATTGATGTAGGACGGCTTGTTGCGCTTGCCTCGGTGGATGGCCGGCACCATGAAGGGCGCCTCGCTCTCGATGAGCATCCGGTCCATGGGTATCTTCTTGGCGGTGTCCTGCAGGTTCCGAGCGTTGCGGTAGGTCACGTTGCCGGCAAAGGAGATCCAGAGATTGAGGTCCAGGGCTTTTTTGGCGTACTCGTAGTCCTCCGAGTAACAGTGAAGGATACCGCCCCTCTTCGGCAGCCGCTCCTTGAGAATATCCAGCACGTCCGAGCCTGCGTCGCGGTTGTGGATGATGACCGGAAGGGAGAGCTTTTCCGCGAGCTCCAGCTGGCGGATGAAGAGCTCCACCTGGGAATCCCTGTCGCCGAACTTGCGGTAATAATCCAGCCCGATCTCGCCGATGGCGACCACCCGTTCCAGGCGGGTGCCGTCAATGATCTTGGCCTCCCAGTCCTCCCCCGGTTGCTCCACCGAGGAGGGGGAGATCCCGATGCTGTGATAGATGTGGGATTCGGTCTTCAGGTTTTCGTACAGTTGCGAGAAATCGATCAGGTTATTGGAGACCGTGACGAGATGCTGAACCCCCTCCTGCCGGGCCTCCTGCACGACGATGAGCTGGTCTATCGGATCTTCGGTGATGAGACCTATGTGTGCGTGAGTGTCGAAATAGCGCATANNTGTGGGGCAAGTCAAACTTTTTTTGGACGGCGTTGCGCGACCCTGTCCCCCCCCCCCGTTACGCTGTTGGCCGCAGGAGTTGGGCGGGATAGGGCGCACTCCGTTTGACAGAACTCCTTTCCTATGGTAATCTAGCATGGTTTTTCATATACTATCGTATTGAGACGATTGCCGAGAAGAGGAATACGCCTTGCCTGTCCTGGAGTACAAGAAGGCTGAGAAAGAATTTGCCGACAGGATAGCGTCCTGGTTTCGTCGCGCCTGGATGTCCATAGGCAGTTTTTTCAAGTATGTCATGGTGAAGGGGAAGCAGCGGTTCACCGTCATGCTCATCCCCCATTCTGAAAAGAAAATTTTCAATTTCCAGATTTCCTTCTTTACGCTTATCTTCGGCACCCTGACATTGAGCATCATCCTCATCGGATTCTTCTTCCTCGCCACGCACTTCACGTACATCAATGAGCAGAACGTGAGGCTCACTCAGGAGCGGGACGCGAACGAGAAGACCCTCACGAGCCTGAAGGACGAGATCGCCTCCATCCGAACGGCAGGCAAGCACTTCAAGACAAGCATTGACGGCGTGCTGTCCGCCATCGAGAGCCTGGACACCACCCCTGCCAGCGGGACCAGCCTCGTGGCGTCAAGCTTCCCGTCCTACCCGGATGATGCAGCATCCACCGCCGACAGCACCCGGGAGCTCAGCGACCTGAAGACCCTCACGAGCCTCCTCGGCAACTCCACCGGCTCGCTGGATAAGGTGGCGAAGGTCCTCACCGCGTTCCGCGACCTGATGGCGAATACGCCCACCACCTGGCCCCTCAAGGGGGCCACCGGCATCATCACCACCCGGTTCGGCTGGACCACCAACCCCTTCACCAAGGTGGGGTACATGCACACGGGCGTGGACATTGCCTGGGGCGTCGGCACCCCTATTGTCGCCACCGCGGACGGCACGGTCCTGCAGACAAGCTACACGGAGGATCTTGGAAATTTCGTGACGATCCAGCATAAGTACGGATTCTACACGCGCTACGCGCACCTCAGCGGATTCGCCGGCAAGCACAAGGGAGACCACGTGAACCGGGGAGACGTGATAGGGTACCTGGGAATCACCGGGCTCACCACCGGGCCGCACCTGCACTACGAGGTCCGCCTGGGTTCGTCCTACGTCAACCCGATGCAGTTCCTGTCCATCACCCCCGAGAATGCGTCCACCATCGCGGTCAACCTAAGGAGCAGCGATTGAGCGATTCCCACGTCACCGACGACGCCTTCATCAATTCGATCATCGGGGAAGGAACGAAATTCAAAGGGGAGTTCGATCTCAACGGCCTCCTTCGGATCGACGGCGATTTCACGGGAGTGATCCGCACGAAGGGAAAGGTCCTCGTCGGCAAGAACGGACGGGCGGAGTGCACGCTCCATGCGGGCACCGTCGTCGTCGGGGGAGTCCTTCGCGGAGAGGTCTTTTCCACGGAGAAAGTCATCATCCTTTCCACGGGCCTCGTTCTGGGCAACATCACCACCCCGCGCCTGATCATCGAGGAGGGCGTCATTTTCAACGGTTCCTGCAAGGTCACCACCCCACCCCCGCCGGACAACGGGCGGGGCGCTCCGGGCAACGGCCAGAAGGCGGCCGCGCANNGTCCTGCAAGGTCACCGCCCCGACCCCGCAGGACCTTGGGCGGGGCACTCCGAATAACGGGCAGAAGACCGCCGCGCAGGTTCCCCAGAAAGAGGCGGTCACGACGCAGGGGCAGAGGCGCTGACCGGCCGGGTCGATGGCGCGCATCGATTCACTCGGGGAGCCCTGGCAGTATCCTGTTCCTGAGAAGAAAAAAACCGGTCGCCGGGAGAAGACGCAGCGGAAAGAGTTCTCGCGCCTGGTCGAATCAGCCGCCGAGGAAGGGGAGCTCACTCCCGAGGAGTTCGGCGATGCCGACAGGCGCCGCAGCATCGAGGAGCTGCTCGATGCGGTGTTCTCCGCGGGAGACCGGCTGAAAAAGGCGCCCACCATGGAAGCGATCAAGGAATACCGTCAGCAGGTGAAGGCGTTCGTGAAGTTCGCGGTGGCGCACAGCTTTGCCGTGGAAGAGACAACCTCGGGCGCGAACATCCTCAAGCGCAAGAGGTTCACCATGCTGAAGGTGGTGGACGAGAAGCTTGAATCCCTTGCCGTCTCCGTGCTGTCCGCCCAGAGGGACCAGCTGGGGATCCTCGCGCAGATAGACGAGATCAACGGGATGCTCGTGAACCTCGTGTCGTGAGCACCGATTACAAGGAGCGCATTTCATGAGCGATGAGGAAAAAGACCTGGTCGACGACCGGGACGATCTCACACTCGAAGACGAGCCTCTGCCGGATGACGGGACGCGCGCGCCGGACGCCGCGGCGCCCCGCGTTCCGGCCGACGGCCGTGCCGTCTGGCGGGTGAAGGTCCTGTACTCCAGCGCCACCGAGTACTGTGATGCTCCCGCCGGGACGGAGCTGTCCGTGGGAGCATCGGTCGTCGTGCCCACCCGATACGGCAATGAGCTGGGCAAGGTCCTCGGCCGCGAGACCGAGCCCCTGGCCTCCGGCCAGGAGGTTCACTCGATCCTTCGGATCGCGGGCTCCGGGGATCTTGCGCGGGTCCAGGAAAATGACCTCAGGGAGGAGCGCGCCTTCGCCCTGTGCCGGGAGAAGGTCGAGACGCGGGGGCTCGACATGAAGCTCGTGAGCGCCCACTACCTCCTGGACGAGCAGAAGATCCTTTTCCTCTTCACCGCGGAGAACCGCGTGGACTTCCGCGAGCTGGTGAAGGACCTCGTAGCCGTCTTCAAGATGCGCATTGAGCTGCGCCAGATCGGCGTGCGCGACGAGGCGCGCGTGGTGGGAGGCCTGGGAATCTGCGGAAGGGCTCTGTGCTGCAACGCGATCACCGACAGGCTCCGCCCCGTCTCCATCAAGATGGCAAAGGAGCAGAGCCTCACCCTGAACTCCATGAAAATCTCCGGCCCCTGCGGCCGGC
>PMZS01000127.1 GCA_003170115.1 Spirochaetaceae bacterium
TTCGAGGTCCGCCGGGTATGATCCAGAGCCTCCTCATCGCAAACCGGGGGGAGATTGCCGTCCGCATCATCCGCACCTGCCGCGAGATGGGTATCCGCACTGTCGTCGCCTATTCCCAGGCGGACGCGGATTCCCTTCCCGTCCGTCTTGCCGACGAACACGTGTGCGTCGGTCCGGCACCGGCGCGTGAGAGCTATCTCAACATCCGAAACCTCGTGACGGCGGGCGTGTTGAGCGGGTGCGACGCGCTGCACCCCGGTGTCGGATTTCTTGCGGAGAACGCCGGCTTTGCCCGTGACGTGAAGGATGCGGGCCTGGTGTTCGTCGGGCCGGATCCCGAGGTCATCGACCTGCTCGGCGACAAGATCCGGGCCAAACACTCGGCGAAAGACCTGGGCATCCCCGTGATCCCCGGCAGCTCCGGCTCGGTGAACAACGCGGAGGAGGCCTTGCACGCGGCCGACGGAATAGGTTACCCCGTCATTGTCAAGGCCGCCGCGGGGGGCGGGGGCAAGGGTATGCGGATCGTGCACGGCGGCAGCCAGCTTGCCGACGTGCTGGCCATTGCCTCGCAGGAGGCGGAGAAGGCGTTTTCCGACGGCACGGTCTACCTTGAGAAGTACCTGGAGAACCCCCGGCACGTGGAAATCCAGATCGTGGCGGATCGCAAGGGCAACGTGGTCCACCTCGGCGAGCGTGACTGCACCGTCCAGCAGAACCACCAGAAGCTGATCGAAGAGAGCCCGTCGCCGGTCGTGACGCCCGCCCTGCGCGCGAGGATGGGCGAGGATGCCGTGCGTCTCCTCCGGGGGTTGGGATACACGGGGGCAGGCACGGTCGAGTTCCTCGTCAAGGAGGGGAAGCACTACTTCATGGAGGTCAACGCGCGCGTCCAGGTCGAGCACCCCGTCTCCGAGATGGTGACGGGCATCGACATCATCCGCCAGCAGCTCCTCGCCGCAAGCGACGAATCCCTGGAGATCACGCAGGACCAGGTGCGGCTGGGGGCCTATGCCCTGGAGTGCCGCATCAACGCCCGCTCGGCGGGGCGCGTGACCCAGTTCATGAGCCCGGGCGGTTTCGGAGTGCGGATGGACACCTTCCTCTACGCCGGCTACCACGTGCCGCCGTGGTACGATCACCTCGTGGCGAAGCTCATCGTGACCGGACAGAATCGGGCGGAAGGCGTGCGCCGAATGGAGCGGGCGTTGTCGGAGCTCGTCATCGAGGGAATCGCGACGAACATCGAATCGCAGAAGAAGATTCTGGCGCACCCCCGGTTCCGCTCGGGCGACTACGGAACCGGCTTTCTCGGAGAAATCCTGAAGGAGGGCGCCCTGTGAAAGACAACAAGGGGATCCAGGGCTGGATCCGCGATCTCATCGAGCACCCGGTAAAGAGGAAGCGCGATGAGCGCTCGGTCCTCGACGAAACCAACTCCTGCCCCTCCTGTCACCGGCGGCTCACGGCACACGAACTTGAGGCCACCCTGTACACCTGCCCGCACTGTGAGCATCATTTCCGGCTCACCGCGTGGGAGCGCATCCGCATCACCGCGGACGAGGGCGTGTTCCAGGAGCTCTCCGCGGATATCGAAACCGCCAATCCCCTGGAGTTCCCCGACTACGAGGAAAAACTCGAAGCCGCGGCGCGGAAAACCGGGATCACCGAGGCGGTGGTCACCGGCCTCTGCAAGGTGGACGGACACGAGGTCGTTCTCGCTGTCATGGATTTTCGCTTCATCGGCGGCAGCATGGGCTCCGTGGTGGGAGAAAAGATCATGCGCGCCATGCTCGTGGCCGCGGAGAAGAAGCTTCCCATGATCGTCTTCACCTCCTCCGGCGGCGCGCGGATGCAGGAGGGAATCCTTTCCCTCATGCAGATGGCGAAGACCGCGGTTGCCACGCAGGCCCTGGAGAAGGCCCGGTGCCCCTATTTTGTGGTCCTCACGGACCCGACGACTGCCGGGGTCCTCGCCTCCTTCGCAATGCTCGGCGACGTGACCCTCGCGGAACCCGGGGCCCTCATGAGGTTTGCCGGCGCTCGCGTCGTGGCCGGCACCATCCGTGAAAAGGTTCCCGAGAACTTCCCCCTTTCCCAGTACCACATGGAACGGGGGTTCATCGACCTGGTGGTTCCCCGTCAGGAGATGAAAAAACGCCTGAGCTTCTTCCTGAAGACGCACGCACCGGCGCAGGGAGGTCGCGGATGAGCGAGAACCCCCTTCGGGACAAGATCGCCGAGCTGAAGAGCCTGGCGGAGAAGGTCGACATCGACATCAGCCGGGAGCTCGCCGAGCTGGAAATGAAGGTGAGAGCGCCGCGACCCGTGGAGAACGGAGCCTGGCGGAGGGTCGAGCTGGCTCGTCATCCAGAGAGGCCGACGACACTGCAGTACGCGGAGAAGATCTTCGACGATTTCATCGAGCTGCACGGAGACAGGAACTTCGGGGATGACCTGGCCATGGTGGGCGGCATCGGCCTTCTGAACGGAATGCCCGTCACGTTCTTCGGCCAGCAGAAGGGCCAGAACATGAAGGACAACCTGAAGCGCAACTTCGGAATGGCGCACCCCGAAGGCTACCGCAAGGCGCTGAGGCTCGCCCACCAGGCGGCGAAGTTCGGCCGGCCCATCCTCTCCTTCATCGACACCCCGGGGGCCTACCCCGGAGTCTCCGGCGAGGACCGGGGAATCAGCCAGGCCATTGCGCTGAACATGAAGGAGTTCTCGATCCTGCCGGTGCCGATCATCGCCACGATCCTCGGTGAAGGCGGATCGGGGGGGGCCATTGGAATCGGGGTGGCAGACATTGTGCTGATGATGGAAAACGCGTACTACTCGGTGATCACGCCCGAGGGATGCGCGTCGATCCTGCTCCGTGATTCGTCGAAAGCCCGGGAAGCCGCCGCGTTGCTCAAGCTGACCCCCCAGGACCTGTTGCGGTTCAGGGTGGTCGACAGGATCGTGTCCGAGCCCGAACAGGGGGCACACAAGGACCCCGACGGGGCTGCCGCTGCGCTCAAGGCGGACATCCTCACCTCCCTGAACGTGCTGTCTCGCCGGAGCGTGGCATCGCTGCTCTCCCAGAGGAACCAGAAGTTCCTGAGCCTTGGCGAGTTCGTCGAGGAAGAGGCGCGCAGGAAGGGCCTGCTGCAGCGCCTGAGGGATTTTTTCTAGAGGGCGCCCTTCGGCATCCAACACCGCGCAAGCGCGGTGGGCCTACAGGGTGCCTTCCGTACATCCCTGTACTCGGCACCCTTCGCCATCCCTGGCTACAAAATCCCGAACTTTTTCCCGGCTTTTCCCGCGATCTCCAGTATCCGATCGCACTCCTCGTCGGTGTGGATCGCCATGTACGAGGTGCGGATAAGCGTGCTGTCAGGCGGCACGGCCGGGCTGAGAACGGGATTCGTGAAGACGCCGCCGTCGAACAGTTCGCGCCAGAACAGGATCGTCTTCTCCATGTCACCGATGAGAAGCGGCACGATGGGCGTCTCCGAGACGCTGACATTGAACCCCAGGGACTTGTAGCCGGCGATCATCCTGCGGCCGATCTCCTGGAGGCGCCTCACGCGCTCGGGCTCCTTCTCGATGATCTCCAGGCAGGCGCCGACCGACGCAATGGTGGCCGGAGGCATGGACGCGCTGAAGATGAGGGACCGCGCCTGGTGCTTGATGAAGTCAACTATGTCATGATCTCCGGCCACGAAGCCGCCGAGCGACCCGAAGGATTTCGAGAAGGTGCACATCAGGATGTCCGCGTGGTTCTTCATGCCATAATGCTCTTCCGTGCCCCTGCCGGTGGCTCCCAGCACGCCGAGGGCGTGAGCTTCGTCCATGTACAGCCGCGCTCCGTACTGCGTGCACAACTCCTTCATCCGGGGGAGCTTCACGATGTCCCCCTCCATGCTGAACACGCCGTCGGTCACGACCATCTTGGCCGCGTCCCTCGGCTCCTCTGCAAGGAACTTCTCCAGGCTGTCCATGTTGTTGTGCAGGTAGCGGTGCACGCGCACCTTCCCCCGCATTCCGGCGGCGAGGAAGATGCCGTCCATGATCGAGGCGTGGTTGAGCTTGTCGGAGAAGATGTGCTCGTCCCTGCCCAGCAGGGCGGAGATGGCGCCGAGGTTGGTCTGGTAGCCGGTTGAGAAGCACAGGGCGCTCTGGCGTCCGACAAAATTCGCCAGGCGCGCCTCAAGCTCCTCGTGAATGGCGAGGGTGCCGTTGAGGAATCTCGATCCAGAGCAGCTGGTGCCCCACTTCTTCGTCGCCTCTATCGCGGCTTCCTTCACCCGAGGGTCCCACGAGAGACCGAGGTAGTTGTTCGAGCCCGCCATGATGAGCTCTTTGCCTTCAATGATGACCCTCGTGCCCCGGCTTTCCTGGATGGGGATGAAATAGGGATACATGCCTTTTTCCTTGGCTTCTCTGGCCGTGTCGAAGGCATAGCACTTGTCGAAAATGTCCAAGTCGGCCTCCTCAGTCTTCGTGAGTCGGATATAGTGATACACTGAGGCTGCCGGGCGTGTAAAGACGAAGCGGGATTGCTATTGCGAAAGCAGGGATTCGAAGAGCGCGACCCTCTCGTCGCTTGTCCATGCGGGGCCGTCGATGCCGATCTTCCGACCCACGAGCCTGCCGCCTTTGTCCACCACGTAGTTGGTCGGAATGGCGCGTGCCGCGTACGGCCCTCCCCCGACCTCGCCCTTGGAATCCAGGAGCACAGGGAACGTGTAGCCGCTGGTCTTCACGAATTTCGCCACGGTGGCCTTGTCCTCCATCATGTCCACGGCCACGACCTCGAAGCCCTTGCCCTTCAGTTTCTGGTAGAGCGCCTGCATTTCGGGCATCTCCTGCTTGCACGGACCACACCACGTGGCCCAGAA
>PMZS01000279.1 GCA_003170115.1 Spirochaetaceae bacterium
GCAGACGGCCGGGAGCGCATTTGCGTGGTTGAAGAACGAGATCTGCACGCAGGAGAAAATATCCGCCGCGGAGAGCGGCTCCAGTCCCTACGAGCTGATGAATGCGCGGATCGCCACCTCTCCCCCCGGGGCGAACGGGCTTGTTTTTCTGCCCTACCTTCTGGGGGAACGGACACCGCGATGGAACCCTGATGCAAAGGGCGCGCTCATCGGCCTCACGCTCGCGCATACACGGGCGGACGTGCTTCGGGCCGTCATGGAAGGAATCACGCTGAACCTGAGCATCATTCTGGATATTTTCCGGGCGCGCACGTCGATCTCCGAAATCACCGTGATCGGCGGCGGCGCAAGAGGCGACGTGTGGCGTAAGATCATGGCCGACGTGTACCAGGCGGAGATCCTCAGGCCGAACTACCTCGAAGAGGCCACCTCGATGGGCGCGGCGATCATCGGCGGCGTCGGCTGCGGCGTGTTCAAGGACTTCGACGTCGCGGGCAGGTTCATTCAGATCACTGCCCGGGTCCGCGCGGACCCGGGCACGGCGCCGGTGTACGCACAGGCAAAAGGCCTGTTGAACGACAGCTATGATTCCCTTGCCCCCCTTTTCCCGAGGTTCGGAAGGAATTCCTGAGGGCACGAAAGGTGGAACAACGAATGCAGAAACCAGGACTCTTTGCAAAGCTCCCGGACTACGTGAGCACGCCGGACGGCATGGCCATCGATTCCGACGGCAACCTGATTCTTGCCTGCCCCAACTACGCAGACCCCTCGAAGCCCGGCTGCCTCGTGAAGTTCGACGTCAACAGGAAAGCCTCCAAGTGGGTTGACGTTCCCGTCTCCCCTGAAACCGGCCACGCCTTCCCCATGGGCATCGCCTTCGGTCCTGACGGAGACCTGTACGTTGTCGACAACCAGGGCTGGTCGGGGGCTCCCGAGCTGGTGTTCAAGGGTCGCATCCTCCGATTGAGGATCCGGGACAACAAGGTGGTGAAAACTACCGTCGTTGCTCACAGCATGGAGCATCCCAACGGGATGCGAATCAACCGCAATCACCTCTACGTCACGCACAGCATGCTTTCCCGTGTGAAGGACCCATCTGGTCTCCTGATGAGCTGTGTGTACCGCTTCGGCCTGGACGATGAGAACATCGCGATCACCAACACCCTGGCGGACAGGAACATTTTTACGACTTTCATTACTCACAACCGCGATATCCAGTACGGGGCCGACGGGATCGAGTTCGACAAGTTCGGCAACCTGTACGTGGGGAACTTCGGGGACGGCGCCGTGCACAAGATCACCTTCAACGATGACGGCACGGCGAAGGAGAACACGGTCTGGGCAAGGGATCCGGCCCAGTTGAAATCCACCGACGGCATGATCATCGATTCGGAGGGGAATATCTACATCGCGGACTTCTGCGCGAACGCGATCGCCCGGGTTTCTCCCAACGGAAAGGTGACGCGAATCGCCCAGAGCCCGGATTCCGACGGCCTGAACGGCGAGCTGGATCAGCCCGGGGAGCCCATCATCTGGCAGGGCCGGCTGGTCGTCACCTGTTTCGACCTGGTGACGGGACCACAGATGGTGAACACGAAGCACGAGATGCCGGCCACGCTCTCGGAGCTGAGGCCGGGCTGAGGGGCATCGCGGACTGAGTGATCCTAGTCGATCGTTTTCAGCCAGCCTCCGTCAACGTAGTAGCTCGAGCCGACACAGTAGCTGGAGCGCGGCGAGCAGAGAAAAACGTAGAAATGGGCGAGCTCCTCCGGGGTCGCGAAGCGCCCGATGGGAGCGTTGTCCTTTGCGATCTTGTCCAGATACTGGTCCACGGTCGTGGAGGAGCCCTGCGTAAGGAGCGCCGCGGTCTTTTTCCAGTCCGGCGTGAGGATCAGTCCGGGATTGACCGCGTTCACCCGGATATTGTCCTTGATGAGCTCGTTGGAAAGACACTTGGAAAACATGACGAGCGCCGCCTTGGTCGTGTTGTAGATCGGCTCGTAGCCCAGCGGCTGTTTCGCGCAGATCGATGCGGTGTTCAGGATGACCCCGCCTCCCCGTTTCCTCATGAGCGGCACCATCCCACGGGAGAGACGCACAGCCGCCATGACGTGAAGGTCCCAGAAATGGTTCCACTTCTCGTCCGGCGCATCCATGATCGTCTCCGAGGTCCCCGTTCCCGCGTTGTTGATGAGAATGTCCACGCCATCGAAGATCGTCGCGATCCGGACGACCGCCGCGTCTATGTCCTCCTTTTTGGACACATCAGCGGCAAGCCCGAAGCTCCTGACGCCATGCGCCCTGGCGATACCGGCCGCCTGTGCCTCTACGCGCGGCTTGTCCCGGGCCAGAATCGCGATATCGACTCCTTCGGCAGCCAATGCATGGGCAACGGCAAGACCGATTCCCACGCTGCCGCCGCTTATCACCGCGCGCTTTCCTTTCAGTTCGAGGTCCATTCCTGTGCCTCCCTTTGTACAGGAGCATAGGCTTCGGCCCACGGGCTGTCAATTATCCAAAGATGTTTGAAAATATCGTTGTATAAGGACTTGACAAATCAGGCAGATCAGCTACGTTAGGAAAGGAAACATACGCTGCACATGGGTGCATATTCGCACGAGCCATCCATATGGTAGAATACCGCGTTCGAATGACTCCGGCAACAGGCCCCTGGTTGTCCCGGTGGCTCCGGAGAATACGGGCGTGAAAGGGCGGCGGGGGATCCCATAAAAGCGCACAAGCAGAACAACATACGCGGGGCTCTTGCTCTGATCCGTCAACGGGACACCTTCTCTGTGGCGGAAATCTCGCACGCGGTGCGGTTGAGCAAAACCACGGTGAAGAAAACGATCGATCTCCTCACGGCGATGAAGCTCGTGCTCTCTGCCGGCAAGGGCGAGTCGACGGAAGAGGGCGGGAAGAAGCCCGAGCTGTATCGTTTCAACAGCAACTTCGGGTATGTCATCAGCATCCATATCACGCCGGATTCGATCATTGCCGTCACGGCCGACCTCGGCGCGGACATCACCTACTACCGCAAGCTGGAAGTGACGGCGGAGCGCGGGCTGGATTTCATCCTCGGCCAGCTGGTGGAGATCATCCGCGGTTTCGTGGCAATGAAGGCCAGCAGCAGCGAGAAACTCATCGGCGTGGTCCTTGCACTCCCGGGGCTCGCCGACGCCTCCCGGGGAATCTCCATTTACTCACCTCATTATCCCTCGTGGGGAAGAGACGTACCCCTTGTGCAGCTTCTCCGCGACAAGCTGGGGGAAGGTTACGAAGTGCCCATTTTCATCGATTGTGTGAACAGGTACCAGGCGGTAGCGGAGCGGGAGAAGGGGGTCGCGGGCGGCGTGACGAACTTCATCATCATCGACGCGCTGAACGAAGGACTGGGCTCCGGCATCATGACGCACGGCGAGCTGGTCAGCGGCTCCCAGAGCCTCTCGGGTGAGATCGGCCACATGACGCTGAACCCGGTCGACGGACCCGCATGCATCTGCGGGAACCGAGGCTGCTTCGAGGCCATGGTATCCGCAAAGCGCCTGCGGGGGATGATCAAGGATGCGCGAGCGCAAGGCGTGAGCTCCCCTCTTTTCTCCAACGGCACACCGGACGACATACTGATTGACGCCGTCTGCGAGCTGGCGAGCACGGGGGATCCGTTCTGCGCCTCCCTCATTGACGATGTCGCTCGATGGTTCATCCTGGGCCTGGGCAACGTCATCATGGTGAACGACCCGGAGCTGATCATCATCCAGGGTCAGTACGTCAAGGCTGGCGCCTTCTTCCTGGAGAAGCTGCGGGATGGCATGCGGCATATCGGGTTGCCCGACGTGGAGAAGCAGGTCAGGATCGAGTATTCCACGCTCGGAGAGGAACGCGGCGTGATTGGCGGCGCTTCCTTTGTAATCGATGATTTCTTTTCAAAGCGACTCGTTTTTCACTCACACTGAGCTCCCAGATTCAAACAGAAAACTCCTGGTGGAATAATGCTGTGATATTAGCAAATGCTGTTTTAAAACATGTTGACATATTTAAAAAGTATGTTAACATTTGTCGTCAGTCGAGCGCCGGTTGTCGGAAGCCCGAATTCGGGTGAGCGCGTCGACGTTGCGAAGGAGGTGAGAAGGAAAAGAGCAGAAAGTTATTGCGTGCGGGATCCGGCGGTGCCGTTTCCCGGGGTTTTCGCCGAAAAGACTTTCAGAGAGCAGTAGGAGGAATCGAACATGAGAAGAATCCTTGTGACCACGGCCATCGTGCTGTTGAGTCTTGCGTGCGTGACGTCGCTCTTTGCAACCGGGGGGCAGGAACAGAAAGGACCCACGACTCTCGCAATTTCAATCCGGACGTTGTCCAACCCCTATCAGAACAACTACAAGGTCGGAGCCGAAGCGTTCGGCAAGTCAGTCGGTCTGCCGGTCGACGTCTTGACGACCGAAGCAAACAGCCAGAAGGGCATCACCGATATCAAGGCCGAGGTGGCCAAAACCGGCGGGAACGTCGTGTTCTTCATCGACCCGAACGAGGAAACTGACGATGTCGCCATTGCCAAGATCCTCGACCAGGCCGGCGTCTACTTCCTGACCTGGTGGAATAAGCCCGCGGACGTGAAGGTATGGAACTTCAAACACTGGGTTGCCCACGTGTCGTTCGACGGCATCGCCGCAGGCTATTTCACCGGCACCGAGCTGTTCAAGTCATTCCGGACGCCGAACAAGGGAAAGGTCTTCGCGATCCAGGGTCTGCTTGCCAACACGCCCGCGGCGGAGCGGTTCCAGGGTCTCCAGAAGGCGCTCGCGGAGAACACCGGAGTCGAGCTCGTGCAGTGGGTTGCGGGTGATTGGGACCGCACCAAGGCGTACAACCAGACCAGGGAGATGCTGATTGCTCATCCCGACATTGATGGGGTCTGGTGCGCGAACGACGACATGGCCATGGGCGCCATCCAGGCGCTCAAGGAGGCGGGGCTCGCGGGCAAGGTCTTAGTGACGGGCACGGACGGCATCCCCGAGCTCTTCGACGCCATCAAGGCGGGCACGGCTGCCGCCACCGTCATGAATGACGCCAAGTACCAGACAGGGCTGGGGCTCGCGATGTCCCTGGCCGCGAAGCAGGGGAAGCTCGACGTTGCGGCGCAGCCCCAGAAGTACCGCCAGTTCGAGATCCCGGCAGTGAACGTGAACAAGGCGAACGTCGATCAGATCGTCCATGATTACCTCGACAGTACGCCCAACTACGACTTCTCGAACTTCTTTGCCAAGTGGTCCGTTGCTATTCCCTAGGAACAACTGAGCAGGGGGGGGCCGGAGGAATCCGGCACCTCCCTCCCGTAGCGCGCAGAGCCGAGGCTGGAAAAATCGCCTTGTATCCCTGATACTTACGAAAACATTCAATCGGAAACGGGAGGACAAGTGACTGGCTTACGCGAAAAGGTGGAAGGCGGGAAGCGCGCAGGCGGCCGGATTCGAATCATGCTCCCGCTCGGCACGGCGGGAGCATGGCTGCGCCGGGCAGGGGTGTCCGGTCAGATCCTTTCTCTGATTATCGTGATCGCCATCTTTGCCATCGGCACACGCGGCAGGTTCCTGAGCCCCGCAAACCTCCAGGTCATCCTGAGCCTGGCCGCAATACCGACGATCATCGCGGTGGGCGTCCACCAGGTCGTGGTCCTGGGAGGGATCGACCTGTCGGTGGAGGGAGTGGTGGCATTGTGCGTCGTGTTCGTCGGGCTGCTCCTCCGCAACAAATTCAATGCGAACGACGTCGGCCTCTGGATCCTGCCCATCACGCTGGGTCTTGGCGGAGTGGCGGGATTCGTGAGCGGGATCTGCAACACGAAGCTTCGCATCCCTTCCTTCATCGGCACCCTGGGCATGAGCTGGATCCTCTGGGGGCTCGCGGTCTTCGTGAGCCGCGGACAGACCGTCGCCCTCCTGGACACACGATTCCAGGAGCTTGTCACCGGCACCGTGTTTGGAATCCCCCTCATCGCGCTCATCGCCCTGGCTCTCGTGGTTTTCCTGCAGATCATCCAGGACAGGACCCGCTTCGGCCGCTACCTCTATGCCATCGGCGGGGACGAGGTGCTGGCACGGCAGGCCGGCGTGAACGTCACGAGAATCAAGATCGTCGTATTTACCCTGGCCGGGTTTTTCTATGGTCTGGCCGCGCTTTTCCTGTCCACGAGGCTGGGGAGCTCGCAGGCCATCACGGGCAACAACCTGCTGTTTCCCGCCGTGACCGCGGTGGCTGTCGGCGGAGTCGCCCTCACGGGCGGCATCGGCGGGGCCAAGAATGCCGCCCTGGGTGCGCTCATCGTCACGGCGTTGAACGACGGGCTCATTCTCCTGAATGTCAACCCGTATGCGCAGGAAGCGGTGAACGGCGTCGTACTGGTGGCGGCCGTCGCCCTCACGATTGATCGCAGGAAGCTCGGGTTCATCAAGTAAGAGGGGTGACATCGGCATGACGACTGAGAAGAAAGAGCCCATGTTCGAGCTGCGGGGCATCACGAAGTCCTATCCCGGAGTCGTCGCGCTGGACGCGGTGGATTTCGTCGTCTCCCCCAACGAGATCATCGGGCTCGTCGGGGAAAATGGCGCGGGGAAATCCACCCTCATGAAAATCCTGATCGGCCTCGTGCAGCCGGACGCCGGGACTCTCACTTTGAGAGGCAGGTCGGTCACCCTGAAGGACCCTGCCGATGCCATGCGGTACGGCATCGGCATGGTGTTTCAGGACGGCTCGCTCGTCCCGAACCTGTCCATCATGGAGAACCTGTTCCTCTGCCACGAAATCGGGTTTCGGAAGTTCGGTTTTCTTTCCCGGCGCGCCATGCGGGAGACCGCGCGCGGCATGCTGGAGCGGGTCATGGTCTCCGAGGACCAGGACACCCGCATCGCGGAGGTGACACCCGCCGTGCGCCAGATGGTGGAGATCGCCCGCCTGCTCTGGCTTTCCCGGCTTTATGGGCAGGCCAACCCGATTCTCATCCTGGATGAGCCCACGACCGTCCTCACCGAGGGAGAGAGAGACACTCTGTTCGCGATTCTGCAGAGCATCAAGAAGGAGGCTTCGATCATCCTGATTTCCCACCGACTCCAGGAGGTCGTGGAAAACTCGGACCGCATCGTGATCCTGAAGGACGGCAGAAACGTCACGGAGATGCCGGCCTCGGGCGCGCAGATCACGGACATCGAACAGCAGATGGTCGGCCACGCATTCACGGCCGACCGCTACCTGGAAGACGAGCAGATCGTCCCGGACGACGAGGAGAAGGTTCTGGAAGTCCAGGGCCTGGCCAAACGAGGAGCGTTCGAACCGATAAGCTTCTTCGTCAGGAAGGGAGAGATCGTGAGCCTTGTCGGGCTCGTCGGGTCGGGGAAGGAGGAAGTCTGTCGCTGCGTCAACGGCCTGGCAAAGGCGGACGCCGGGACAGTCATTCTCGGGGGAAAGAAGCTCACGCCCGGCTCTCCCAGCGACGCCGTGGCGTCGGGGCAGGGCCATATCCCGATAGACCGCCGCAGCGAGGGACTCGCCCTGGGCATGACGGTGGCGGAGAACGTGAACCTCCTCGTGCTGGCTCGGCTGAGGAGCGGGTTGCTCGTCAGCCCCGCCCGCGAGAGAAACAACGCGACACAGTGGATCGAGGAATGCCGCATCAAGACGCCGTCCGCCGGCACCCTCTGCGCAAATCTGAGCGGTGGCAACCAGCAGAAGACGGTGATCGCGAAATGGCTGAGCTCTCAGGTGAAGCTTCTCGTGCTGGACCATCCGACGCGCGGGGTGGACGTGGGGGCCAAGGACGATATCTACAGGCTCGTCCGAAAGCTCGCGCGCCAGGGGATCGGGATGCTCGTCATGTGCGACACCCTGGAGGAGGATCTGGGGCTGGGCAACCGGATGCTCGTCATGAAGGACGGGAGGCTCGTGGGGGAGCTGGACTGTCCGCCAAAACGGAAGCCGAGTCCGAAAGACGTCATCGGCCTTATCGTCTAGACGCGGCAACGATCGGAGGAAAGCAGATATGGATTCACTGGGACCGGGGAACTCTTCGTCCGCGTCTGAACCCGGGCGGGCGCGGGCGCGGAGGCTGCGCACACCCGCGATTCTTTACGCGATCGCTCTGCTGGTCGTGCTCGCGTTCCTCTTTGCCCTGGGAAACCGCAACTTTCTCTCCGCGTACAACCTGAACACGATCGCTTCCTACGCCGCGATTCTATTGGTGGTCGGGCTGGGCCAGATGTGCACGATTCTCGTCGGCGGGATCGACCTTTCCGTCGGCGGGCTCATGTCATTCATTTCGGTGCTGTTCGTGGTCACGGTCAAAGTCATCGGGTTCTGGGCGTTTCCCCTCTGTCTGGTGACAGGCGCCCTGGTGGGATATATCAACGGCAATATTCTCACCCGGATCAAAATCCCCTCTTTCATTGCCACGCTGGGAACGGGCGGAATCCTGATGAGTCTCGCGTTGCTCGTCTCGCCGCTTCCCGTTGTCGCGCCGGCGGCTCTTTACGGGGTATTGGACATCGTGAACGGTTCTTTTCTCCGCGTGGGCAACCTCCTCGTGCTCACCCTGCTCATCTTCGTGGTGTACTACATCCTGCTGCGATTCACCGTGAGCGGGAAAAGCATCTTCTATGTCGGCAGCAATATCACGATGTCCTGGATGTCCGGCATCGATATCACCCGGACCCGCAATCTTGCGCACATTCTCTCCAGCGTGGGGGCTTCCCTTGCCGCGATATTCCTGTCCTGCGGCCAGTACGGCGGCGACCCTTCGCTGGGGAAAGTGTACATCCTGAACTCGATTGCCGCGGTGGTCGTGGGCGGCACCGCGCTCACGGGGGGGACGGGCGGTCCCGTGAATACACTGATCGGCGCTCTCGTGCTTGCCGTGATGGAAAACGGAATGAACGTGGTCGGAGTGAACGCGTATTTCCAGCAGAGCATCCTCGGAGCAGTGATCATTGTGAGCGTCTTTCTGACATTCGATCGTACCAAGGTTTCGATGATCAAGTGACGACGCGTGAGGACGCAAAAGACGGGAAAGGAGAAGCGGGCATGAGTGCCATGATGAAGGTAAGGGAACTGGGGGCGTCGGGCGTTCATGCTTCAGTGCTGGGACTCGGCACCTTCGCCATCGGGGGCTGGTTCTGGGGAGGCACGGACGAGAAAAAATCCATCGAGGCGATCCACGCAAGCCTGGACATGGGCGTGACCCTCATCGACACCGCCCCCATCTACGGGTTCGGGCTGGCGGAACAGATCGTGGGCAAGGCCCTTAAGGGCCGTCGGGACAAGGCCATACTCGCGACCAAGTGCGGGCTTCGCTGGGACACGGACAAGGGAGAGTTCGACGGCTACGCGGACGAGAAGGGGCCCAGCAAGACCCCCGCGAGATACGAAATCCACCGCTACCTCGGCCCGGAGTCCATCCGCCACGAGGTGGAGCAGAGCCTGCGCAGGCTGGGAACCGACGTCATCGACCTGTACCAGACGCACTGGCAGGAGTCCACGACGCCCATCGAGGTCACCATGGAAGCCCTCCAGGCGCTGCAGCGGGAGGGAAAGATCCGGGCGATAGGCGTGTCGAACGTGAACGTCGAGCAGCTGCGGCGCTACGGGGCCGTGGCTTCGGCCCAGGAGAAGTTCAACCTGTTGGACAGGAAGCTCGACACAAGCGGGCTCGTGGCTCACTGCGTGGATCGCCGCATCGCCATCCTCAGCTACTTCACCATGGAGCAGGGCCTGCTGACCGGCGCCATGCGCGCGGGCAGGATGTTCCCGGATGGCGACACGCGAAAGGGCAATCCGACGTTCAGCGCGAAGAATATCGAGAGGGTGAACTCGATTCTCGCCGATCTGCGCCCCTTCGCGGACAAGTACCACGCCACCCTCCCGCAGCTCGTCATTGCTCTCACTGCCCGGCAGCCCGGCATCACCCACGTCCTGGTGGGCGCGCGTGATCCGGTGCAGGCCCGGGAGAATGCGGTCGGCGGGTGCCTGGAACTCTCCGCCGATGATGTGAAAGAAATGCAGGTGATCGCGGACCGGTTGCCGTCGGTCCCCCGCTGAAAGGAACGGGCATGTACAAGACGATGAACCTTTCCCACGCCGAGGCGCAGGACGTGATCGATGCCATACGCCGCAGGCTCGAAGCGGATCGCAAAGCCGCGTGCGTTGCGGTGACGGATTCCCACGGCGAGCTCATCGCCTTCCTGCGCATGGACGGCTGCCACCTCCCGCCCGTGCAGATCGCGATCAACAAGGCGTTCACCGCCGCGCGCGAACGGCGCCCCTCCGGAGCCGTCGGGGAATCCTCCCGCACGGTACCTTTCCCAATGACCAACTTCGGAGACCTCCGCTACACGGGATGGGCCGGCGGGCTTCCCGTTCTCGTCGAGGGGCAGGTCGTGGGCGCGATCGGCATCAGCGGCCTGGATGAGAAGACCGAAGCGGAGCTCGGTGCGTTCGCGCTGGAGCTGGTCACCCGCACAACGGCGCGGTAGGATGGAGCGATGAAACAATCCGTCATGACCTCTCCCGGCGTCATAGAGTTCCGCGACGTTCCCCTTCCCGTGCCGGCCTCGACAGAAGTCCTCATCCGGATGAAACGGATCGGCGTGTGCGGTTCCGACATCCACGTCTATCACGGCAAGCACGCCCTCACACCCTACCCCGTCGTGCAGGGACACGAAGTGTCCGGCGTCATCGAGAAGGTGGGCGGGTCCGTGCGGGGTCTTGCCCCGGGGGACAAGGTGACATTCCAGCCCCAGGTGACATGCGGGACCTGCTACCCGTGCCGGCACGGGGCGTACCATATCTGCGACAGCCTGAAGGTCATGGGGTTCCAGACGACCGGCGCGGGCTCCGAGTACTTTGCCGTGGACGCCTCCAAGGTCCTGAAGTTGCCCACGCGCATGGACCTGGAGCACGGCGCGATGATCGAGCCTGCCGCCGTTGCGGTGCACGCACTGGGACGCGCCGGCGACGTCTCCGGGATGAAGGTGCTCGTCCTGGGCGCCGGGCCGATCGGCAACCTCGTGGCCCAGGCCGCGAAGGGTCTGGGGGCCGCACAGGTGATGATCACCGACGTGAGCGACTTCCGCCTGGGCAAGGCGAGGGAATGCGGGATCGATCTCTGCGTGAACATCGGCAATACCGACCTTGCGGCAGCCGTGAAGGAGCACTTCGGCGAAGCAAAGGCGGACCTCATCCTCGAATGCGTCGGCAGCCCTCAGACCATCTCACAGGCGGTCGCCGTGGCCCGCAAAGGCACGGACATCATCGTGGTCGGAGTCTTCGGCGACAAACCGGTTCTTGATTTGGGAACGGTGCAGGACCGGGAGCTTCGGCTGATCGGCACCCTGATGTATCGGGAGCCGGACTGGAAGAAGGCTATCGAGCTGGTGGAGTCAGGGAAGATCCGCCTGGCGCCCCTCATCACCGACCATTTCGAGTTTGCGGACTACAAGAAGGCATACGAGTACATCGAGGCCAATCGCGAACGCGCGATGAAGGTGATGATCGTGGTGGAGAAGTAGGAGAGGCACTCGTCAGAAAGCGCAGGCCGCGCGGAAAAGGAAGACAAGCACGGCGCCATGGGCGGGACGTTCATGAAGATCCGCGAGGGAAAGCGGGCGTGGCGTTTCCTCGCTTGTCTTGACATCACCGGAAACGCAGAGTAGCTTCTCTGCAACCCGAGGTGAGCGCCGCAATTTCTCGTGAGTTCAGCGTTATGTACGGAGGAGCGGAATGATGCGCCGCGGAATACGCCTGGGCACGCGGTCCTCCCGTCTCGCCCTCTGGCAGGCACACGCTGTGGCGGCGCTCCTCCGGGGCCGCGGCGTCGAGTGCGAGATCGTCCAAATCGAAACCCGTGGGGACGACATCACCGACCGCCCGTTGCCGGAAATCGGGGGTGACGGGGTTTTCACCGAACGCATTGAAACCTCGCTGCGCGCATCGGAAATCGACATCGCGGTGCACTCGCTCAAGGATCTGCCCGTGGACGACCCCGGCGAGCTGTGCGTCTGCGCGGTGCTTGGCCGGCAGGAGGTGCGGGAGGTCCTCGTTTCGCGGGAAGGGCGGAGCCTCGCGGCGCTCCCCGCCGGCGCGCTGATCGGGTCCAGCAGCACGCGGCGGCAGGCCCAGCTGCTCGCCCTGCGGCCGGACCTTGTTGTCCGTCCCATCAGGGGAAACGTTGAGACGCGGATCAGGAAAGTGGAATCCGGGGAATACGATGCGACCCTCCTTGCCGGCGCGGGCGTTCTCCGGCTCGGGCTGGCCGGAAAAATCGCCCAGTGGCTCGAGGTCTTCGAGATCCTGCCGGCCCCTGGGCAGGGGGCGCTTGCGGTCCAGTGCCGGACCGCGGACCAGGCGACGCGAGCCGTGCTCGCGGGGCTCGACGAACCCGCCCTCCATGCGGAGACGGACGCGGAACGCGGCTTCCTGCGTGCCCTCGGCGGCGGATGCTCGGCTCCGGTCGGGGCGTACGCGCGGGCGAGGGGTCGACGCCTGGTCCTCCATGGCAGGGTCTCCGCATTGGACGGGAGCCGGTCGGTGGACGTGGAGGGCGAGGGAGAGGACCACGCGGCGCTGGTCGCGTCCCTCGCGGACAAGGCGCTGCGCGAGGGCGCCGCCGAACTGATCGCATCGGCCGCCAGGCGCCCGGTTTCGCAGGTGCCGGCAGGCTCCTCCCTGCGCGGGCTGCGCGTCCTGGTCACCCGGGCGCGCGAGCAGTCCGACGAGCTGTGCAGGAGGCTTGCCGAGGCGGGCGCCGTGCCCGTCGCGCTCCCCCTGATCCGGATCGCTCCCCTGGAGGACACGCGCGAGCTGGATGCGGCCATCGAGAACCTCGCTTCCTATGGCTGGCTCGTTTTTGCGAGCGCGAACGGCGTGGAGCTCTTCATGAAGAGATTCGAGGCAGCCCGCGGAGAAGGGCCGTGGACAAACGGCGCGCCCCGGGTTGCGGCAGTCGGTCCGGGCACCGCGGAAGCCCTTCGTCGACACGGCGTCAGCATCGACTTCATGCCGGCGGTTCATACGGGGATCGCGCTTGCCGAGGGAATTGTCGAGACCGCGTCCGAGGGGCTTGGCGGCGTGCGGGTGCTCATGCCTCGCGCGCGGGACGGCCGGGAGGACGCGGCAGTCCTCCTGCGGCATCACGGCGCCGTGGTGAGCGATGTCCCGACCTACAGGACGGATCCCTGCATACCCTCGGAGGAAGATCTCGCTCCCCTGTACGCGGGCGTGGACGCGATCCTTTTCACCAGCAGCTCCGCGGTCACCTCGTGGTGCGACCAGGTGCGCGCCGGAGGACGTCTCGCCCAGGCCGCGCGCCGCGCCGTGATTGCGTGCATTGGTCCGGCGACCGCGTCGACCGCCCGGGGCAGGGGTTTACGCGTGGACGTGGAAGCTCCCACCCACACCGCCGAGGGGCTGGTCGCCGCTCTCGAGCGGCATCTCGCGCGTGCGCGCGGGGGAACGCCGTGATCCGTTCGGAGGACTCCGCTGCCGCACGGCCCCGGCGGCTTCGCGCGCTCCCGGGCGTGCGGGGGATGATCAGGGAAACCACGCTCTCTCCGGGCGACCTTGTGTATCCCCTGTTCGCGGTCCATGGCCGCGGCGTGCGCAACCCGATCCAGTCCATGCCCGGGATCTTTCAGCTCTCCGTCGAGAATCTCGCCGAGGAGGCCTTTGAGGCGGCCGCCCTCGGCATTCCCGCGGTCCTCCTGTTCGGCATTCCCGCGACGAAGGATCCCGCGGGATCGGAGAGCCACGCAAAAGACGGAATCATCCCGCGCGCCATTGCGGCGGTGAAGGACCGGTGCCCGGACCTCGTGGTCATCACAGATGTCTGCATGTGCGAGTACACCGACCACGGCCATTGCGGCATCCTGAACACGGGTGCGCCGCGCCCGGTGCTCTCCCTGCCGGAAGGGTATCTCCTGAATGACCGCACTCTCGACGTTCTCCGAAGGATCGCCCTTTCCCACGCGGAGGCGGGCGCGGATATCGTGGCGCCCAGTGGCATGATCGACGGGATGGTGGGCGCCATCCGGGAGGCGCTCGATATCGGTGGATTCGCCCACCTTCCCATCATGTCGTACGCCGTGAAGTACGCCTCCGCCTTCTACGGCCCCTTCCGGGAGGCGGCACAGGGCGCGCCGAAGTTCGGGGACCGTCGTGGCCACCAGATGGATCCCGCCAACGCCCGCGAGGCGCTCCGTGAGGCCGCGCTGGACGTGCGGGAGGGGGCGGACTTCCTCATGGTCAAGCCGGCGCTCCCGTACCTGGACGTGATCCGGCTGCTCCGCGACAATTTTTCCGAGCACCCGCTCGTCGCGTACAACGTGAGCGGCGAATACGCGATGCTCAAGGCCGCGGCGTCCCAGGGCTGGCTGGACGAGAAGGCGGCCGTGCTCGAGGCGCTCACCGGAATACGGCGCGCCGGGGCGGACATCGTCATCAGCTATCATGCGAAGGAAGCCGCCCGATGGCTGACGGAATAGGCCCGCCGCAGGGCCCGGCCCTCGACCTGAGCGAGAAAGGCCGGGCGCGGAACGAAGAACCGCAGAGCCTGGACCGGCGGCTGTTCGTCCAGCTCCTTGTCTTCGACGAAGATCCCGGCTATTTCCTTTCGACCGTTCGCCCCCTCCTGGCCGGGGATGCCTTTTCGGCCCTGCGGTTTCGCGAGGAGTTCACGATGCTCGGCCGGACCTACTCCATGGGGTGGGAAGCCGACCTCGAGGAGCTGACGGAGAAAGAGCAGCGCGCCGTGTGGCAGGCGCCGTTGGGATGAACGCCGCCGCGGGAGATTCCACCGGCACCTCCGCTTTCCTGAAGGCCTGCCGGCGCGAGCCCGCGCCGCACACGCCGGTGTGGCTCATGCGCCAGGCAGGCCGCTATCTCCCCGAATATCGCGCGCTGAGGGAACGTCACTCGATGATGGAGCTCCTCTCTTCGCCCGAGCTCGCCGTCGAGGCCACCCTGCAGCCCCTGCGGCGCTTCCCGCTGGACGCGGCGATCATCTTCATGGACATTCTCCCGCCGCTTGCCGGCATGGGGCTCCAGGTCTCTTTCGGAGGGGGCGGCGGAGAAGGCCCGCGCATCGGCAACCCGATCTCGCGCACCCGGGACATCGACCTGCTGGCCGTCCCTCCCGCCGCCGAGGCGCTGGCCCCGCACCTTGAGGCGATCGCCATGGCGCGCGCAGAGCTTGTTTCCAGCGGCACTCCTCTGATCGGTTTCACGGGCGCGCCGNNCGGCTGATGTCGAAGCTCGTCACGGTCCTCACCGACTTTCTCATCGCGCAGGCGCGCGCCGGCGCAGGTGCGCTGCAGGTCTTCGACTCCTGGGCGGGGATCGCATTGGGAAGGGACGACTACGTGCGCTACGTCCAGCCCTGGAACCGGCAGCTCTTCGCGGCCGTCGCGGCCGCGGGAGTTCCGGTGATCAACTTCAGCACGGGGACGGCCGCGTACATCGAGGAGGTCGCCATGTGCGGGGGGGACGTGGTGGGCGTCGACTGGCGGAT
>PMZS01000037.1:0-717 GCA_003170115.1 Spirochaetaceae bacterium
GGTATGGATGATGGTCTGCCGCGGACGCGTCTTCTCCACGAGGTACTGGTGGAGAATTTTCATTGTGTAATACCCCTGGTCGAACGGCTCCTGGCAGATGACCGCATCCACCACCCTGTCACGGATCAGCGCCGCGATCTCGCGGGAAATGTCGAATCCCACGAGGTGAATGCGGCCCTGCATCCCCTCGTCCTTGACGGCGCGGGCGACAGTCTCCAGGATTCCATAACTCACGAAAAGCCCCTGGAGGCCGGCCTCTCCGCGGACGTAGTTGCGCACGAAATCGTACGCGTCTTCGCCGGTGCGCGAGAGTTTGAAGGGGCCGTTCAGCTCGATGTGGGGATAATCGGCGATCGCCTGGCGGAAACCGATGATTCTCTGCTGGATGGGAAGCACGGGATCCCTGAACGTGATGATGCCGACCTTGCCTTCTCCATGAACGAATATCCCCATGAGCTGCGCCGCGATTCGTCCGGAATCGATGTAGTCGCACCCGACGTGGCAAATGCGCCGGCTTTCTGGAATGTCCGATCCTATCGTGACGACGGGAATGCCGTCCATCGTCAGGGAATCGATGGTCTCCAGCAGCGCGGCCGGGTCCACCGGGGAGATTGCAAGGCCATCCACGTGCTCCCCCTTCAGGGATCCTATCATATCGATCTGCTGCTCGGGATGGCGCAGGTCCGCGGAGCGAAGCTCGATGTGCACGCCGTAGTC
>PMZS01000037.1:728-3603 GCA_003170115.1 Spirochaetaceae bacterium
GTTGCGCCGCATGGAGCGGGCCGCGCGGTTGGGAAGAAAACCCATGGCGCGTGCCGTCTCCCGCACAAGAGCCTTGGTGTCCGCGTTCACCAGTCCATGATCGTTGAGGGCCCGGCTCACGGTGCTGCGGGAAATGTTGAGCGCGCGCGCGACGTCCGCCGTCGTCACGATACTCCGCATCCGGTCTCCGGGGTCACTCACTTCAGGCTCCCCAGGGTGAGTCCCTCGACGTAGTATTTCTTTGTGAAGAGATAGATGACGACGATCGGAAGGGTCGCCACGAAAAGCCCCGCGAATCCCTGCCCCAGGGAGGTCGCGTGCGTCACCATTGGCCCCGACCCGAAGATGTACATGATCTTCGGCATGATTGTCATGAGCTTGTCCTGCTGCAGGAACAGAAGTCCGATGAGGTAGTCGGTCCAGACCGCCGAAAAATTGAAGAGAAGGACCGTGATGACCACGCCCCGGGACAGGGGAAACACGATGCTGGCAAATATGCGCAGGTCACTCACACCGTCCATCTTGGCCGCCTCTATGAGCTCCCTGGAGAACTCATCGAAGTAGCTCTTGAAGAGGTACACCGAAAAGGGCAGGCGCAAGCCGAGGAAAATCAGCAGTGCGCCCAGCAGATTGTTCACCAGGTGCAGGTCCCTGTACTGGAGGAACAAGGGCAGCGCAATGAGCATCGTGGAAATGTAGATGCACGCGTTCATGAAGGAAGCCAGACCCTTCCTGAAACGGAATTTCATGAAGGAGATGCCATAGCCCGCGATCCCTCCCAGGAGGATCGTGATCACGCAGGTGGAGGCCCCGAGGAAGAAGCTGTTGCGAACGCCGTCACCCAGGCCGCTGGCAAACGCATCGTGGAAGTTCCCCAGCCCGAAACCGCTTGGCCGCACGAGGAGCCCGCGCGCCAGGTCATTCCCCGAGCGGAACGGCGTCACCACAAGGATGAGCACCATGGCGACGATCGTGATGCTGTAGATGACGAAGGGCACCTGGACCAGGACCGAGCCCGCCGTGGTCTGCCGCACTTTAGCCATTCGCCTGCCTCCCTGCCTTCCGCTCGGTCCGGGATGTGCGGAAGACGTAGTAGTAGATGAAGATGGTCGTCAGAACGATGAGGATGACTCCCGCCGCGCTGCCTTTCCCGATCTCCTGGAGCCTGAAAATGTTCAGGTAGATGAAATACTCGAGCACCGTTGAGGAGTAGCCGGGCCCCCCGGCCGTCATCACGTGGATGTAATTGAACAGGAACGACATGAGCCCGATCACCTGCAGGACGATGTAGATCGCGATCGTCGAGGAGAGGAGCGGGAGGGTGATGAAGAAATATTTCTGAGTGGAGTTCGCCCCGTCGATCTCCGCGGCCTCGTAGATGCCGACATCGATTGTCGTCAGGCGCGCCAGGAACAGGATCAGGGCGAACCCGATGTTCTTCCAGATCAGGGACACGATGATGGAGAACAGCGCAAGGCCGGGCGCCCCGAGCCAGTCCCGTGCCAGAAAGTCCAGGCCGATCGCGCTGAAAAAGGCGTTCAGCGGGCCGACCTTGTTCAGCACCTCGGTGAGCACCCGGGCAACCACGACGTCCGGCAGGATCACCGGGATGAAGAACAGGAACATGTAGAGTTTGTACCCGGGAATCCGGGAGAAGATCGCCTGGCCGAAGGCGAGGGCAATGACCGCGACGACGGGCACCACGCCCAGGATGATGATGACGTTGTTGAGCATCGTGGAGTAGAAATGAGCGGTGCCCAGCAGATCGAGGTAATTCTTGAAGTTGTTGAAGCCCTGCGGCCTGAGGTAGCTCCACCCTTCAAGACTGAAAAGGAACATGCGGATGATCGGGTTGATGTAGATGAACCCGATCAGCGCAATGGCGGGAAGTACGAAGGCGTATCCCCGGGCCGAGAAGCCGAGTTTTGAGCGCGTGAGCCGTCTCCCTTTTCAGTGAACGGCGGAGACCGGAGCCCCCGCCGTTCCTTGAGTCGTTACTTCAAGACCGCTTCGATCTCGGAGGCGTACTGCTGCGCGGTGATCTGCCCTTCCAGCAGCGAATTGCAGAACTTTTCCGTGACGGAGCTGTACTCCCGGGTCCAGAACGCGTGACCCTCGGGATAGGTCGGCATCGACTGGTGAACCGACGCGAACCTCTTCAACTCCGCGCCCGGAATGTCGAAATCGGAGAGCTTGAACCGCTTGTCGACGGGGAACAGCCCCTGGGCGACGAACTGCTTCACTATATCCTTGTTGAACACGAGCTGCTTTATGAAAGCGGCCGCCTCTTTGGGGTGCTTCGTCCATTTCGTGATTCCGATGGCATCACCGAAGATCGGGTTCCCCATGGCGAGCTTCCCGTGGCCACCCATGCTCGGCCACTCCATGATGCCCACGGTGTCCTCCCCAAGGGCCTTTACGTANNGAGATCGTGTTGCCGCCCTCCAGGTAGTAGCCGGCATCTCTGAAAGCCTTCCAGTTCTTGGCGAAGTCCGCGAAAACGTCGTTATAGATCGGCTTCTTGTTGTAGTAGGGAATGACGTCGGTGATCTTGTCGACGTAGGTGGGGAAGGAGAAGCTGTGCCACCAGTCGGCGAAGATGCCTTCCTTGTTGGCGTATCCGAACGGCGTGATGCCCGCGTCCTTGAGCTGCTTGCAGACGGCGAGGAACTGGTCATAGGTCCACTTGGGAGGGAACTTCGTCCAGTCAATGCCGGCCTTCTTCATCATCTGCTTGTTGTACGCAACGGCGATGTAGTTGTTGCCGTAGGCGGTGCCATAGACGTCGCCCGTGGTGGGATCGGTGCAGCTGTCCAGGAGCAGGAGATTGGAAAGCTCCTCCTTCGTGAAGAGGTTGTCCTTGTTCAGGGGGTAG
>PMZS01000187.1:0-8804 GCA_003170115.1 Spirochaetaceae bacterium
CCTTGGCCAGGCCGTGCATCATTGTGGCGTATCAGAAATTGACCGCGCCGGCGGCGGTGCCGGTGGCGAGGCCGAGGAAAATGAAGGCGATCTGGCTCACGGTGGAGTAGGCGACGATCCGCTTGATGTCCGTCTCGACGAGTGCCGCCCCCGCGCTGACAAGCGCGCTCGCCGCGGAGGCCACCAGAACCACGGTGCGCATCCCGGGGTCGAGAGGGAAGGTCACCAGGAAAAGGCGCGCAAAGACGTAGACCCCGATTTTCACCAGTACCGCGGCGTGGAGGAGCGCGGTGACCGGGGAAGGGGCGACGCCGGCGTCCGGCAGCCACGTGTGGAAGGGGAGGGTGGCGGATTTGGAGAGCATCCCCACGAGGAAGAGCCCCGAGACGATCCAGGGGAGGGTCGTGCCCTTCAGCGCGGCCAGATCGAAGGATCCGGTCTGTCCGTACACCGCGACAATGGCCAGCAGCATGAGCAGGGCGCCGAAGCCGGTGATCAGGAAGGCCTTGTCGGCGCGAAGGACGTCGGTTTTGCTCCTGTAGAATCCGATCAGCCTCCAGCTCGCGATTGCGGTGATCTCCCAGAACACGAAAAGGAATATCAGGTTCGCGGAGAATACGAGACCCATCATGGCTCCGAGAAAGAGCGTCGCCATGAGGTAGTACTCATTCTGATTGTCGTAGTGGCTGATGTAGTCAAAGGAGAACAGCATGATGACCGCCCCCACAAGGGAGGAGACCACGGCCATGAAAACCGCCAGGGCGTCGGCCGTCAGCGTGAGGGATATTCCCAGTGGTCCCGCCGCCGACCACGTGACATCCTGGCTTGCCAGAGCGGCCGGCACCAGGAGCAGCGCGCAGACGAGTGAGACACACACCAGGCACAGTGCGCAGAGATTGCGCACGAGTGCCGACACGCGGCCCAGCAGGGGCAGTATGAATGCTCCCCCGAGCGGGACCAGGACGCAGACGAGCAAGATTGCTGCTCTGGGCATACCCCTCTCCGTGAGTTTGATCGCGGGATTCTGATTCTTCTCGCAGGTGAAAATCTGGGGGAGTATAGCGCGGAGGGAGAGTTTTGCCTATCCCTTGCGCACGGCTTTCGAGGCTACAATTTCTCCACGATCACGATATCCACCCGCCGGTTGAACGAGCGGCCTTCTTCCGTGTTGTTGGACTGGACCGGCCGCGTGCTGCCGTATGAGGATGAGGAAAGGCGCTCGGTCGGCACGCCGTAGTCTTCCAGGGTCTGCAGGACCGCGACGGATCTTTCCGCGGCGAGCTGCCAGTTGCCGCCCGGCCACCGCACGGCGTCCGGCGGGATGTTGTCCGTGTGTCCCTCGACGACCACGGAGTTGGGGATCTGGCCGAGAAAATCGGAAACCTGCTGGAGCACGGGCATTGCGTCCGCGTTCAGGGCGGCTGAAGCGGAAGCAAAGAAGAGGTCGGAGACCAGGGATATGGCGAAGCCGTTTTCCGTGGGGATCACTTTCACTTTCCCCGCCTTCACGAGGGTCTGCAGGGAGGACAACGCCTGGTTGCGGAGGATCGACTGCCCGCCGGTGCCCGCATTCCTGCCGCCCCGGTTGCTCTGCACCCGCTGGCCCGGGGTGAGACCCTGGAGGAGTCCGGCTCCGCCGCCGCCGCGCGTGTCGAAAATAGTGAAATTCCCGCCGTTGAAAACGCTGCTGAACGCTTCCTGCATCTCCTGGAATCGCTGGGGATTCACCGCGCTTAAGGAATAGAGGATGATGAAGAAGACCATGAGCAGGGTGATCATGTCGGCGTAGGTGAGAAGCCATCGCATCAGGTCCGGCTTCGGTTCTTCGGCCCTTTTTATCTTTCTCCGCGGCATCACGTTCCCCGGCTACTCGGTCCTGTTCGCGTCAAGCTCTTTCTTCTCCTGCTCCTCGAGGAAACCCTCGATCTTTTCCTTGACGAGTGCGGGGCTCTCACCCTGCTGGATGGAGCGCACGCCCACGATGATGAGCTGTTTTTGCAGCCGGAATGCTCTGACCTGGCTCTTCAGCTTGTTGCCGACGGGCAGCCACACGAGGTTGGCAAGCCCTATGCCATAGAGGGTGGCGATGAACGCGGTTGCCACCGACCGGCCCAGCTCGTTCATGTCGCCGCCCAGCCGGCCGAGCACAAGAACCAGACCCATGACCGTTCCGATGATTCCCATGGTGGGGGAGAAACCGCCCGCGGTCTCGAAGAGGTTGGCATCCTCCATCTTCCTCTGCTCCATGATCGCAAGGTCGCTCTCCAGCACCTCCACGAGGATCTCGGACTCGGTGCCGTCCACCACGAGGCGCAGCCCCTTGCGGAGCGTGTCGTCCTCCAGGTCCTCCACCGTGTCTTCGAGGCTGAGGATGCCGTCCCGCCGTGCCTTTTCCGCGAACTCCAGGAGCTGCTGGGCAAGCTGGGGAGACGGGCCCGACACCCTCTGCATGGACTGCATCATGAGGGAGGGGATCCTCAAGACATCCCGGAGGCTCGATGAAATGGTGAGGGCTCCCACGGTGCCCGAGACGATGATGATGAGCGCCGGAATGCCTATCAGGGCGAGAATGTTCCCCCCGTCGAGCGTGAACCCGGCGAGCAGGCCGCCCACTCCGATGAGAAGCCCGAGGGCTGTTGATATGTCAGATCCTCTCCTCGCCATGAATCACTCCTTCCTACAATTGTCGGCAGAAATCGGGATCACTTGCCTGCGATCCTTCACGAGGCGTATCATGCTCTCACGGAGGTGCCGCATGGACGAAACGGGATGGAGGAACGTGGCGAAGGCAACTGATCTCGCCGAAAAGGTCCCCGTGGTCGTCGAGGCGGGAGAGGAGAAGATCCTCCTCGTCCTCCTTCAGGGCACCGTGCATGCCATGGGGCACGAATGTCCTCACTACCAGGAAAAACTGGAGCACGGAGCGCTGTTCGGGACCCAGATAATCTGCAAGAGCCACTTCGCGCGCATGGATGTCACCACCGGCAGGGTCGTCGCCCCGCCCGCATTCAACGATCTGCCCGTGTACCCGGTGAAGGTGGAGAAGGGGGAAGTGTGGGTCGGACCGGTCGTGAAGCCGAAATTTCCGAAGCCTGCCGCCGCGCTCGGATCGGACGCCCGTGTGTTCCTCATCGTCGGTGGCGGCGCCGCGGGCAATACCGCGGCCGAGACGCTCCGCCGCGAGGGCTTTGCCGGCAGGGTCGTCATGATCACGGGAGAAACGGAGAGGCCCTACGACCGGCCCAACCTCTCCAAGGACTTCATGACGGGGAAGGCGGGGGAGGAATGGCTGCCGCTGCGGGGCCCGAAGTTCTATTCCGCCCAGGGGATCGAGCTGCTGACCGGTCGCAAGGTCGTCTCTCTGGATACCCAGAAAAAGGTTCTCACGATGGAAGGCGGGGAAACGATCGGTTTCGACAAGGCGCTCCTGGCCACGGGCGGAACTCCGAGGAAGCTCCCCATCCCCGGGGCGGACGGCAAGGCGTGTTTCATGCTGCGGACCACCGCCGATGCGCGGGCCATCGTTGCGGCCGCCACACAATGGAAAAGCGTGGTGCTCATCGGCGCAGGGTTCATCGGCCTCGAGCTCGCCGGAAGCCTGAGGGACCGGGGACTGGAAGTCACCATGGTCGCGCCCGAGCCCCTGCCCCTGGCGCACATACTTGGAGACAGGATCGGCGCATACATGAAGTCCCTCCACGAGTCGCGCGAGGTGCGGTTCCTCATGGGGCGGACGCCCGCCCGGATCGAGGGGGAGGCGGGGGCAAAGACCGTTGTGCTCTCCGATGGGGTCCGGCTCACGGCAGGGTTCGTCGTCATCGGGCTGGGAACTCTCCCGGTTGTCGAATACCTGTCAGGAACCGGACTTGTGGAGAAGGGCGCGGTGCCGGTGGACGAGGCAATGCGGACGCGGGCGCCGGACATCTTCGCCGCCGGGGACATCGCCGCGCTGCCGGACGCTGACTGGGAACGCCGGCGCGTCGAGCATTGGGTTCCCGCCCAGCGCCAGGGGCAGCGCGCCGCCCGGGGCATGCTGGACCATGACCCGGGCCCGATGGAAATCGACTTCTTCTGGAGCAAGCAGGCCGGCGCGTCGCTGAAATACGTGGGCCACGCGCGCGATTTCGACCAGACGGTCTATCGGGGAGTGGTGGAGGAGGGGAAGTTCCTGGCCGGATATTTCCGCAAGGGCGTCCTCAAGGCCGCCGCTTCGATCGGCATGGCACTCGACCTGGTGGCTGTGGAACGGCTCATGCGGCTCGGCGCGGCGCCTACCGCCGCGCAGCTCGGCGACCAGGGGTTCGACCTCATTGCCGCGGCGCGCGCCGCGAGCGAGGGCTGATCCCTGGCTACGGTTCTATCTCAATGAGCGCGTCGAACTTGATCATCTTCAGGAGCTGGAGCATTTGGTCCCCGCAGTTGCGGATGACGAGGCGCCGGCCCATCTCGTCGCACGTCTTCTTGAAGTGCAGGATCTTGCCAATGGCCAAGGAGCTGATGCTGGTCACCTCTTTGAAATTCAGTGCGATGGTCCGATGCCCGCCCTGCATTGCACGGTCAAGCCAGGACTGGAACTCCGTCATGTCCTCCCGGGCGAGGTTTCCCGCAGGAACCAGCTCAACCTCGTCGGGTGAGAGTGCCCGGAGCCGCGTTGTATTCTGACTTTCTGGTTTCTCCTGCATGGTCAATGCCTGTCAGTATATGCAATCGTCACCGGGCGCGCAATGGCCGGCCGAACCTTTTTCTCCGGGCATCTCAGATCGTTTTCACGAGATCCACGAAGTAGGGCAGGACCTGTTTCTTCCGTGACAGGACGTCCTTCATCTCGAAGAGGTTCTCTTCTCTCTTCGGGTAGGAGATGGCGCCCAGGACCCGGGACTCCCCCCGGCAGAGAAGGAGGCTCGTTTCCCGTGTCACATCGGTGATCATCAGGCAGGCGAACGAGCACTTCTCCACCTCGATGATCCTCTCCAGCTCCTCCGCCAATGCGTCCTTCATCGCCAGGATGGGAGCAAACCCGACGGTCTCGAACTGGCTCAGGCTGAAGCGGCGGTCTCCCTCCGTGTAGATCTTCTGATCCCTCCCAATGAGCTTTCGCGGGTCCATCCCCTCCAGCGAGGCGCCGGCAGCGAACATTTCTCCCCCGTAGGTTTCGATTTCCACCCCCGCGAGCGCGGCGAGCCACCCCGAGATGTCCCGGTCCAGCGACGTGGTGGTGGGAGATCGCAAGACCAGGGTGTCCGACAGCATGGCCGACAGGAGAAGCCCCGCGTCACGGGCCGGCGGGGTGACGCCGGAGGTCCGGTACAGGTCCGCCACGATGGTGCATGTGGAGCCGACGACGCGGTTGATGAACGTGATCGGGAGGGACGTCGTGCGCGCTGCCAGCCGGTGGTNNGTCGATGATCTCAACGACCTCGGCCTCCTCGATCCCGTCCACCGCCTGGCCGACTTCGTTGTGATCCACCATCACGACGCGGAGCCTGTTCTCAGAGATGAAATTGATCCTCGTGATCACTCCCTGCAGATGCTTCTCGTCGTCCTGGATGATGAATCCTCCTTCGTTGCTGCGGCCGATCTCCCGCAGGACGTCCCTCACGACAGCGTCCGATCGGAAAGTCGTGTGCTCCCGGTCCACGAGGGCGCTCACCGTTCCCGCCAGGAGCTCCTTCTCCGACTGTTCCATGGGCGCGTCTTCCAGGCATCCCTCCGCGAGCCGTCGCAGAACCCCCACGAGCCGCAGCGCCGTGAGCTTCCCGATGCATGCGTCGGATGAGCTCACCACGGGAATGAAGGAAAAGTGGTTCGCGGTGAGAAGGTCGCACGCTTTCGCCAGCGTGTCGTTCTCACTCAGCGTGACGAGGTCTTCTCGCGGGATCATGATGTCCTCTATGCGGGAGCGCACGTCCGTGGCCAGCGGAGGGCTTTCCGTCTCGAAGCGCGTGAGGACGAACTGCGTCTGGGGGTTGACGTTGCCCGCCCGTCTCGGCGTGGCCTCCTCCCGCATGACCTCCGTCTTGAACCGGGCATATGCAATGGCGGAGCAGATCGAATCCGTGTCGGGGTTCTTGTGGCCTATGACGAGGAGAGGTTTTTGATTGCGCGGCATTTTCTCTGGTCGAAGGATACTGCCGCCGCACGCCGACCGTCAACGAGAACGGGCCTTCTTCTCCTGGTAGACGGCGAGTGCCGCGCCAAGGATCTTTGTCGATTCGCGGATCTTGGGGGACTCCAGGACGTAGGCGATGCGCACCTCGTCGAGCCCCTTGCGCGGCGTCGAATAGAAACCAGCGCCGGGGGTCAGCATCACCGTGCAGCCGTTCTGCGAGAAGTCGGCCAGCAGAAATCTGCAGAAGTCCTCCGCGTCGGCCACCGGCAGCCGGGCCATGAGATAAAATGCCCCTTCCGGCACGTTGAACTGCACTCCGGGGATTTCTTTCAGGCCTTCCACCAGCGTGTCGCGCCGTTTTCGATATTCCTCCCGGATGGGATCGAAGTACGAAGGGTCCATCCGGTAGGCGGCATCCGCCGCGAGCTGGCCTACGGTGGGCGGGCACAGCCGGGCCTGCGCGAACTTGTCCACGAGCTCCATCACGCCGCGGTTGTACGTGACGATGCATCCCACGCGGGCTCCGCAGGAGGAGAAACGCTTGGAGATCGAATCCACGAGAATCGCATGCTGCTCGAATCCACGCAGGTCGAGCACCGACGTGAAGCGCACGTGCTCGTCGTAGATGAACTCCCGGTAGACCTCGTCGGAAATGAGGTACAGGCCGAATCGCTCGCAGAGCTCCCGAAGGGTGTCCATCTCCTGCCGGTCGTAGACGATGCCGGTGGGGTTCTCCGGCGAGATGTAGAGAATCACCTTTGTTTTCGGCGTGATGTAGCGCGCGATCTCTTCCCGCGAGGGCAGCGCGTAGCCATTGTCGATGGAGGAGGGAATAGGAACGACCTTCGCGGAGATCATCGCGGCGAACGCGATGTAGTTGGCGTAGAAGGGCTCGCGCACGAGGATCTCGTCCCCGGGGTCGCAGACCGCGGACAGGGCGAAGAAGATCGCTTCACTGCCTCCGACGGTCACGGCCACGTCGCGCGGCTGCACCGCGTGACCGTAACGGGCGTGATAGGCGGCAATGGATTCCCGCAGCGACTCGATTCCCAGGGAGGGGCTGTAGGCGAGCACCTCGGCGTCGAAGTTCCGATAGGCGTCGATGACCGGCTTCGGCGTGCGGATGTCGGGCTGACCAATGTTCAGGTGATGGATGTTGATGCCGCGCGCCCTTGCCGCGTCGGCCAGGGGGGTGAGCTTGCGGATGGGGGAAAGGGGAACCGCACCTCCCCTCAACGAAAGTGTGAGACGTCTCTGCTCCATGTGCGTGCGTCTATCCTAGGGGAAACCGCCGGATTGGTCAACGAGGCCCGAAGCGTCGCCTGCCGGAAGTCCGCCCGAGAAGCTTTGCCAGGCGGGAGGTGGCGGGGATGCGTTCCAGCACGATCTTGATGGAGGCGGTGACGGGCACGGCGAGCAGGACGCCTGCCGCGCCCCACATCCAGCCCCAGAAGAACAGCGAGAGAAAGATCACGAAGAAGGAAAGGTCCAGCCGTTCCCCGAGGTACTTCGGCTCGATGATGCTGGAAATCGTCACGTGCAGGATCCCGAGGCTCGCGATGACGCAGAGCGGCATCAGGTACCCGGGGAACTGGATCGTCGTGATCAGGGAGGGCAGGGCTACCGCCGTGATCGGGCCGAGAGTCGGTATGAAGTTCAGCAGGATCGTGAAGAAGCCCCACGTGACCGCGAACTCCACCCGGAATGCGAGCAGGATCAGTGCCGTTCCGATCCCGATCATGAGGCTCGCGAGGGCCTTGATGCCGAGGAAGGCGCGAAGATGCCGGTCAATGTGCTTCAGCATGATGGGAACCAGGCTGTGCCGTCGCGGGAAGGCGGTGAGGACCGTGCGGATGACCCGGTACTTGCCCAGCAGAAGGATGATCGCGAAGAAGAAGATGAGGGTGAACTCCGAGAGGAATCGCAGGCTGGAGCGCGCGAGATTCATGAGCAGGGGACGAAGCGGGGCGGTGCGCAGCTCCTCGAACGGATCGATGGCAAAAGTGACCCCCATGTTCCGTTCCAGGCCCTCAAGCATGCCTTGCGCGCGCGCCAGGATCTCCTCCTGGAACCGGGGGAAGCTCCGGGCGAAATGGGGCAGGTCGAAAAAAATCAGCACGCCGAGGCCCGCAAAAACCGCCGCGAAAAACACGATTGCAATCAGGGCCGACAGCCAGAACCGGAGTCGAAGCCGGGTATTCAGGAGGACCACGAGGGGATCGATCAGGTAGACCAGCAGGATGGTGAGCAGGAGGGCGATCACCACGGGCGCGGCGAGTTTCAGGGCGGCACCGGTGAGAAATATCACGATCGCGATGAGCAGCCTGTTCGTGGTGCGTTCTGTCTCGGCGGGCGGCATGCCCCACAATCCATCAGAACGGGCATCGACTGTCAAGTCGGGGATCGAATATACTCGTTCCCAATGAGAAAAATCGCGGTGGTCGCCATCGGCGGCAATTCCCTGATCAGGGATCGCGCCCACCAGACAGTGGAGGACCAGGAGGAGGCGCTGCGCGACACGGCGCGCCACCTCGCCGACATGATTGACGCGGGATGGAATCTCGCCATCGGCCACGGCAACGGTCCGCAGGTGGGGTTCATCCTCCGCCGCTCGGAAATTGCGCATCGCGTGGAAGGAATGCACGAGGTGCCTCTGGACGTCTGCGGGGCGGACACGCAGGGCGCCATCGGCTAC
>PMZS01000187.1:8840-10086 GCA_003170115.1 Spirochaetaceae bacterium
CCGAGGCTGATCGCCGCCGGCGGGAGATGGGATGGTCGGTGGTGGAGGACGCCGGTCGGGGCTGGCGGCGGGTCGTGCCCTCACCGCTTCCAAAGGAGATCGTCGAGCTGGATTCCATCAAGGCCGTGCTGGATGACGGGATCGAGGTAATCGCCGTCGGCGGCGGGGGCATCCCCGTCGTCGACACGGGTGACGGCGAATACCGCGGCATCGCCGCCGTCATCGACAAAGACTACGCGTGCAGCCTGCTTGCCCGTGAGGTCAAGGCGGACCTTTTCCTCATCGCCACGGCGGTGGAGAAGGTCGCCGTGAACTACGGCACGCCTGCCCAGAAATGGATCGACCGCATTACCCTTGCCGAGGCATCGAAGCTGCTCGCCGAGGGGGCGCATTTCGCGGAGGGGTCCATGGCCCCGAAGATGCAGGCGATCATCTGGTACCTGGAGGCGGGGGGCACGCAGGCGCTGATCACCAATCCTCAGAACATCGGCCGTGCCCTGCGGGGTGAGACGGGAACCTGGATCGTGAGGTGAAGCCCATGGTCAGTGAGCCGCAGCGCGATCAGTTCGAGGCCCGGCGCCGAAAGGAACAGGTCGCCTTTCTCGTGGTGAAGTTTCTCCGCATGTACGTGTCCTTCAGGGAAATCGCCGAGGAGTTTCACACCCGTTCGGCATCCGGCACGCTGGCGGGAAGCGGGCTTTTCGAAAAGGTCGGCGGACTGGCGCAGAGCATCGGCTTCGACCTGAAGGAGCTGACGCATGCGCTCTTTCGCGCTCAAAACGGGAACGATGCCCCGTCGCGGCCCCGAGGCACCCGGGAGATCCTTGGGGGGATGAAAACCGTCCTCGAAAGGCGCTCCCTCGATTCCTATATCGGGACGGGCTACCACCTCCTGTTGATCCTCCAGGAATCGCTGTACCAGATCGAACGCTACTCGCCGGAGCTGGACAAGGAAAAAGGGGAGATCGGCCGCATCATGGAAATGGCCCGCGCGGGTGGCCCCGGGTTCGGTCCTGACCAGCGCGCGGAGCTGGAGCGCCTGGAGGCTCTCGACGAGATCAGCGCAAAGCTCGCCGTGGATTCTGCGGAGCTCGCGCTCGTTGTGCTCCGAAGGTGCGAGGAGCTGCTGGAGGCAACGGCACTGGTGATCCGGAGGTTCGGCGCGAGTGCCAGCGACAATGAGATTCTTGTCCTGAACCTCCTGCAGAACATCGGTCTCGTGGAAAAGGTCTACGGGGCGGGGTCC
>PMZS01000068.1 GCA_003170115.1 Spirochaetaceae bacterium
GTTCAATGGCGAGGGTTCATCACGAAGGCGAAGCTTGCCGAGAGGCGGACGTTCCGCAGAGTCTGGAGCGCTCCTGGACCGTGGCGCTGAATGAATGGATAGTCCGCTGCTCAGAACTTGTACAACGGTGCCGTCGTCGCGACCGATTTCACCGCCGAGTCGGTCGGTAGTTTCATTGTCCACGAGGAGCCTCCGTTCGTGGACACGCGGAGCCCCGTGTCAGTCCCTGCGTAGATCGTGCCGGCGCCGTCGACGCAGACGCAGTAGGCGGGCATGTCCAGGAAGCCTTGAGGAGCGGCCGCGCCGTACAGGTTGTATATGTACAGTCCACCAGCAGTTGCGGCATAGAGATTGCCGCTGGTGTCGATGTAGAGATTGTACACGTGCGTGCTGACAGGGAGCTGGTTGGTGCCGAAGCTCAGACCTATGGCGGAGCCGGAGATCCCGAGACCTTTGTCGGTTCCGGCGAATATATCCATAGAGGAGTCGACGACGACCGCAGTCACACTCCCGCTGCCCGATACAATTGTCCCGGGCGAATAGGGGCTCGGGGCTTGCTGGCTCGTGCCATTGTAGACGTAGAGCCCCCCGGCGTCTGCGGCGACGAAAGTGTAGGTCCCCAGGGAATAGACGTCGTTTACAGGAGTCACCGAGCCGTTGTTCGTCCATGTCGTACCATCGGCGTTGAGAATCGAGATTCCACCCGCGGTCGAGGCGTAGAGGTTGGTGCCGATAATGAGGCTGTTCACCGGCAGGGCGCCCAGGCCTGTTGCCAACTGGGCCCACGCTGATCCGTTGAACTCAGAGACGCCCGCGTTGCCGCCCGCAAGCACTATTGCGCCAGCGCCCGAACTCGAGATGACCACACTGCTGAGGGTACTGCTCGCGAGTCCCGACCCCGTGTTTGCAGTCGTGTAGTTCGTCCAGTTCGTGCCGTTGTAGACAAACAGGCCGTTCGCGCTCGTAGCCGCGTAGATCGGCGTTATCGTCGAAGCATAGCTCGGCTGGGTAGGGCAGCCCGAAAGAGCAAATCCGACACTCATTGCCGCGCACAGGGCGGCCGCCGCGTGCATCGTTTTCCTCATCGCCATGCTCCTCACAACGAAATGCTCACGCCCAGGCCGGCGTCAAGCACCGACAGGGCTGCTCCCGAATCGTTCGTGCCCTTGCCGGCCGAGTCGGGTCCCGCGATGTAGGGATAGCTTGTTGAGAAATCGGTGGTGCCCGTGTTGACCTCGGTCAGATCGCCCTTGAGGCCCCATGCGTACCGATACCCGATCTCGAGCCTCAAGGTGACCCCGGGAAGGGGCGAGTATTCGACAGCGATGCGCGGCTCGATCATGAATCCACCGGAAAGGGTGGAGTAGAAATCGACCTGCCTGAGGACGTGGTTGTCCTCGGTGTTGCAGCTGAGCAGGGGCGTGAATGCGAAGGAGGCGTCGATGGAGAATCCGCCCCGGAACGCGTAGCGCGTGCGAAGGCCGACCGCGCCGGCGACATAGGCAGTCTCGTAGATGATGCCCGTGCCGTAGAGCGGGGTCTCCGTCTCAGAAGCCGACCAGGGCGTGTAGGTCCCCGGGGTGAATGGCGACGTGCTGTAGGGGGAGCCGCTCGTCGGGTACTGGTAGTAGCCGTCGCGCGCAGACCACTGGAGGTCCATGTACGAGAATGCGCCGAAGGCCCCGATCCTCAGCGCGCCCCTCCTGAAGAAGTCCCAGCCGACCTTGAGATCGAGCAGGTTGGCCCTCTCGGCGTGGCTGTCGCTCTGCGAATAATGCGTGCGCTGGCCATCGCCGTTGAGGAAATCGGAGTCGGTCATGGTTCCCGCGGTGCCGGCGAATCCCTGTCTGACGTCTAGCGTGGCGAAAATGCCGACGGCCGAGTCGAAAGAGAGGGCCGCACCGGTGAAGAACATTGGCGCGAGGGGCCATACGAGCTCGGAGTTCTTGTAGTCGGGAGAAAGCGCCTGGTTGTACACGAACTCGTTGGCGTAACCGTATAACGCACCGAACCTCGCCGCCGTCGTGACGGAGATCAGCGGGGAGCCGTCGCCTCGCGAAGGGGAGGGAGCCAGAAAGAGAAGGGCGGCAATGGCCAGTACGAAAACAAAAGGGCGTCGCCGGTGAGCCGCGCGGACCCCTTCGCGGACGAGACACGACGCCGGATCGGGCTGTGTGCAATCCATTGTGGCTCCTGGTCGCAGATCATACCTGCATTCCGTGGAGAACGCCACCAGAATGCGCGCCGGTTTTCATGACGCGGAGGTTCGCCTTTTTTCTTAAAAGGTAGCCTGAGAGGCACGCGCAGTCTGTGCGCTGGCAAACAGAGCAGACGCTTTGTATCCGCTCGGTATTGCTGTCTTTTTCGTCCAGCGGCCGTTACCTTCCTTGCAAGGAGCATAAATGAAAAAACTTCTTGTCCTCGCTGCTTTCGCCATGTCTCTGAGCGCATGCTTCACGCTGACGCCACGACCACCCCTGACGCCGCCCGCGAATTCGGTGGCGCTGGGAGAACGAACCGTGGACTTCAGGGCGGACCATGATGAGATCAACGTCGGCATTGCCGATGGGTTGTTCAGATCTCTCTACTTCGTCGTGGAGAAAAACGACATCGAGCTTCTGAACCTCACCATCGTCTATGGCAATGGAGAGAGAGAAAAGATCGACATGCGGCTCATGTTCAATGAAGGGTCGCGCTCTCGTATAGTGGACCTTCAGGGTGGGAAACGACGGATCCAGTCGATCCAGTTCAACTACAGGACAGTTGGCACATGGCAGGACGGCAAAGCGCACGTGATCGTCTACGGGGTGAGATAGAAGTGAGAAGCGCTGGATCTGCTCTCGCCGTTCAGCTACCGCGTGAGGGCTTCCTTCACCAGCTTGTCTGCCTTTGATGCTTTCATCCAGCGTTTTTCCGAGAAGAGCGCTATGACAACGACAAGCGGAATAAGGACATAAGCCGCTCCAAAGGAGATGGCCACAATGGCCCTGGTTTCGGGAGCCCAGGGCATGAAAAAGCAGAGAGCAAGCGGGATCATCAGAAATCCGCATGCGAGAATGACGACGCTGAAAACCAGCAGACAGACAAGCATTGCGATGCGGCGAGTGCCCTTGATGACATTCAGGGAGACAATCGCCGCTTCAATCTTGACCAGGGCGACAGAGGCCTCGATCTCCGAGCCGATCAGTCGCTTGAGGATTTCACCCAAAAAACTCATCATTGTCGTTCGATCATGCGGAGTCGCCTCCGCACGGCTCCTATTTCCTGGACCTGCCGAAGAACAGGCCGAGCATCAGGAATCCGAGTGCGGTACCGGCGATATATGGCCAGGGATCCTTGTGCACTCTGTCGTCCATTTTTGAGGCGATCTCCTTTACCTTCGCTTCGCCCTGAGCGTAGGTCTCCCGCGCCTGATCCTGCAGTTTCCCTGAGGTTCCGCCGAGCGCCGATTTCAAGCTGCTATACTTCTCGGAAACCAGGCCCAGCAATTCCGCCTTTTTTTCCTTGGCCAGCTCGTTGAGAAGCTCGAGTGCTTCGTTGATCCTTTTGTCTTCGAACTTTTCCGACATTTTTTCCTCCAGCGTTTCAGCCAAACATCATGCCTGCGATGACATTTCTCTTGGAAGAATATGCATTCACCATCTGCCGAAAAGCAACAGAACTTTTTGACCCGGGGTATTGGGGGCTGGTGGGCTGGGTTCCGGTAACCAGGAAGACACCGCCTGCGGCAGGTATTGAATCGAATGGTGCTGAAATCATACACTCCCCACATGAAACGCCGCGCCGTCATCACGGGCATGGGGACCATCAACCCGCTCGGTGATACGCTTGAGGGCTATTACCAGAACCTGATTCAGGGGAAATCAGGGATCCGACGCTGGCGTACCCTCGACATGAGCAAAATTGAATGCAAAATCGGGGGCGACCTGGGGGATTATGACTGCCCGGCCGGCCTTGAGCGGTTCAAGGAAGAACTGGGTGCGGACACCTTCAAGAAAACAAGGAAGATCTTCCGCTCCACCACCTTCTCCGCGAAAGTGTCCGTTCTCTGCACTCTCGCCGCCTGGGAGGATGCGGGACTGTTCAAGACCGGGGTCGATCCATTCCGCACCAGCGTGATCGTGGGTGGGCACAATTTGAACTCCAACTACATCCATGACAATTCCAGGCGGTTTTTTCAGGACGAGGAGGCAATGGATCCTCTCAGCGGAGTCGAGGGCATCGATCCAAATGTACCGGCCGTCATCACCGAAATCCTGGGGCTTCATGGCCCCACTTTCACGATCGGCGGAGCCTGCGCGAGCGGCAACCTGGCCCTCCGGGAGGGCTTTCGCGACATCATGAGCGGGGAGTGCGACACGGCGGTGATTGCCGGGGGCCTTTTCGACATGTCCCCGGGGGACATCCAGGCGTCGGTGATCATCAACGCGGTGGTCGTACGACCGGAATTCCAGGAGCATCCGGAGAAGGCGTCACGGCCATTCGATTCCGACCGCGCCGGCTTTGTCTACTCTCACGGCGCCGGGACCCTGATGCTGGAAGAGCTGGGGCATGCACTGGCCCGCGGTGCGCAGATCCACGGCGAAGTCCTGGGAGTGGGGGCCAATGCCAATGCCTGCCATCTCCCTGCGCCCGCCGCCGGGGTTCAGGCACGCCTGATCCGCGAGCTGCTCGCATCCACCGGGACGGATCCCTCGGAAGTCGATTTCGCAAGCTGTCATGCCACGGGTACCCCGGGCGGGGACCTCGAAGAGATCAAGGCCATCAAGGAGGCCTTCGGCGCGCACGCGTACCGCATGAAACTCAACGCCGCAAAGTCGATGCTGGGACACACCTGCTGGGCTTCGCCAATCGTGGAGACCATTGCCGGACTTCTTCAGATGAAGCACGGCCGCCTCCATCCCACGATCAATATCGACCGCCTGGACCCGGAGGTGGACCTGGACGTGTGCGCAGCGGGCCCCGTGGAACACCGGATCCGCTGCATGCTGAAAAACTCTTTCGGCTTCGGCGGAATCAATTCCTGCAGCCTGATCAGACGGTACGAGGGGTAGGAAATGGAATCAGGATCACCGGCGGCATTCGTGACAGGCGGTTCCCGCGGGATCGGCCGGGCCATCGTGCTGCGCCTTGTCAAAGAAGGAATTCCGACGGCGTTCACCTACGTCGGCAACGAAGCGGCGATGCGCGAAACACAGACCCTTGCCGCCGGTCTGAACACCGCGGCCGCCCTGAAAGCCTACAGGATGGATGTCACGGACAGCGGCGAAGTGGAGAGGGTGGCGGACAAGGTGATGGAAGATTTTCCGACAGTAGGCATTGTGGTGAACAACGCCGGAATCGTCAGAAACAACACGGCCGCAATGATGAGCGACGAACAGTGGCGGGAGGTGATCGACGCCGATCTCTCTGGTCCATTCTTCGTGATTCGCAGCTTTCTCACTCACCTCATGGGAAAGCGCTGGGGCCGGATCATCAATATCTCCTCTCTCGCCCAGGATGGCTCGAGCGGGCAGGTCAACTATGCCGCGGCCAAGGCCGGGCTCATCGGCCTTACCAAGACACTCGCACGGGAGTATGGCCCCCGCGGCATCACGTCGAACATCGTCACCGTCGGGTACGTGGAAACGGACATGACGGATCAGCATATGGCCACGAAGTTGCACGAAATCTGGCTGGAATACTGCCCGATGAAGCGAATCGGCACCGCGGAAGAGATTGCCAGCCTCGTCCATTACCTCGCGGGCGCGGACGCCGGATTCATCAACGGAGAAGTGATCCGGGTGGCCGGCGGGCTCAGCTACGCGCCGTAAGGAGTGTTATGCGCCGCATCGGCATTGAAAAGATCAACATCTACGGCAGTTCCCTCATCCTGGACCAGAAAAAACTGGCAGAGGCCAGGGACATGGACCCTCAGAAGGTGGTCGCGGATTTCCTGATCGATACGCGTTCGCTGAATCCCCTCTACGAGGACACGGTGACAATGGGAGCCAATGCGGCCGGCCCGCTGCTGGAGGGAGAGGACAGACAGGCCATCGGCATGCTGGTCGTCGGCACCGAGAGCTCGGTGGATTTCGGCAAGCCGATCAGCACCAATATCCACGGTGCCCTCGGGCTGCCTTCCCACGTGCGCAACTTCGAGACGAAACATGCATGCTACAGCGGCGTGGCCGCCCTGGACACGGCGCTCAATTGGGTCGCCTCGGGGCTGAATCGCGGACGCAAGGCCCTGGTCATCTCCACGGATTTCTCCCGGATGCACTTGAACGCCAAGGAAGAGTTCGTTCTTGGAGGAGTCGCCGCGGCCGCTCTCGTGAGCGAGGATCCCCGGGTGATTGAGTACGAGCTGTTGAAAAAAGGGACCTGGACCTCGGATGTGTACGACACTTTTCGACCCAGCGCGCGACATGAGGTGGGGAACAACGAGGTGAGCCTTTACACCTATCTCGATGCCCTGGAGGGCTCCTACCGCGATTTCGTGGAGGCGAGCGGCGAGGCCGTGGATTTTGACAGTTACTTCGCCCAGAACTGCTACCATACGCCCTTCCCGGGCATGGCCTTCCAGGCTCATCGCACCCTTCTCAACCTCGCGCGCCCGCGCACAAAGCCTGAGATTCGCGAAAGCTTCGTGCAGAAGGTGCAGCCCTCTTTGCTGTATGCCCGCCGTGTCGGCTCCACCTACGGGGCAAGCAACTTCCTCGGCATCTGTGGTATCGCAATGAGCGCCCAGGGCGTGAAGGCCGGGGACCGCATCGGCTTCTTCTCCTACGGATCCGGAGCAATCGGCGAGTTCTACAGCGGAAGGTTGTGCCCCGAGGCCCGGGAGGTCGTCGGCCGCATGGGCATCGACGAAAAGCTGGATGCGCGCCGCGAGGTGAGCGTGGAGGAGTACGAGACGATCGAGAAGCTGCGGGAGCAGGCCATCGAGCAGCCCTGCTTCACACCCGACTTCTCTCTCCCCGAGGGCTGGTACAATCTGCACTATCGGGACAGGAAACGACTCGTTCTCCGCCAAGTCAAGGACTTTTACCGCTCTTATGAGTGGAGTTAACCGGTGGCGCTGATCGAGCAGTACCTGGACTCGCATGTCGCGGTGATCACCCTGAACGACGGAAATCGCGGCAACCTGTTGAGCCCGGAAGGCCTGGAAGAGCTGGCAGCGGCCCTCGACCGGTCCCTGAATGACCCGCATGCGCGCGCCATTCTTCTCAGGTCCAATGGGCCGGCGTTCTGCCTCGGCATGGACCTGGCACGGTGGGCCGCGCCCTCGTCGCGGGCCTCCCAGACGGAAGCGAAGAATGCGAT
>PMZS01000087.1 GCA_003170115.1 Spirochaetaceae bacterium
GGGCTGCAGGCGCGCCTCATGAGCCAGGCGCTGCGCAAGCTGACCGCGACGATCGCGAAGTCGAACACGCTCATCATCTTCATCAATCAGATCCGCATGAAGATCGGAGTGATGTTCGGCAATCCTGAGACCACCACCGGCGGATTCGCCCTGAAGTTCTACTCCACCATGCGCCTCGAGGTGCGGAAAGTGGAAAGCATCTCTCACGGGAACGAGGAAGTCGTGGGAAACAAGGTCCGGGTCAAGGTCGTGAAGAACAAGGTTGCTCCGCCATTCCGCAAAGCGGAGATGGACATCATGTTCGGGAAGGGCATCTCCGCGGTCGGCAGCCTTCTGGAGGCGGCGCTGCAGACAAGTTTCATTGAGAAGGCCGGAAGCTGGTATTCCTACGGAAAGGAGCGGATCGGCCAGGGAGTGGAAAACGCCCGCCTTTTCCTGGAGTCAAATCCCGCGGTTTATGCGGAGGTTGAGAAGAAGGTCAGGGAAGTGCTCTTCGCCAAGCCCGGTGCTCCGGCCGCCGACAAGCCGAAAGATGGCGAAGCAGCGCACTCCGCCCCGGCTCAGGCCGTGTCGCCCGTTCCCGCCCAGGCTGTGAAGGCCAGGGCTCCTGCACCTGCTCCCGCGCCATCGTCGGAAGACCAGGAAGGTGACACTGGGGAGCAGGACCCGGACAAGGAGCTGTTCTAGCTGGCCTCTCCAACAGCCCCTCGTGTACAGAGCGGCTTGCGGTACTTCATTGCGCTCGGCTCAAACCTGGGGGATCGCGAAAAGACCCTGAGAGATTCCTGGGCACGTGTGGAATCCTTGTGCTCCTCGGCGCGGCTCTCCCGGATCTATGAAACCCGTCCCCTCTACGTGGAAGACCAGCCCCTGTACCTGAATGCAGTAGGGGAAGCGTGGTCGACGCTGGAACCGGAGCGGATGCTCGTCCAGCTTCAGAAAATCGAGGTGGACTTCGGGAGGGACAGGGCAAAGGAAATCCGCCGGGGCGCGCGGACCCTGGATCTGGACATCCTGTTGTGCGGGGGGCGCGTCGTTGAGACGGCGGACCTGGTCATCCCGCACCCTCTTCTCGCCGAGCGTCTTTTCGCGCTCGTGCCGCTGCTGGAGCTCGACCCTGATTGTGCCGACCCGCGGAGCGGTGAGCCATACCGCAATGCACGAGAGGCAATTGAAAAAAGCGCCCGCGGGGACGGGGGTGTTTACCTTCACATGGCCGGAGGGTATACTGGACCGTCGAATACAGAAGCGTGACAGCGGCGTCGATACCCACGGACACACGCACCAGGAAGGGAGCCGAACCTCACACTCATGGCTGATGCGAGCGCGGGCGCAGGAGAGAAGCAGCATTTTCATCTGGGCGATTTCGACGGCCCGCTGGACCTCCTTCTTTTCCTGATCCGGAAATCCGAAGTCAATATCTACGACATACCGATTGCCTCCATCACCGAGCAGTACCTTGCGTACCTGAGCTTCGCGGCGAAGGTCGACCTGGACACGATGACGGAGTTCCACCTCATGGCCGCCACGCTGCTGTACATCAAGAGCAAGATGCTCCTCCCCGTGGAGCTGAGCATGGATGACGAGCTGGAGGATCCCCGCAAGGAGCTGGTTGAGAAGCTCATCGAGTATCAGAAATTCCGCAAGCTCTCCGACCTCATGTCCGACAGGGAAGGGGAGGTGGAATGGATCATAGAGCGCAACAGCAGCCAGCGGATCCTGCCCTTTTCCGATGAGGGGATCTGGGACCAGGTCAGCGTGTGGGATCTTCTGCAGACATTCAGCTCCCTGCTGTCGAATCTTTCCTCTGAGAGGATCATCGACCTCTACGAAGAGGTGAGCGTGAATGAGAAGATCACGCTGATCTCCGAGATCCTGGAGCGGCAGGAAGAGTTCCTGTTCACGGATCTCATCAAGAAGCGCACGATCCTGGAGATCATCTGCGCTTTCTGGGCGGTGCTGGAGCTGGTGAAGGAGCGCAGGATCCTCGTGCTTCAGAACAGGCTGTTCGGGGACATCAGGATCAAGGCCCGGCCGGATGAAAAGCCCCCCGAGGCACATCTTGAGAGCCTGGGCGCAGAGCTCGCATCCGTGACACCGGAGGAACCATAGGATTATGGAACTGACCAAGGACGCAGCCCTCATCGAGGCGGTGCTGCTGCTGGAAAACGACCCGGTGGAGGTTCGGAAGCTCGCGGGGATCACCGGCCTCTCCATGGAGGCCGTGCAGGACGGCATATCGCTGCTGCAATCCGCGCTGGAGGCGGACGGGCACGGCCTGGAAATCGTGGAAATCGGCGGCGGGTACTCCTTCGCTCCGCGCAAGACCCTGTGGGAGCAGCTTCGGGAGCGGTACGGCAAGAGCGCGGAGAACCGGCTCTCAAAAGCCGCACTGGAGACCCTTGCCATCATCGCCTATTCCCAGCCCATCACCCGGGCGGAGATCGAGAGCATCCGGGGCGTCGCCGCGGATGGGATGATCAAGCTGCTTGCCAGCCGCAATTTCATCAGGGAAGTCGGCAAGAAGGATGTCCCCGGCAAGCCGGTCCAGTTCGGGACCACGCGGGAGTTTCTGAAGGCGTTCCGTCTCTCAACAATATCGGACCTGCCAAAGCTCGACGGACTGGAGAAGGAACGATTTGAGCAGGAGTAACGAGAAAAAGGACGACCGCGTCGGACTGAGACTGCAGGTGTACCTTGCGCGGTGCGGCCTGGGCTCACGACGAAGCTGTGAAACTCTCATCGAAAAGGGGCGGGTGGCGATCAACGGCACGCCTGTCACGCGTCCCGGCGAGAAGGTGCTTCCAACGGACGTGGTCACGCTGGACGGACGGAAGATCGCGGCAACCCAGAAAAGGGTCTACATCGCCCTGCACAAGCCTTCCGGCTACCTCTGCGCTCAAACGGATCCGGAACACCGCCCACTTGCCCGTGACCTATTCCGCTCCGCGATAAACGAACGGCTCTTTCACGTCGGCAGGCTGGACTTCCTCTCCAGCGGGCTCATTCTCTTCACGAATGATGGGGAGTTCTCGAAGATCGTCTCTCACCCAAGCGCCCGGATCGAGAAGGAGTACCTTGTCGAGACAGGACGGGCCATCGATGAGGAGTTCCTGAAGAGGTACGCGCACGGCATGCGCGTGGGTGATGTCGTCTACCGCTGCAAAGACTACAAGCTTCGCGGACCACACTCCGCCCTTATCACCTTGACCGAGGGAAAGAACCGGGAGCTCAGGAACGTGTTTACCAGCCGCAACATCCGGCTGAAGAGGGTGCACCGACTGCGCATCGGTCCCCTCACGCTGCGCGGAATTCCCACGGGGCATTTTCGTCGCCTGACAGAGCGTGAGGTGAGGTGGTTTTTCGAACATGCTAGTGGCAATTGACGGCCCCGCAGGGGTCGGCAAGAGCACGATCGCGCGCAGGTGCGCCGAGCATGCAGGCTTCCTCTACATCAACTCCGGAAACTTTTACAGGGCGGTCACTCTTGCGGTACTCGATCGGGAGGTCGATCCAGGTGACCCCGGGGCCGTGCTCGGGGTTGCCCGCTCCTGCCGAATCGAGCTGCGGGACGGTGAGGTATGGCTCGACGGACACAGTGTCGAGAATCTCCTTCATGAGGACAGCGTGGACTCCCTGGTTGCTGCGCTTTCCGCCATCCCCGAGGTAAGGGACATTGTGAATGCACGGCTGCGCGAGATCGCAGCCGCCACTGATGTGGTTGTCGAGGGAAGGGACATCGGGACAGTGGTGTTCCCAGACGCCCAACTGAAGATCTTTCTGGATGCGGATATCGCCACCAGGGCCTCACGCCGCCACCAGCAGGGGGTGAGCGGGCTGTCCCTCGACGAGCTGCAGGCGGCAATCGGTGCGCGGGACGCGGTTGACAGGAACAAGCCCACCGGACGCCTCGCGGCGGCACCGGACGCCCTCCGGATCGATACCTCGCTCTTGACCATACAGCAAGTTTGTGAGAGAGTTGACAAAGCAATTCTCGTGAGCAGAAATAATCCGGGAGACATACGCTGACTATGAGCACAGAAGACAAGAAGAAACTCGCTCCGGAAGCTGAGACCCAGCTCCAGGAGCAGTACGTGCAGTCCCTCCAGCCCATCGAAGAGGGCCAGATGATCCCTGGCAGGGTCATCGAGGTCGATGGAGACTACGTCTATGTGGACGTGGGCTACAAGTCTGAGGGCAAGATCCCGAGCAATGAGTTCGACACAAAGCCCCAGATGGGCGAAACCGTCTACGTCATTCTTGTGCGGAAGGAAGGGCGTGAAGGCCAGGTAATTGTTTCCAAGAGGAAGGCAGACGAGAAGATTTTCTGGAAGGATCTGCGCATCGCATTCGACGAGCACAAGCCGGTCCAGGGCACCATTGCCCACAAGATCAAGGGCGGTTATGAAGTGGACCTCGGCAACGATATCCGCGCTTTTCTCCCACTGTCCAAGGTGGACGTGAAGCGGCCAAGCGAGAACTCGGATTACGTCGGCGTGCAGTCTCCTTTCTACATCGACCGCCTGTACGCGAAGGGCAAGACGAATATCGTGGTCTCCCGCCGCGACTGGATGGAAGAGGACATCAAGAAACGACGTGAGGAGTTCTTCGGCCAGGTAAAGATCGGGGACACGGTGGAAGGCCTGGTGAAGAGCTTCACTTCCTTCGGCGCCTTCGTCGACCTCGGGGGATTCGACGGCCTGCTGCACATCAATGACATGAGCTGGGGCCACGTGACGCGGCCCAAGGACTTCGTGAAACTCGCTGAATCCATCCAGCTGAAGGTCATCCGCCTCGAGCCCCAGGAGGGACGGATCAACCTCAGCCTCAAGCATTTCTCCGAGGATCCCTGGAACCACTTCGAGGAGAAGTACCATATCGGAGACGTCGTGAAGGGCAAGGTCACGAAGCTCGCCGACTTCGGCGCTTTCATCGAGATCGAGGAGGGGATAGAGGGACTTGCGCACATTTCCGAGCTCTCCTGGGTGCGGAAGGTGAAGCACCCGCGTGAGGTGCTGAAAGTCGGGGACGTTGTGGAGACGAAGATCCTCAACTACGACATCCAGCAGGGAAAGCTCTCCCTGGGCCTGAAGCAGGTCCTGCCGAACCCATGGGACGACATAGACCAGCGCTACCCGGTGGGGATGCGCATGACGCGCAAGGTTCTGCGGGCCAGTCCCTATGCGCTTTTCTTCGAGATCGAGGAAGGCATCGACGGTGTCATGCACGTGGACGACATGTCCTGGACCAAGAAGATCAGAAACGCTTCATCCTTCGCCAAGGTGGAGGATGATGTCGAGGTCATGGTCATCGGGATCGACAAGGAGCGCGGGAAAGTCCAGCTCGGGGTGAAGCAGCTTTCGGAAGACCCGTGGGAGTCCATTGCGCGCGCGTATCCTCGAGGAAGCATCATCAACGGTGAGATCACGAACATCACCGATTTCGGCTTTTTCGTGAAGGTGCAGGGCGGCATCGAAGGCCTCGTGCACAAGCTGAACATCGTGGACGACAGGATCGAGCCCCTGGAAGTCGCCATGGCGAAATACAAGGTGGGGGATCCGGTGCAGGCGGTCGTCACGGAGTGCAGCCCCTCCAAGCAGAAGCTTTCCCTGTCCCTGAAAGACTACGTGAAGCGTGTCCAGCGTGAGGAGATGGACAAGTATATCCACGACGAGTCCAAGGAAGACACGGTATCCCTCGGCGACATGCTGAAGGACAAGATCAAGGGCTAGCTCCGCGGAGCGCATCGTGGGATGGTGAGATTCGCCGCTGATCGGGAAAAACTCGAAGTCCTGTTCGACATTTATGCACGAATCAACTCCACCTACGATGACGTCAAGGCGCTTCTTACCCTGATCATTGAGTCGGCCACCGAGCTCACCGAGGGAGAAGCCTCCTCGCTCATGCTCGTCAACCCGGAAAACAACAAACTGTATTTCGAGATCGCCCTCGGCCCGAAGGGCCCCAGCGTGAAGCAGTACTCGGTGAACATGGGAGAAGGCATTGCCGGCTGGGTGGCGGAGAAGAACACTTCCCTCATTGTCAACGATGTGCAGAACGACACGCGCTTTTATCCCGACATCGCCCGCAAGATCGGCTTCCCCACCACCTCGATTCTTGCGGTGCCGATGCTTGTCAAGGACAAGCTTGTCGGTGTGATCGAGATCCTCAACAAGCGCGACGGGAAGAAGTTCACCGAGGAAGACCTGCAATGGCTGGAAATGTTCTCCACGCAGGCGGCGATCGCGGTGCAGAACGCCCGCTCCTACCAGAAGGTGAGGAACGAGCTGAGCGCCCTGCAGGACAAGGTCCAGGCAGTGGAAGGCTGGCACACCTTCGTCGGTGAGAGCAGGATAATCAAAGACAGGCTGGAGATCGCTCGAAAGGCAGCGGAGACTGATTCATCCGTGCTCCTCCTGGGAGAGAGCGGCGTCGGCAAGGAGCTTTTTGCCGAGCAGATCCACCTGGCCAGCCCGCGCAGGGCAGGGCCATTCATCAGGGTGAACTGCGCAGCGATTCCGGAGGCTCTCCTGGAGAGCGAGCTTTTCGGGCATGTGAAGGGCGCGTTCACGGACGCTGTCACGGACAGGCGCGGAAGGTTCGAGCTGGCCGATGGTGGAACACTCTTCCTTGATGAAATTGCCGACATGCCGCTTCCGCTGCAGGCAAAGCTTCTTCGCGTGCTGCAGGAAAAAGAGATCCGGCGTGTGGGAGATACCGAACACCGGAAAGTCAATGTGCGCGTTCTCGCCGCTACCAATAAGGATCTTCAGGAAGAAATCAAACAGCAGCGGTTTCGCGAAGATCTTTTCTTCCGCCTCAATGTTGTTTCCATACCGCTGCCACCTCTTCGTGAGCGGACAGAAGATATTCCCGCCCTCGTAGAGCATTTTCTGGCGAAAGCAAATAAGAGCAACGGCCGCTCGATAAAAGGAATTCATCCCGATGCGATGAAGATGCTCCTTATGAGTCAGTGGAAAGGGAACATCCGTGAACTACAAAACACCATCGAACGCGCGGTTGTACTGTGCACCGGCACTATGCTTATGGTCGGGGATATCAACACCTCGCCACAAGGAAACAATACTATCGGTCCGGAAGGCCTGACATTGGAAGAATTTGAACGCCGGTTGATCGAATCGGCGCTTGCTGAAAATGATGGCAATCGGACGCGCACGGCGCAGAAACTCGGCGTATCACTGCGATGGCTGCAATACCGCCTGAAGGAGTGGTCGCGTGAGTAACAAAGGCTATATCATCCGCGAGAGGCTGAATGAGAGTTCCACGACGGCTGTGTACACGGCCTTTCATCCTGCATTGAATCGTACGGTTCTGTTGAAGATTCTTCACAAACATCTCATTGCAGATAAGGACTTTGTCGACCGCTTTGTGCGTGAGGCGCGTGCCTGTGCACTGCTCCGATCTGAACATATTGTGCAGGTGTATGATCTGACGGAGATCGATGGTGCGCCCGCCATCGTTATGGAATACATTGACGGCCCATCTTTGAAAACAGTAATTGAGCAGCGCGGAGCTCAAACGCCTACCTTTGTCCGCCGCGCAGCCCTTCATATTCTTCGCGCACTTCATCTTGCGCACGAACGCAACATCATCCACCGGGATATCAAGCCGGGAAATATTCTCCTCGCACCGTCCGATATTCTTAAGGTAACCGACTTTGGCCTGGCGACCATTCCACAATCGCCGACGATCACCAATGACGGGGCCATTCTCGGAACGCCGGCGTATATGTCTCCGGAGCAAATCCACGCCGAGACGCTGGATGGCAGAACAGATCTTTTTTCTCTCGGCGTCACACTGGTCGAGCTGCTGACCCGCAAACGTCTGTTTGACGGTTCGACCTATGCGGAGTGCATCAAGAAAATAATGCTGTTTAAAGGAGACTTCACCATCCCCGAAGGAATCCCCGATTCTCCGGAGCTGAAGTTATTTCTCCAGAAGCTCTTGGCACCCGACATTAATAATCGCTTTGCAACTGCGCGTGAAGCGCTTGCGGCACTGGGCGAACAGGAACCGGTGGAAGTCGTTATACCGAAACACCTGGCAGTGCGTACACACATGCGAACGCCTTACATCCTTGCAGCAACCGCAGTCGTGATCATTTCCGCCGCCCTGTGGTTTTTCACTCCAGCTCAATATACTCCTGCCGGCACGCAAACATCCGACCGGAAAGATTCTGTATCCACAGCACACACATCCGACGTCGGAAAAAATGGCATGGTAAACGTTCAACGCGAAGCCGCTCACACACCGCCGGAATCAATCTCGCAGAAGGGATTTTCCGCCCCACAATCACCAGCAATCCCGCCGGTAGTGCCGACCGCAGTAACCGCATCAGACACGGGATGGCTCAGAATTGTCTGCACGCCCTGGGCAAAAGTATATCTCAACAATCAATATCTCGGAGAGACACCGATTGCAAAGCCCCTGCGTGTGAAGGCGGGAACTTGTATTGTGACATTTAACAATCCGATGTTCTCACCGATCGTAAAAAATGTCACCGTGCGCGGCAGCGAAGAAACATTAGTGGAAGCGGATTTTTTGTCGACGTCCGGATTTCTTGTGGTGCGGGCCACTCCCTGGGCCGAGGTGTTCATTGATGACCAGTACCGGGAAACCACTCCATTGAAGAAGCCGCTGATTCTTTCCGCCGGGGCACACAAGATTCGGCTTCACAATCCGGCGTTCTCCGATGTTGTGCGGGATGTTACCGTCACCGCTCATGATACGACGGGACTTTCCATTACACTATTGCGGGGAGACACCAAATGACGGCGGTTCCATCTCATTCGTTTCTGTGCAGGCGGAAAACCGGCGCAATGTTTCAGGCTCTGTGCATTAGCGTCATCATTTTTCTTCCGGGCATAGTTTTCAGTCAGACAAATAATTCTGCAGATTCTTCCCTGAGCGCTCTCCGCTCACTCTATGATGACGGAAAGTATTCCAATTGCGAGTTTGAAGCGCGGCGACTGCTGGAGCGAAGAGATCTCTCCGATTCCATCAGAATTCTCGCGGAGCAGCATCTGGCGTTTGCACTTGTTGCCCAGGAACAGCACGACGGCGCCGTCGAACATTTCACGACAATACTTCTCCTTACACCGTCCTTCGATCTCGATCCCGTTCTGACATCGCCGAAAATTCTCACCGTCTTTAATGAGGCAAAGCTGAAATATCTTTCCCGCCAGAAGCGCGCAGTTGCTGAACCTCGTCCGGCGGCTTCTGCGCCGGCGTCGGGGCCAGCCTGGCGCACTCTCGTCTTTCCCGGATGGGAACAATTACATCAGGGAAGAAGCACCGCCGGTATTTCTTTTGCCGCCGCCGGCACCGCTACACTGACCGCAATTGTCTATTGCGATATCCAGCGCAGAGACAAGCACAACTCATACCTTGCGGCAAACACGTCGTCTCTTGCGGCCTCGCGTTATGATGACTACAATGGATATTACAAAACCGAAATGTATTCTGTGTTTGCTTTTGTTGCCGTGTATCTTACATCGCAGATTGACGTTATCCTCTCTCCGCAGGATCAATTCGGTGTGGCTCTCCAATCTGAAACCACCTCACTGTCATTCCAAGTGCGATTCTGATTTGCCGGGAAGGAACTCAGAAATTCGCGCGCAGACCATCATGTTCGAACGTGCACAATTTGCGCACCAAGGCGGAGAGGTATGCATAAAAGGTAGAACTAGCTGCAAAACCAGGCTGTTTTACACGCTTTTGCTATGGCACAATACTTGTGAGTTTATGGACTATGAAACGACGCTAACAATTCAGAAAAAGGAGGCCAAAAGCCCATGAAAAAAATTGTTTCCATTTTATCTCTCTGCGTTTTGGTTTTGGGTTCTGCTTTTGCTCAGTCGACGCCNNGCTCCGTTCCGTCTTTTTGTAACAAAAATCGAGCCCAACGGAAATATTAGCCTCCAGTGGGACAAACCGCTCGGGGTAACCGTTGAGAAATATTATATCTATCGGGCAATTATGCCGGATACGGCAAATGCCGTTGGCATCGACTCTACTAAAGACAATACCATTACCGTACTCTGTCCACCGTCTTTGTCGGCTAATATCAACTTCGCATTTGCCGTGGTTGCCAAAACATCGGCGGGTGCACTTCTGAAGAGCACAATCGCATTTGCATTTCTTCCATCGATTCCGATCGAGGGATCGTTCCGATTGACTGCACGATCAGACAATGCATCAGACAAGATACTGCTGAGTTGGACCGCACCACCGATCAATACAATTCTACGCTTCTATGTCTATCGTAGTGGTTCGCCGGACACGGGAAGCTTTGCGCTTCTTGATTCGACCGCAAATTTCTCCTATATCGATGTTCCGCCGTCCGCCATCGGCGTGACAAAGATTTATGTATACCAAATAAAAGGCATACCACCGCTGGGGGGACCTGCGCTCTACAGCAGCAAAGCAGCGGTGAGCGTGACAGGGAAAATTCCCAAAGACACCGTTGTCTTCACATCCATTCCTCCCACAAGCGTGATGGTAGGAACGCCATTCACATACCAGGCAAAAGCTGTTTCAACAAATCCCGCGGCAGCAATTCGTTATGCGCTGGACAATCCCATGGGCAGCTCCAGTATGGGCATGGATCAGATGAAGATTGATGCCGTCACCGGTATCATGACATGGAGGCCCGCTACAAAGGGATGGGTGGACATCAAGATTGAGGCCACCTCCGACAAAGGTGCCATTGTATTTCAGGAATTCCAGGTTGTGATTACCGGCGCGAACGGTGTACTGATAGGTACCGTAACAGACACATCCAACACACCGAAACCGCTTTCTCCTGTTGTTATCGAAGTGTACAAACGGGATGCCGCCAATTGTTTCAGCTATTCCACCATCACCGACAAATCCGGATACTATAGCATTAATCATCTCGATACGGGCAGCTACATTATTGCGGCAACGCCGCTTCTTCCCAACTACATCGGCCAGTGGTACAATGGAAAAAAGAATGCCGCGGAAGCAACGGTGGTTCACATCGAAGACTCGTCAAAATCCATTGCCAGGGCAGATTTCAAACTGCGCTTACGTGATTCTGGTGCACGTCAGCTCACCATCAAAGGAAGCGTGACCGATACGCTCGGACTCGCAATTGCACCAACGTCCGCAGAAGTATTTTTTGTTCGCGCAGAATTTGCATTGAATTCATGCAAACTCAATAAAGATACAACAACCACTGATGATTTTCGGAGATTCTTTGATTTTGATCATGTTCTCGATTTTCGATTGACTGGAAATTCGCAGCATGTGTTCAAAGCAGATGTTGATTCCACAGGCGCGTACCGCATTATGCTTCCGCAAGGATCCTATGTGGTGTTTGCCCGCGCAGCCGGTTATGCAACGGAATTTTACCTCGACCATGACGAGTTGCTGAGTGCAGACGTCCTGAACTTGACTGCAGACACCAGCGGCATAGACTTTACGCTGACACCTCTGCCGCCGATTGTCTTTGGCGAAATCTCCGGCAGCGTGCTGGACACCGCCAACGACATTGGTGTCCGTTCCCGTATTATCGCATTTCGCGATCGCTGGAATTATGCAGAACCCTATCGAATTGCGCGCAACTCTGTAACAGACACGGATTCACTCGGCCATTATACCTTGGGTGACTTGCTGCCCGGATGGTACATTCTGCTTGCAGTTCCGGTTGGTAACTATGCGCCGACATTCTACAATTCGGGCACACAATCTATCGGATGGGCCAAAGCAACGCGCATTCATGTCGAAGGAAATGCCTTCACCGATATCGACTTCTATACACATCCGATTACGCGCGCTAGCGGCGGCCTCACGGGTATCGGCGGACACATCGGGGTAGGTTCGAAGAACGGCCAAGCACCCGCAACTGGAGCATCCGTTTCCGGCGCCCTTGTGTATGCGATAAACGCCTCGTCTGAAATCGTCGGCTACGGCATTAGCAATGCCGCAGGGAACTATTTAATCAACGGTCTTGCGCCGGGAACCTATTCCGTTGTGCTGGACAAACCGGGATTTACAACGTCCGGAGCCATCAATGCAACGCCGACGTACACAACAAACGGCGCGGCAGTAATCGGCTCAGTGTCTTTTGTGGCCAACGAGGCAACCGGAGTTGTGCTGCAGCAACAGGCGGATGTTCCCAAGACGTTTACGTTGGATCAGAACTATCCGAATCCCTTTAATCCAAGCACAACCATCGGATACTCACTTCCATCCTCCGGCTTTGTTACACTGAGGATCTACAACATTCTCGGCCAAGAAGTGATGACACTGGTTAATACGGAGCAACCCGTCGGCACATTTCGCGTGACCTTTAATGCAGGTTCACTGGCAAGCGGGGTTTACATCTATAGACTTCAGATGGGATCGAGTGCGGAAATGAAGAAGATGCTTCTCTTGAAGTAGGTTCGAACTTTACGATGCCAGGAGCTGATGGAACCGCCCTCATTCCTGACGCTCCCGGTGATCGTAGCTTTAAAGGCTCAAGCAAATGCTTGAGCCTTTTTTGTTTTCATTAGCGGGCAAAATAGTAGGTCATTTTTGCCATCACAATATTATCTCCCGGTGCCGTCAGCAGGCGGTTCACCGAACTCCTGAAATGAAACTCTCCGTCTTCAAGCACATCATCAGACCGATTCTGTGTCCAGACAAGGTAGAGTACCGACCCGGGCGCATACTCCCAACGCAACACAACATTACCGCGCAAGGATTTGAAATTGAAATCAGGATTGCTGAACGAAAAAACAGGCGCCGGACCCGTGCCATCGGGATCAATCACATAGTTGCCATCCGTCTGCGTTATGGATGAGGAGACATATTCGTTAAACGTGTACGTTCCAGGTTTGGCCAGTTCCTTAAAATTTCTGTACTTACCGGAAGAAATTAGCGGCTGCATGTATAACTGCAGACTAAGTTCTGGCGTAAACGTCCAATTCAACCGAATGCCGGCGGACATCGTCGTCTGATCCATAGAGGCGAAAACATAGCGATGGCCATACGTTGAGGTTTGCTGTACGTCGTCAAACGCACCCACCCACTGGGCGTCCACCTGATCACGAGTATACTCCGGCCCAAAACTAAACAATACATTTCCCCGGGGTTTCCATCGAACCTCCGCACTTACATCCAGATAATTTTCCGCTTGGGACACATACGTGCTGTACCATGTCGAGAAAACAACGGGGAGTGCGGAATTTGTATATGCATTAAGCCCTGTTTCAACTCCCGCAGGATTCAACGACACGGGACCACCACGCGTGAGCCTTGTGTTGATTGTCTGCGGACTATATGCAACTCGATATGTGATATCCCAGTAATTCTTCAACTGAATTTCACCGGTATGAAAATATCCCTGGGTGGTATGATTACCATCATAATCGTAATTGCCAAATACCGCAAAGAGGAAGTATAGCGATTGGTAGTAATTGGTCGGATCCACGAACCTATATCCCGTACCGGTGTGCCAATTGATCACATCTCCACGGGAAAGAAAACCAACGTCATTGATATCAAATCCCGGAGAGAGAATGCCAATGGATGAATTCCACAGCACATTTCCCTTCTCCCGGTTCAAGCGAAACTTGATTCCATAGCCATTGAGCGCGGTTGCATTGCTGTCAATGCGGATGTTCCTCGCATC
>PMZS01000079.1 GCA_003170115.1 Spirochaetaceae bacterium
CAGCTCGACCCTGCTCATCGGGATGGTCACGCTGGCAGCTTTCCACGACACGTCGAAGGTACCCCCGCTCGTGCCCACCCGGAGCCTGCTTCCCATCGGCTTTCCGTCCACGAGCATCTCCAGCAGCGGGCCGTAGGTGACGAAGGTCTCGCAGCGACGCACCGCATTTTTCCATTCTTCGTAGGTGAAGGGAAGCCCATCCGGGATGCGCGCGTAGGTGCGCACGGTGCCGATGGCGGTGTCCGCGCTCATCTTGTCGGTCCCGCCCACCGCCGCGACGAGGTGGCCGCAGTTGAGGTAACGGTACCAGTCCGAGAGTGAATAGGGGTTGATTCCCGAGTACAGGTCGCCCCAGCTCGTCATTTCGATGCCGTCTATCTTTCCAGCCACGATGGCCGCGGCGTGCTCGGCACGGGGCTGCGGGAAATGGGGAACCACCACGATTCCCCCCTTGCTCCTGCACGCGTCCGCCCATTCGCTGAGCAGGATCTCCACCCGGTCCCCGAGGGCCGACTCGTCAGGACCGCCCGTGGTCATGGGCGCGATGATGCCGCCGCCGTACCCGAGGAGGGAGATGTGGCCGAGCACGTGCTGGCGGTTTTCCGTTCCGACGCGCACGAGGTACTCGCCGTCCCCGCCCGCCTCGCGCGATCCCCACGTCGTCTTCCCGTCGAAGTCCCCGACGTTGGTCATAAGCTCGCCCCACTGGCTGGCAAGGAGGTTCACGACGTTTACTCCCTCCGCGCTGCCCTCCAGGAGAGCGGAAGCGGGAGAGAGAAAATGCACGTGCGTATCCGCGCTGATCCACCCCTTCTGCCGCCAGGGGAGCACCCGTTCCAGCTCGATCTCGATGCGTTCCGTCGACGTCTCGATGGCGACCCTTTTCCGCACGGGCCGTATCTCGAAACCCCGGGCGATTTCAATGAACACGGCGCCAAGGGGAACGTCGATCGTCGTTTCTCCGGAAATGTACGTGCACCAGTGCTCGCCCCGGTGCCCGGTGTCCGCCCGGTGGACGAAGTCGACGCTGTAGTCTTCGAACCATGCCGGGTTGGGAATCCGGTGCCTGTCCACCGGCGCAAGGTACTCCCCGGCGGTCCCGTGAACATGAAGCTTCACGGGGACGGGAGATGCGACGCCCTTCTCCATGACGCGAAGCGTGACGCGCCGCGTGGAGGGAGGCACAACGCGCAGTCTTCCCGCGGCGCCCTCCCCGCTCACGCGGGCAACCGGGATGGAAGCCCCGGACTGAAAGTGGAACCGGGCTTGCGGGTGGGCTGTATATTCCAGGAGCACCCCGTCCTTCGAGGCGCGGGGAAGCTGGTTGTTGAACCCGGTCTCCCATTCCGCGTCCGGGTACAGCGGCTGGGGGAGCGCCGAGATCACCTGGCCGAGGTCGAGCTTCACCGCGTCCAGGAGCCCGGCCTCGTCGAGGCGATACGAGAACTCCTGGTCCGTCGGCAGCGTGAGAATCGCCTTGCGCCTCGGCTCCCAGCGCAGCGGATGGGAGTCCACCATACCCAGGGCGATGCCGAACAGCACGACCGTGCCGCTCGAGGGCTCGCAGAGAAGAGAATCCATCTCCGCGTCCGGCCGCGGATTTTCCCAGGCATACATCCATGCGAGGAAATCGCCCGTGTCCCCGGGATCGACTCTCGTCTGGCTGGAACCCCAGGAAGGGCGAAGCTGCTCGTGGGGGGGACGAACGGGGTGAGGCGCGAGATGCGCAACGGCCTCGAAGGAGTTCTCGCCCCAGCGCTTTGTGAACGATCCGACCTGGAAACGCCTGCGGATGGGGATGACGGCCTCCGTTCCATCGCTGAAACGGACGCGGTAGCTGCAGGCAAGCTCTCCGAGCTGACCCTCGCCCCGCATCGGGGAGATGAACCCTTGCGGGTTCCTCTCCAGGGGCCGCGAGTCGGAGGTGTGGAGAAACACCAGCCACCGGGCCTTCCTCCCTCCGAGTGAGACCCGTGCCGGCTCCTCTCGGAGAACGAGGATCCGGCCTGCGTCGAAGGGGATGCCGCGGAATATGCAGGCGCCCCGCGGGGCAAGGGAGAGGCGGCCGCGGAAATCTTCAGACACGTCCCTTCGCGCCAATGTCTGAAGCGTGTGGCCGCTCCTGATGCGCACCGGCTCGAAGAGAGGCGACGCGGGTCCCCCAGATGTCCCAGCCATGCCGTACCTCCGCTAGACGTAGACGAACGGTATCAGGTCTTCTTTCGTCGTCTTAAGGTCGCGCTGCGAAATGGAGCCGGCACACCGCCGTGCATCGGCGAGGTACTCCTCGAATAGCCGTCCCAGGTCCGGTTGCTCTTCCCCGCGGTTCCGCGCCGGTTCCATGGAAAGCGACTGTTCCAGCCCGAAGGGGATCCGGGGAGGGACGAAGTCCCTGTGGCGCCACGCGCCGGATCGCATGTCGAAGCGGTACACCGGCAGAAACTTCTTTCCGTGCTCGGCCACGAACAGGATCGAGCGGCAGATGAAATCCACCTCGTCCTCGGTGTGCAGGAAGTGGAAATTCACCCGCGCCCAGCCCGGCTTCAGGCCGACATTCCCGCACGCGATGGAACGGCGGAGCTCCCGGGACTTGCGCTCGTCGATGTGAAGAATCCGGTGGCCGTACGGGGCGGCGCAGGAGCAGCCGGCACGGCTCTGGATCCCGAACAGGTCGTTGAGAAGGGTTGTCACGAACCGAGGGTGAAGCCAGGATAAGCCGACGCGCACGTTGAAGGAAAAGATCGGGAGACGATTTTCGGGGCCGACGCCTCCCATCAGCTCGATGCCGGGGTGCGCACAAAGCGCGGCATGGACGCGGCGCGCAAGCTCGGACTCGCGGGCCGCGATCCTTTCAGGACCGAGCATCTCCTTCAGCTCCATCGCCAGGGCCGCCCGAAGGGTCTGCAGGATCCCGGGCGTGCCGGGCTTTTCCCTGATCTCGATGTCGGTGCTGTAGGCCTGGCCCTCGAACCCGACGAAATCCACCGTGCCGCCGGCACCGATCGTTGGCGGCAGGTCGGCACGGTAGATGCCCTCATGGAAGATGAGCACGCCGCAGCTTCCGGGCCCCCCGAGAAACTTGTGGGGAGAGAAATACAGCGCGTCGAAATACGACCGGGCATCGCGACGCATGTTCATCTGAACGTACGGCGCGGCAGCCGCGAAGTCGAAGAAGGCAAGGGCCCCCTTGTCGTGAAGGATCCCCGCCACCTCGAAAACGGGAGTGGTGACTCCCGAGACATTGGATGCGGCCGAAAAGGCGCCGAACTTCCGCCGTCCGGAGTACCGGGCGCTGCCCGCCTTGGCTCGCAGGTCGTCCAGGTCCAGAAGACCTTCATCGGTGAGCTCGATCTCCACGACCTCGGCGTGGCATTCCCGCCACGACACTTCGTTGGAGTGGTGCTCGTAGGGCCCCACGAACACCACGGGCCGGTTCTCCTCCCTCCGCGCCTGGAAGAAGTCGCGGCCCGCGGGCGGCAGGTAGATCCCGAGTATCTGCTGGAGCTGGTGCACGGCGGCGGTCGTTCCCGCGCCGACGGTGACAAGCTTGTGCTCGGGTCCCGCGTTGACCAGTCTCTTGATGAGTGTCTCGGCGTCACGCAGCCGCTCTGAAGTGATGCTCCCCGTGGCATCGTCCTCGGTGTGCGTGTTGCCGTACAGCTCGAGGGCGGTCCGGAGCTGATCCTCGATGAGCGTCACCCCGCGGCCCGACGCTGTGTGATCCGCATAGGTCAGCCGCCGCCGGCCGAACGGCGTGTCCAGGAACGCGTTGCCCCCGATGATGCTCCCGCGCACGCGGTCCCAGAGATCCGGCTGCGCCTGCCCAGCTGCCCGCACTTGCAACGCCCTCCTTCGCTGCGTATCACTGTACCATGAACAAGGCCGAAATGCGCGGGGCGATGCGGCGGTTCCTCGGCGCGATGAGCGATGATGAGCTCGCGGACCGCAGCGCGAAGGTCGCTCGGCGGCTGGAGGAGTCCGGTGCGTGGATCTGGATGGATATCCTGCTTTCCTTTCTTTCCATGCCGCGCGAGATCGCCACGGGCGGGATGATCCGTGCCGCGCGAGAGGCGGGCAGATCCGTCGCCGTTCCCCGCATCGAGGCGGGGGATATCCGTTTCCTCGTGATGCCGCCTGATTCGCCTTTGCCGCCCCGGGACCGCTGGGGCATTCCCGTCCCGGACACGGCGTGGCCGGCCCTGGAGCCCGCGCGCGCGGGGAGGATCCTCGTTGCCGCCCCGGGCCTCGCCTTTGACAGGAAGGGCAACCGCCTCGGCCGGGGGAAAGGCTACTACGACCGTTTCCTCTCCCGCGCGCGTGAGTCCGGAGCGCATTGTCTGGTCATCGGGATCTGCTTCTCGGAGCAGCTTGTCGAGGAGGTGCCGCACACGGAAACGGATCAGCCCGTTGATGGCGTGGTGACGGAGAAGGAAACGCTTCTCTTCGATCGCACGGGCCCTTGATTCGATGACCGGGCGCAGTTACATTGCCACGCATGGGTGTCATAAAATCCGCGCTGGAAATCGCAATGGAGAACTCGAAAGGCATTGAAGCCAACAAGGAGCTGGTGGAGCAGAATCGGCTCCGTGACGAAGGGAGGAAGCTCGTCTCGAAAGTCCTCGAAGATCCCTCCTTCGACCTGAAGGGCGCGCTCAAGGGCTACGAAGCCGCGAAGGGGAGGCTCGTCAAGGAAGGGCTGTTGCAGTCCCTTCTTGCCAACCTCGTGCTCCCCCTGGACGAGTTCGCAATGAAGGACACGAAGCGGCTCGGCGAGGCGGTGGCGGCAACCGTGACGGATACGCGCAAGGTCGGAATGATCTTCAGCCAGCTGGAAGGCTTCTTCAAGGAGTACGTGGCGGAGCGCAAGCGCCTCGTGGATGCCGTGGAGCGCCAGTACGCACCGAAGCTCAAGAAGAAGGAAGAGGATCTTTCCCGACAGATGGGAAGGCAGGTGAAGATCAATCCCGCGGCGGATCCCGAGTTCCAGTCAATCGTCCGGCAATACCTCTCGCAGCTGGACACGAAGTACGGCGAATCCCTTGACGGCGCCAAGGAAGAAATCAGGGCGGCTTTCGCAAAATCCCCGTAATGAGGCTCGTCGCCGACCTGCACGTTCATTCCCGTTATTCGCGGGCAACGAGCAGGGAGGCTGACCTGGATGGCTACCACCGTTGGGCCCGGGTCAAGGGAATCGACATCGTCGGGACCGGGGATTTCACCCATCCTCGCTGGCTCGCGGAGCTCTCATCCCGGCTGATCGAAAAGGACGGGCTTTTCGTCCTCCGAGACGCGCCCCGGGAATCCCCCCTGGAGGGCGCGGCACCGGCTGCCCGTGATGTGCGCTTTCTCCTGACCACCGAAATCAGCTCCATCTACAAGAAGCACGGACGCGTGCGCAAGGTGCACAGCCTGATCGGCGTGCGGTCGCTGGATGATGCGCGCCGACTCAGCGCGCGCCTGGCGGCGATCGGCAACATCGCCTCCGACGGCAGGCCGATCCTCGGGCTGGACCCGAAGGACCTGTTGTCGCTTCTGTTGGAGACGAGAGACGGTTTTCTCATCCCCGCGCACATCTGGACGCCCTGGTTTTCCCTGTTCGGATCGAAGTCCGGATTCGACCGTATCGAGGAATGCTTCGAGGAGCTCACGCCCCACATCTTCGCCCTGGAAACCGGACTCTCCTCCGACCCGGCGATGAACCGGCGGTGGAGCGCGCTGGACCGCTACCGCCTTGTCTCCAACTCCGACGCGCATTCGCCGGGCAAGCTCGGAAGAGAGGCGAACCTCCTCGACGTCGAGCCAAGCTGGCAGGGAGTGACGGCCGCGCTGCGCACCGGTGCAGGGTTCCTCGGAACGGTCGAGTTCTACCCCGAGGAGGGGAAGTACCACTACGACGGCCACAGGAAATGCCGCGTGTGCATGGACCCGGAAGAGACTGCCCGATGCGGAGGGAAATGCCCCGTGTGCGGCAAGCCGCTTACCGCGGGCGTGCTCAGCCGTGTTCTCGGTCTGGCCGATCGGCGCGCTCCGGCGGCGCCGCGGGCGGGCGAGGGATTCAGTTCCCTCATTCCCCTGCCCGAGGTGCTCGCCGAGCTTTCAGGAACAGGCAGCGGCTCACGCGCCGTGGGCGCCCTGTACTCCCGGCTCATCGGTTGCTTCGGCAGCGAGCTCGGACTTCTGCTGGACACGCCCGTGGAGGACATCGCCCGCTCGCAGGGCTTTCTGCTGGCTGAAGCCATCCGTCGGATGAGAGCAGGGAAGATCAATCCCACCCCGGGCTACGATGGGGAGTTCGGGGTAATCCGGGTCTTCGACGAGGAAGAGCTCACGCGGCTTCGGGGCCAGGACGAGCTGTTCCATTCTCCCGCGCGCGCGAAGAAAGCACGCAGGGAGTTTGTGGACGTCCTCCCCCGGGCCATGGCCGGACCGATCGAGACGTCCGGCGTGGATATCCTGGACGCTGACCAGATGGCGATCGTCTCTTCCTCGGAGCGCCGCATCCTGGTGACCGCCGGCCCCGGCGCGGGAAAGACGCGTGTGCTTGCGCAATGGATCGAGGGGCAGCGCCTCCGCGCCCCCGGCGGCATACTCGCGCTCACCTTCACGAACAGGGCTGCCGAGGAGCTCTCCGAAAGGCTCGCGTCCACGGACATGGCGGCCTTCACTTTTCATTCCTTCTGCTGGTCGGTGCTCCGGGAGCACACGCCGCGGCTGCTCTCTGTCCTGTCACCGTCCGATCGGCTGACGATATTGTCTGACATGCTTCCCCAGGAAGGCGCGTTGAGGCTGCGGACACTTTCGGAGCGCATGGAGCTGGCATGGGAAGGAGTGAAGGAGCCGGATGCCGGCCTCCTCGAAGTCCTCCGCGATTACGAGCACACCCTCGAGGCGATCGGAGCCGCCGACGTCTCTTCCCTGGTCCCCCGCGTGCTCGACCTCCTGCGTTCGAACACCGGGCTGCTGTCGGCGCTCGCGCGGCGCTACCGGGCAATAGCGGTCGACGAGCTGCAGGACATCAACAGGCCACAGTACGAGCTGCTGCGCCTTCTTGCCGACGGGGCGGAAGCGGTGTTCTGCATCGGCGATCCGGACCAGGCAATCTACGGGTTCCGCGGTTCCGACAGGAGGCTGTTCTTCGAGTTCGCCGCGACAACCGGTGCCGCGTCATTCACGCTTCGGCGCAACTACCGCTCCGCGCCGGCGATCGTGTCCGCGGCTGATGCGGTGATCTCCGTGGAGAGGGCACCGGAGGTGCCGGTCCTGACTGCCACTCGAGCCGACGGCGCGAAGGTGCGCATCATCACCTGCGACGACCCGAACGAGGAAGGCCGATTCATCGCATCGGAGATCAGGGACCTCGTCGTCGGAGACGACTCGGGGGAGTATGCATTCTCGGAAATCGCGGTGCTCGTGCGGACACGGGCCGTTCGGGACTCCCTCCTCCCGAGCCTGCGGGACGCCGGCCTTCCGCTCTCCCTGGGCGTGCATTCACCGCTCTCCGAGGAAGAGCCATTCCGTTCGGTTGTCGCGGCGCTCCGTGTCGCGCTGAATCCTGATGACCTCGTTTCGCGACGGATCCTCCGCTCCGAGGAGATCCTTGCCCGCGGTCCCGAGCTCCTGCACGCGGCTTCCACCACCGGCATCTGCGCGGCACTCGATCTCATCGCCGGGCCGATCATTCCCATCGACCGTTCGCTTCCTGAAATCGCGCTTGGAGAAGAGGTAATCCGGGCGTCCGCGGCGCGCCACGGAACGGATCTCGCAACCTTCCTTGCCCATGTGTCCCTGTGCACCAGGGAAAGCGAAGGGCCGCGCTCCCCGCAGAGGGTCTCCCTGCTCACATTCCACGCCGCCAAGGGGCTGGAGTTCCCCGCGGTGTTCATCGCGGGCGCGGAGGAAGGAATTACCCCTCTCGAAGACCGCCGCGGCGTCGACATGGCCGAGGAGCGGAGGCTGTTCTACGTCGCCATGACCCGGGCCCGAAACGTGCTCTGCATCTCGCGCTGCCGCCGAAGGGCGGCGCGGGGTCGTCTCACCGATGCTTTGCCGAGCAGGTTTCTTGACGACATCCCGGCGGCATCGCGCGCCCACGAGACTCCCCGTTCCCGTCGCGATCCCCAGCTCATGCTCTTCTGAGCTTTTTCACGATCTCGAACCAGGACACACTGACGAGCCCCGCGGCAAGCGCGATCAGGAAATCGAGCAGGCTCACGGGAGCGAAATGGAAAAGGCCCCGAAGGCCGGGAACGTACACCACCAATCCGAGAAACGCCAGGGCGCTGCCCACGACCCAGAGGAGGGCGCGGTTCGGCACCGCCAGGGAGGCGAAAAGGCCCTGCTGCCAGCTCCTGTTTGCCAGGATGAGACAGAGGTTCGCCACGATCAGCGTGATGAAGGCGAGGGTGCGGGCATGCGCGACGGTTTCTCCCAGGGAGAGAGAAGCTTCGAAAACGCCAAAGACCATGCCGAACGCGACGACACCCTGCAGGGCGCTTCGGAAGAGGCTTTGCCGGCCGAAAAGCCTGTCGGAAGGGCTCCGCGGCCTGCGCCTCATGATGTCCGCTTCCGCCGGCTCCGCCTCGAAGACGATCGAGCAGGCCGGATCGATGATAAGCTCGAGGAACACGATGTGGACGGGGAAGAGTATCATCTCCTTCCAGTTCAGGAGCACGGGGAGCAGTGAGGTGAGCGCGATGGGGATGTGCACGCTCACGATGTAGGCCATCGCCTTCTTCAGGTTGTCGAATATCCGCCGACCCAGGCGGACCGCGGCCACGATTGAGGAAAAATCGTCGTCGAGGAGCACGAGGTCCGAGGCTTCGCGGGCCACGTCGGTCCCGCGCTCGCCCATTGCCACGCCGATGTGCGCGCTTTTCAGGGCAGGTGCGTCGTTCACGCCGTCGCCGGTCATCGCCACGATCTCCCCGTTCGCCTTGAATGCTTCGACGATCAGAAGCTTCTGTTCCGGCACGACGCGCGCAAAGATCGCGGTCTGCTTCACCCGTTCGCGAAGCTCTTCAGGGGCCATCAGCGCAATCTCCTGCCCCGTGACGACGTGGGACCAGTCCTGCATCCCGATCTGGCGTGCGATCTTCTGCGCAGTGACCGGGTAGTCCCCCGTGATCATCACTGCCTTGATGCCCGCCTCCGCGCATTCCGCAATGGCCGCCGGCACGGTCGGCCGGATCGGGTCCTCCAGACCGATGAGGCCGATGAACTGGAACACGAACTCATGCTGGATGTTCGGCAGCTCGGCCTCGCCGAACCCCGCGCGTGCCACCCCGATCATTCGCAGCCCCCGGTCCGCCATTTCGTGCACGTCCCGGGCCAGCGATGCCGTGGCGGAGGCGTCGAAGTGACAAAGGTCGCCGATGGCCTCGGGCGCGCCCTTGGTGGCGACCACGTACCCGGTTCCGGCAACTGAACGCCAGACATGGGAAAGGGCGAGAAGCTCGCGAGAAAGAGGGTACTGCTGCACGAGTGTCCAGTTTTCATGGAGGTGCTCCGTGTCGGTCAGAGTCGCTTCTCCGACCGCGTGCAGCGCCTTTTCCATCGGGTCAAAGGGATCCTCCTGGCTGGCAAGGATTCCGTATTCCAGCAGCTCGTGGAAGGTTTCAGGAAGCGCACCCTTCAACTCCTCCAGGTCCAGGGACCGGCCCGACGCGCGCAGCATGCGGATCTTCATCCGGTTCTGCGTCAGAGTTCCGGTCTTGTCGGTGCACAGCACCGTCGCCGCGCCCAGTGACTCCACCGCGGCCATCCTTCGCGCCAGCACGTTCTTCAAGGAGATACGCCATGCGCCCAGGGCGAGGAAGATCGTGAGGACGACCGGGAACTCCTCCGGCAGCATCGCCATCGCGAGGGTGACGCCGGAGAGGACTCCCTGGAGCCAGTCTCCGCGCGTGATCCCGTACACGACCACGACTAGGGCGCACAAAACGAGGGCGCCGATGAAAATCGTGCGGACAATCGAGCCGGTCTCGCGCTGCAGGGGAGTCTGCTCCTGCTCCAGGGTCTGCAGGGCCTTTCCAATCCGCCCGATTTCCGACGAGGCGCCGATTGCCTTCACCTCGGCGACCCCCTGGCCGTGCACGACGAGGGTTCCGGAGTACAGGAACGAGGTATCCTCCCCGCCGGGCCTCTGCACGGTCAGCGAGGAGTCGCCTGCGCTTTTACGGACGGCCGAGGATTCGCCCGTGAGAAGCGACTCGTCCACCGAGAGATTCACGCCCCAGAGCAATACGGCATCCGCGGGAACCCGGTCCCCCTCGGAGAGCACGAGCAGATCGCCGTTCACCACTTCGCGGCCCGCGATCCTGCGCCGTTCCCCGTCGCGGATGACGAGCGCCCGGGGGCTCGAGAGGTCGCGGAGAGCCTCCAGCGTGTTCTCCGTCTTCTGTTCCTGGTAGATGGTGATTCCCATGGTCACGACGACGAAACCCAGCAGCATGGCGGCTTCCTGGATTTCTCCGAGGACGAGGTAGATCAGGCCGCATGCCAGGAGGAGAAGGAACATGGGCTCCTTCACCACTTCGAAAACGATTCCGAGGATTCCGCGCTTCCTGGAGGTGGGCAGCTCGTTCGGACCCTCACTGCGCAGAGCATTCACCGCGTGCTCCAAGGTGAGGCCCTTCAGCGCTCGCACCTGTGATTCATTCAATCCCATGAGTGTTGCCGCAACGTAGGTCGATTCCGGCACCCTGTCAATCTTGTCATCGAGGGTGCCGCGGAGTATCCTTAGGGACCCATGGACGCGGCAACGGACACCCGTGACACGAGAACCTTCCTGAAGAGCCTCGGGTTTCCAGAGGTGAAGGTTCACCATTCCTTCAACCACTTCGATTTTTCCCGGGCATCGCGGCGTATCCTCGTCATAGGCTCCATGGGTTCCGGCAAGACGGAGTTTTCGGCCCGCATCTGGCGGGACTCCGAAGTGGCCCGAAAAAAAACCGGCGAGGCAGCCTCCCGGACCCGGACCGATGGGGCCGATCGGAGGATCGTCTTTTTCATCCGTTCGGCGCTGGACAGTAGGAGGTTTCCCGACTATCCCCCGGACGCCCTGCCCTATCGAGGGGGCTTCGTCCGCTGCGGCAGGAACATCGCGGAGATTTCCAACTCCTTCGACCTCGAGCGCGTCATGGAGGCCAATCCCGAAGCGGGAACGTGGGTCATCGACGAGGCGTCGTTCTACGAAGAGAGACTTGCCTACGTCGTGGAGAGGGCGTCCCGGACACGGGGGCTCACCTTCATCTTTCCCTCGCTCATCCTGAACTTCCGCCGGGAGATCTTCAACACCACCGCGCGCCTGCTCCTGGACACCGCCACTGACGTGTTCCCCCTTACCGCGTACTGCGAGCACCCCGAGTGCCTCCAGGACTCCTTCTATACATATCGTTTCTACACCGTCGACGGCCGGGAATGCCCCGCGCTGTACTTCGACCCCCTGCTGGTAATCGGCGGGGACAGGGAAGTCACCGATCGGCGTGAGCCCAACTACTGCACGCGCTGCGACGATCATCACCACCTGCCGGGCAAGGAATACACCTTTCTCAA
>PMZS01000146.1 GCA_003170115.1 Spirochaetaceae bacterium
GTTTGGATCCCCGCCGGCGCAGGTAGGTGCCTGGGCTCTGGTCTCCATCCTTGTGTATATCGTGCCGTTGATCTGCCTCTGGAAGATCGCCTCCTTCTTCCTCGAATCGCTGGTTCCCATCGCGGCTGACCCGGACCTGTTCATTTCCATTGTTCTGAATATCCTCTCTTCGGGAATCGTCGTCGCCCTGATCGTGCTCCACCTCGTCAATCAGGCGCACAGCGCGAAGTATTTCGCCGCACTTTCGCCCTTCACGTACGTCGTTGCAGCCGTGTCGCTCGGGTTCAACGGCTTCTACATCATCATGCTCATCGCGAGCAACAGCCGCAGGAATTCGGCGTATCGCGAATACCTTGAGTTCCGCCGCACTTCAGAGGAGGGTTCACGCGGCGTCCTGTCCGTCGTGCAGCGACAGGGTATCCAGCGCAAGCTGATCCTGACGTTCGTCCCGCTCATCCTCGTCATCATCTTCGTTCTTGCCTTCTTTCTGTTGCTGGACTTCAGAAGGACCATCCTCAAGGCAGTCGACGATAACGGAAAAGGTCTGGCGGAAAGAACCGGGAGCGTGGTAAAGGCGAACCCGGGAGACAAGGACAGGATTTCTCTGGATGATTACTTCGCCGCGGAATCAAAGAAGAACGAGGCGACCGCGGAACAGGCGCCGACGTTTCCGTTCAAGACTCTCTCATTCTACCACCACTTGAAGTCGGGCGGATTCACCATCTGGGCCAGTACGAACCGGAAGCTGATCAACGGCCTTGAGCCGAAGGATCTCATCCTTGCACAGACCACCAGTTTGTATAATCCCGTCACCGAATCTTACGAGTACCGCGCACCTGTGACCCTCGGCAAAGACAATATATTCATCGGGTACGTGATGGTGGACTACGCGCGGGACGTTATTCTGGAGCCGTTCTTCCGTACGCAGGTGAAAGTGATCGTGATTGCCGCGCTGTTCATGTATGCGTCAATCTTCCTTATCTACCTCTTCGGCCGCAACATCGTGTTCCCCATACTTTTCCTCCGCATGAGCGTAAACTCGATCGCGGACAAGCTTCTCAGCATGACCAAGGGAAAGCTGCGCTTCTCCTCCGAGCTATTGCAATACAATGACCGGGTGCGCACGCGTGACGAGATTCATCTGCTGTCCAGCGAGGTGAACCACATGACCACGGTCATCCGCGGCGTGATCCCGTTCATCTCCCAGTCCACCCTCCAGCACGCAGGGCAGGAGACCACCAAGCCGGAGGCCAAGGAGCTCGCGTTCCTCTTCACCGATATCCGGGGCTTCACCACCCTCTGCGAGGGGATGGCGCCGGCCAAGGTGGTGGAGCTGCTGAATCACTACCTTGCGCTCCAGACCAGGATCATCCATGAGAACCACGGGGACGTGGACAACTACGTGGGAGACGAGATCTTCGCCCGCTTCGAAGGAACACGGAAGGAACTGAACGCGTGCAAGGCCGGCCTGGAGATCAGGCGCGCCATGACGGAGGAAGCGCAGAAGGCGTCGCAGACCGCGGGCACGGTGATCGACGTGGGCATCGGAATCAACACGGGAGAGGTGACATTCGGGAGCGTGGGCGCGGAGGACCGGAAGGCCTTCACGGCCATCGGTGACAACGTGAACCTCGCCGCGCGTCTTGAGGGCGCCAACAAGGAATACCACACCGCCTCGCTCATCACGGAAGCAGTGTACGAGCGGGTGCAGGGGGAGTTCCTCTGCCGGGAGATCGATACCACCGCGGTGAAGGGAAAATCAGAGGGAGTGCGCATCTTCGAAATCCTCCGGGAGAAGAAGGGCGTCACGGACCGGGACGAGAGGTTCAAGAAACTCTTCGAAACCTCCCTGGCACTCTACCGCAAGCAGAAGTGGGAAAGCGCGGAGAAGGGCTTCGCGGCGATGGGGACGGAATACGACGATAAAACCAGCGAGATGTTCCTGGGCCGCATATCCTACTTCCGCAAGAACCCGCCGCCCAGGTCATGGGACGGCGTGTTCCGCATGACCACGAAGTAGGCTGCCCAACGACTTACGGGTCGATTTCTGCTACCGATGTCGCTATCCGCGACGGCTGGTAGGGATAGCGATCCATGTCCGCCAGGCCGGTGACGCCGCTCAGCACGAGGATTGTTTCCATCCCGCTCTCGACACCGGCCACCATGTCGGTGTCCATGCGGTCGCCGATCATCACCGTGTTCTCCGAGTGGACCCCGAGATAATTCAGTGCCGTGCGCATCATGAGCGGATTCGGCTTCCCGATGAAGAACGGGGTCACACCGGTGGCTTTTTCAATCAGGGCCGCCATCGCCCCGCAGGCCGGCTCGATTCCCCCTTCACCGGGACCGGAGGGATCGGGATTCGTGGCGATGAAGCGCGCCCCTCGCGCGATCAGGCGGATCGCCGTGGTGATATGATGGATGTTGTAGGCCTGCGTTTCGCCAAGGACGACGTAGGTCGGCTCCTTCTCGGTAAGAATGAACCCGGCATCGTGCAGGGGTCCGGTGAGCCCGCTCTCCCCGATGACGAACGCCTTGCCGTTGCTCTTCTGGGTTTTCAGGAAGCTCGCCGTGGCCATGGCGGAGGTGAAGATGCGGCGCGGCTCGATCTGCAGCCCGATGCTGCCCAGACGGTGGGAAAGGTCGTTCTGCGTATACTGAGGGTTGTTGGTGAGCACGAGGAACTCCAGCTCCCGCTCCTTCAGCAGCCCGACAAATGAATCCGCGCCGGGCACGAGGGTCCTGCCGCGCACCAGTACACCGTCCATGTCGATGAGATAGTTTTTTTTCTGCACGGTCATGTCCCTCGATGATACCGCGCTCATCCGCGGGGGACAAGGCGAGCGTCCTGGATGACCCACCACCGGCACCGGAGTATATTCGTTGCCGACATGAAGAAACCTGAGGCATTCCTGTTCGATCTGTGGGGCACCCTCATCAACTCGGTGAACTTCGATCCGCACAAAGGCCACGCCGCGGTGCTTGAGACCTGCGAGAACCCGAAAGGGGTTTCGCTGGACGAGGTGATGGACCTCGGCCAGCGAGTGGTGAGCGCGACGGTGGCACGGGAGGAGGAGGTCGCGCTGGAGTTCACCCAGGCCTCGCTCCTGAGGATGGTGGCGGATGCGTTCGGGCTGCGCCCGCGTATGAGCCTTGAGGAAAGCGAATGGGTGTTCTGGCGCGCCTCCCTCCAGGTGAGCCTCATCGACGGGGTCGACGAGGTTCTGCGCGAGCTGGAGGCCCTCGGGATGCCGATGGCCGTCGTGAGCAATTCATCGTTCGCGGGCTGCACCCTCGAGCGGGAGCTGGAGATCCAGGGCATTCGCGGCTATTTTCAATTCGTGATCTCCAGCGCCGACTATGGCGTTCGCAAACCCGACCCTCTCATTTTCGAAGTCGCCCTGCGCCGGCTCGGACTCGACGCCGGGAGGGTGTGGTTTGCCGGTGACAACGTGGGCTACGACATCATCGGCGCGAGCCAGGCCGGCATCTTCCCCGTGGCCTACAACCCGCGAAAGCCGATTCCCGACGCCGTCGGGGAGCATGCCGTCATTTCCGCATGGAGCCAGCTCGTGGCTCTGATCGCCTCCGCGCCACCCGCGTAGGCTTGTGCCGCCGCACTTGTTGACACCCTCCCGCCGGACGGCCCACAGTGTGGCAACCGCGCCCCTGAAGCGTGGCGGAAGGAGAATCATGTGACAGATCACTCTTCCTCTGGTTCAGCGCCCGCGCCGGGGGCCCCCTCGGATTTCATCCGTGACGCGGTGAAGCAGGACCTCGCCAGCGGCAGGTTCACCTACGTGCGCACGCGCTGGCCTCCCGAACCCAACGGCTACCTGCACATCGGGCACGCGAAGGCCATCTGCCTCGATTTCGGGATCGCCGCGGAGAATGGCGGCGTGTGCAATTTCCGCTTTGACGACACCAACCCCGAGAAGGAGGAACAGGAGTACGTGGAGGCGATCACCGCCGACGTGCGCTGGCTCGGCTTTGAGTGGGGCGAGCGGGAGTTTTTCGCCTCCGGTTATTTCGAGCAGCTCTACCAGTGGGGGGAGCAACTCATCCAGGCCGGCAAGGCCTACGTCTGCGACCTCAACGAGCAGGAGATCCGGGAGTACCGGGGCACCGATGTGGCGGACAAGGGACCGATCACCGTGACACTGCCGGGGCGCAACAGCCCGTATCGCGAAAGGGCCGTGGAGGAAAACCTCGAGCTGTTTCGCCGCATGCGGGCGGGGGAGTTCCCCGATGGGGCGCGGACCCTGCGCGCGAAAATCGACATGGCGCATCCGAACCTGCACATGCGGGACCCGGTCATGTACCGCATCCGGCACGCCACGCATCATCGCACGGGTGACTCGTGGTGCATTTATCCCATGTACGACTTCCAGCACCCCCTCTCCGATTCGATCGAAGGGGTTACCCATTCGCTGTGCAGCCAGGAATACGAGATACACCGTCCCCTTTACGACTGGTTCCTGGAGAATCTCGGAATCTTTCACAGCAGGCAGATCGAGTTCGCGCGGCTGAACCTCACCCACACGGTGATGAGCAAGCGCTGGCTCCTGGAGCTGGTGAAGGACGGGAGGGTCAGGGGCTGGGATGATCCGCGCATGCCGACTCTCGTCGGACTGCGGCGGCGGGGGTACACGCCGGAATCCATCCGGGACTTCGTCTCGCGTGTGGGGATGTCCAAGACGCCGAGCACGGTGGACATTGCGCTCCTGGAGCATTGTCTTCGGGAGGATCTCAACAAGCGCTGCATGAGGGCCATGGCCGTGCTGAAGCCCGTGAAGCTGGTGATAGAGAACTGGCCCGCGGGGAAGGTCACGCAGATCGAGGCCGTCAACAACCCCGAGGATCCGTCGGCAGGTTCACGCACCGTGCCATTTACCGGCGAGCTGTACATCGAGCAGGACGACGTGCGCGAGATTCCGCCGCCCAAGTATTATCGCCTCTATCCCGGAAACCAGGTGCGCCTGCGCTACGCGTATATCGTGACCTGTACCGGAGTGCGCAAAGACCCTGCCACCGGAGAGATCCGCGAGGTCATGTGCACATGCGATCCGGCCACCCGGGGGGGTAATGCGCCGGACAACCGCAAGGTGAAGGCGACCATCCACTGGGTCTCCGCGGGGCATTCGATCCCCGTCGAGGCAAGGCTGTACGACCACCTTTTCACGGCGGAACTGCCTCAGATAGTCCCCGCGGGCGTTGATTGGATGGACACGATCAATCCCGCGTCCCTGGAGACCGTGAAGGGTGCCCGGGTGGAGCCGGGGCTCGCCCGCGCACTGCCGGGAGATCGGTTCCAGTTCGAGCGCCTGGGCTACTTTGTCGTTGACCAGGACAGCGCGCCGGGTTCGCTCGTGTTCAACCGTTCCGTGTCATTGAAGGACGCATGGGCGAGGATTGAAAAGAAGGAAGCTGCGGGGCGATGAGGACAGGACCGGCCCGGGGGCTGCAGGGGCCGGCGCGGCCGCCGCGGGGCTGATGACAGGCGCAAGGGGCCTGGTGTCAGCCGCGGGGCCTTGCGTGAGACCGTCTCAGGACGGCGTGCTGGTTCCCTGATCTTTCTGCTGCGCGTCGGGCTCGGGGGCATCCTCCGGCGCGGAATCGGCGGGCGCCTCTTCTACGGGCAGCCCATCCAGGCCAAACTGGACGGTGGGAATGGCTCCCAGGTTATCCCCCTCCGGGGAATCGGAATCACTTTTCTTGTTGAATCGGCGCTGCCTTTTTTCTTCCTGTTTTTTCAGCCGGGCAATCTCCTTGCGCCGCTTCTCGCTCTGGTATGGCGATCTGCCCATGAGGTTCTCCTCTCTCCGCGCCACGCATCAAGGTCTCGTGGCGCCTCGCAACGTTCTGAACTTACAGGGCGGAGGCGAAAAGGAGGCCCGGCCCGGACTCGTGTCCCGACCGGCGCCTCCCTTGTCAGAACGGGCTCTTCGCCTAGTAGTAGCGGCTTCTGCTGCCGCCGCCGCCGCTCCTGTTGCTGTCGCGCGGCTTGTCGTTGGCCTCGTTGACCTTCAGCTGCCGGCCGTCCAGCTCCTTGCCGTTCAGCGCCGTCATGGCCGCGCGGGCGGCGTCTTCGGACGCCATTTCCACGAAGCCGAAGCCCTTGGCGCGCCCGGTGTACCGGTCGGTGATGACGTTGACCGACACCACCTCGCCGTACTGGGCGAAGAGCTGCCGAAGCGTGTCTTCGCTCGTGTTATAGTTCATGTTGCCGACATAGATTTTCTTTGCCATGTCGATCCCCCTTTTCGTGCGGGACTTTCACCAAAGGTGAAGCTTCCCCGCCGTGCCAGATGTGAACAGAACCTGTCGACGACAGGCTCACGACGCTCCTGTGGACAGGGCGTGCGGAAAGTCCGGGCGATGGCAGCGGTTCGTCGAAATGGGGGGAAAAGAATGGATTCGAAGGGAAAGGATTACTTTATGGGGCAGTAATTCGATCACTCGAGCTTCTTCCAGATTCACCCCTGGGCGGCATACATCGAACCAGATGCAATCCCGCGTCTGCCAGAACATCACTCCGCGCGCCAGTACTCGGGAACGCGGTATTCCTGCGCCAGTCAGTCCTGTTTCAACGAAACCATCCCAAGAGCGACCGGAATACGCAGGAGAGCATATATGAAACCGGTGAGGGAGTCAAGACAAAGATGAGCGCATTCCTTGACACCCCCGGGAGCGCCGGATAGCATGAATCGGGCACCGACGTGGGTGAAATGAGCTTTCTCCTGGCCATATTCGCGGTGATCGAGCACCTGAACAAGTCGGAGCTCACCACGACGAGCAAGAAGCTCATCATTGCCTATGTCAACGAGGCAACGGGCCTGGCTCTTGTCGAAAAGGCAAGGACCGCGGTACGCCGCTATACCCAGACGGTCCTTCCCTCGCTTGAGAGCATCAGGGAGAAGTCCCGGACCGTGGAGCTGGACGCCCTCGACCACCTCGTCCTGAAGCTCGAGTACGAGGCTTCCCGGCTGCGGAAGTAATCCCTTTCGCATCTTTCCGAAGTTCCCAGAGTGACTTCGCAAGAAATGCGCCCACGATCAGGAATGTGGCCGCCGGTGACACCCACTGCGGCACTTTGACACCCAGGCCATCGCACATCATGACGGCGCCCAGGAAGAGGATCGAGTACATTGCTCCGTTCTTGATGAACCGCAGCCGCCGGATCCGCTCGATGTTGCCCACCGTGATCTGGCGCACGACAACCGCCCCCAGTCCGTTGCCCAGGATGATGATCGGGACCGACAGGGTGAACGCGAATGCGCCCAGGACGCCGTCAATGGAGAAAGTCATGTCAATGATCTCGAGGTAGAGGATCTTGCTCACGTCCGAAAGGGTTCCGGATATGAGCCTCCTCTCCTGGGCCTCCGCATTCTCCTTGAACCCGTGCGTGATGAAAAAAAGGGACGAGCCGATGACGGCGGAGAAGGCCACCATGTTCCCGACGCGGAGCGAGAACCAGACCGTAAGGGCGAGGAACACCGCAGCAACCGCGAAGAACCACGCCCCCTGGGAGGTGAAGAACTTCTCTCCGACCAGCCCGAATTGCTTGGGCTCCAGGAACAGCCAGTGAAGGAAGAGCAACACGAGAAACACCCCACCGCCCATGAGGAGAACCGGAGCCGCCCGCTCCACCGCTTCCATGACCCGGGCATCGCTGGAGAAGGCGGCGACGAACGCGCCGATCGGTCCCTGCCCGGGAAGGGCGAGCCACACGATGAGCCAGGGGAGAAGCCCGCGCACGACGAAAACCGCGAAGAGCAATCCCCACACGAGAAACCAGCGCCGTGCCCTGGTGCCCATGCCGGAAAGGACCTCGGCGTTGATGATCGCATTGTCGACGCTGGAGACTGTCTCGAAGACGGCAAGCCCGAGGATCGTGAGCGCAATGCCGAGGAAGGACATGGCGCATCCTATCCGCTTGCGGGCCTTGATTCCACTGTCGGGGCCGGGTACTGTTGCTGATCGAAACGACACGCCTGCCATTCGGGGTGAGCCGCTCGTATGCCGGCCTTGCCCGCGCCGAGGATCCCCGGACCGACCCCATCGCCGCGCAATACATTCCCACGGAGAACGAGCGGAGCCACCTGCCGTACGAGTCGACGGACCCGATCGGAGACACTCGCTACCTGGTGACCGAGCGACTTGTGCACCACTACCATGACCGCGCTCTCCTCCTTGTGAGCGATCGATGCGCCACGTATTGCAGATTTTGCTTTCGCCGGCATTTCACGGGGCGCGGCGGGGGGCGCATCTCGGCGCAGCAGCTCGAAGAAGCCTGCGGGTACCTCGCACGTACGCGTGTGGTGAAGGAGATACTGCTCTCCGGCGGAGATCCCCTGATGCTCTCGGACAACGATCTCGAGCAGGTGATGAGCAGGCTCAAGGAGGTGGATTCAGGCTACATTATCCGGGTCAGCACACGCATGCCTGTCGTCATGCCCGCCCGGATCACCGAGGATCTCGCGCGGATGCTGGGAAGCTTCGGATCCGTGTGGGTCGTGGTTCATGCCAACCACCCCTGGGAGCTCACCGATGAGTTCCGGCGCGGGATACGGCTCCTGCTCGGCGCCGGAGTACCCGCCCTCAACCAGTCCGTGCTTCTTCGGGGAGTCAACGATGATGCGGATGTTCTTGAACAGCTCTTTCGAGGGCTCGTGCGATCCGGAGTGAAGCCGTACTACCTTTTCCAGGGAGACCTTGCGTCGGGGACGGCCCATTTCCGTGTCCCGCTGAGACGGGGGATGGAGCTGATGAAGGAGCTTCGGAAAAGGCTTTCAGGTCTGGCTCTGCCGACCTATGCGGTGGATCTGCCGGGAGGCGGGAAAGTGCCCGTGGAATCGGCGCTTCTCCGCACGGAAGAGGACGCATACGTGTTCCGCGGCCCGGACGGCGCAGAGTACCGCTATCCCCGGGAAGGGGAGCGGCCGGCTTACTGATCGGTGCCCCAGATCACCACCGGCGCCTGGCCGGCGTTCGCGGCACGCTGCGGCCTGCTGCCTTCGGCGGCGGGGGCCAGATCCGCGAACTGCGCAGCCATGTCCGGGGCGGCCTTCCGCACCTTCGCGAAACACGCCGCGGAGTTCGCCGCATCCCCCTTGTTCGAGTAGATCCGTGCCGCCACCAGGTTGAGCAGAGCGGAATCGGCGTTGCGGGCCAGGCCCTGCTTCACCGCCAGCAAGGCCCCGTCGTTGTCGTTCGCGATGAGCCGGACGTTCGCCAGGTTCACATACGGGGAGATCAATGTCGGATCGTCCGTGATGGCCTTGCGGAAGGCTGTCTCCGCCTCCTTCAGCCTGCCGAACAACGCATGGAGGACGCCCTGCTGAACACGCATTTTTACGGCCGGCCGGCCGGAGAGAGTAGCCAGAGTCGCGTCAAGGGTCTTCAGCCGCGCGGTGTACAGGCTGTCGGTCAAGCCCGAGAGGGAGGCGGAGAACGCGTCGTCCACCCGTGCCGTCGCGGGCTCGGCAACCGTGAGCATTCCCGCGGGCAGGGGAAGGGCGGGGAAGGAGTCCCGCATTTCAGAGACGGGGATGAACTCGAACGGACCGGAGGCAGAGTACTTCCTGACGAGCTCCGACGCGGAAGCCCAGGCAGCCATGAAGCCCCTGGAGAGGATCGTCGTCTCCACGGGGATCCAGACCTTGCCATTTTTCGTGATGACTTCCAGCCCGCCGCCGCGCATGTACGGGGCGTTCTCCGCCGGCTCGTCAGTGTCGAAGGCGGCGAAGATGTGGCCCGGGGTGGTAACGGCCGCGGTGCGGATCCCGACCGACTCCAGAAGCGAACAGAGCAGGGCCGTCGTGTCGCTGCAATCACCCGTGCGGTTATAGAGAGTTATCCGTGGAAAGTGAACAGTGTCGATGATCTCGGCCTTCCCCAGCGCCTTGGAAAAGGGGGAGTCCAGGTTCTGCACGTAGGTGATGCCGTATTCACCGAGGGTGTCGCAGATCCTGATGGCCTGCATCATGCTCCTGGAGAACGGGAACTGGCGTTCGGAGGCACCGGCACCGCTCAAAGCGCGGGCGGCGAATCCGCTCACGGTCGTCTCGTTGGGAGTAATATAGGAGGAGATCTTCCGCGTGTCGTCCCACGTGAGGGCGGTGTTGCGGTAGATCGTGGCCGGACCGGACCGGGAGGCCGCCTGCTCCGCTCCGCCGGCCGACCATGTCACGGTCACCTGCGCCTGAACCGCCATGTCCTCCTGCAATTCCAGGATCTTCTGGCTGAACACCGGGGAAAGGTCGAATGTCGCGCTTTCTCCCGGCGCCAGGCGGGCCGCGGTTCGGGACTCGAACGGCAGGTCCATGAAGCCCGGAATGATGAGGCTCGCGCGCACCTTCTCGACGGGGACGGCCAGCGGGTTTGTCACCGTCACCGACCCGGGCGCATGGAGGCCGTACCAGTGCATGAGAGAGGGAAAGAGGTTTGCGAGACGGAACTCGGTGATGGACAGCGGATTCCCTTTCTGCGGCTCCCGCGCCGTGTCGCTGAACAGCTTCCGCAGATCGTTCATTGCCGCCCGGCTCTTGTCGTCATTGGGTGACTTGCTGAGGAGGAGCTCGTACTTCTGGATGGCCTGGATGGACAATGGCCGGGCCGTCTCGATTCCGATGGCCGTAAGCGTGGTCCGCGCCCGGGTGTCCATCTCGTGCGCCGCGGCTTTCAGCTCCTCCACCTCGATTGCGAGCAGCCGGGCATCGGCCTCCGGGTTGCCCGGGTCACCATCCTCCACCTTCTGCCAATATGCCTTGGCCATGTATGTCGAGCCGGCCTGCTCGTACAGCTTCGCAAGAGCATCGTAGGAGCCGCGGAGGGAGATGACTTTTTCCTCGAAATCGTTCCTGATGCCCTTTTCCCGACACCATGCACGGTCCAGTATCTTCGTGATGCGGCGGCCGGAAACATCGCAGAGATAGATCAGGCCCCGCGACCAGTCCACGGCGATCGGCGCGGAGGCCGGCAGCGCGCTCTGGTCCGATCCCTGCAGCGAGGACAGGGTCCACGCGAGCCTTCCGTCCGGCCGGAAGCGGGACAGCGCACTGCTGGAGAGGAGCACGAAGCTTCCGTCCGGCCCGATGGCCATCGAGGTGGGGGCGACCACCGTCGACGGGTCGGTGAGCGGAAGCAGGATGTCCAGCGGAGTGCCTTCCGAGGTGAAGATCCGGATGCCGCGAAGCGACGGATCGTAGACCCAGATGGTCCCGTCAGGACCCGCGGCATACGCCGTGGGCCAAGAGGAGGGGTTGGGAAAAAGGGAAAGTTCCTGCCGCCTTTTGCCCGGGGCTGCCTTGTAGGCCTTGCGGTTGGCCGAGTCCACAAGCAGAGCGCTGCCATCGGGGAGTGCCGTCCAGTTGTAGATGGTGGAAAGCTCCAGCCCCGCGGGCACTCGCTGGGGCTCCAACGCATTGGGTTGCACACGGTAGAGGTCGCGTCCCATGGTCGGCTTCAGGATGAGCGAGCCACCGGGTGTGGCGGCCAGGCTGCCGGCGTACAATTGCACACCCTTGTCGGCGAGTGATTTTGCCGGCTCGCCAACCTGCCGGTAGGTATGGTCGAGCTCGAGGGCGCTCATGATCAGCGCCACCGCGAGGTTTCCGCGGGAAGTCACCGCGATTCCCATCGGGGGCATCATCGGGCTCAGGACAGATCCCGGAAGGTCGTCGACAAAACCGGGAGATTCCATGGCCTGGTCCGCGAGGTACCCGTGAAAGGAGCTCCACAACAGGTACATGGCGCGCGCAAGCCACAGAGGCAGATCGGGAGTCGCAGGCGCCGACCACACGAGGGTCGGGGTCTTTGTTCCGTCGGCCGTCCGGGTGAGGGCGATGACGAGGGAGAGCGAGTCTTTTTCCCGGGACGCGATGGTGGAAAGCGTGTATTCGGGGCTCCCGCCCTGGGCTCCGCGCGACGGGACCGCCAGTGTTCCCGGGTACAGCCGGGCGATGACGGCCGCGGCCTGGTCGAAGATGTCGGCGATTTCCGTGGCCAGTGCAGCCTGGTCCGAAGAGACCAGCGGTGTGTCGAACGAGACCCGCTCGATGGCGCTCGCGGCCGGCGCCAGCGCGGCGCAGAGGACGGCACAGAGGACACAACCCAGGGCGGTTCGCTTCATGGTCACTCTCCCGATCCCTTCTACGTTATCGAGGCAGGAGGAGCAAGGGGCCACGCGCCCCTGTTCATTTTGGGACAAATTGCCGAAATTAAGGGTGCCCCCTATGAGCATCCGCTGGAAGATCGTCCTCATCGTCGTGCCCCTGATCCTGGCCACCCTGCTTCTCACCGGGGTCAGCTCGTATTTCTCCGCCTACAACGGCATCACGCGCGTGGCCAAGGACTTCCTGGGCTTCAAGGCGCAGGAGCTGCAGAACCAGGCGGAGAGCCAGTGGCGGCTGCTGGTGGAGAACAACCTCACGGGCAAGCCCGAGATGGTCAGCGCCACCCAGGCGGCGGTGGAGGGGTACGCGCGGAGCATTGTGCGAAGCGCCACGGAGCTGATCGTTGCGGTGGGGGAGGACGGGAGCATCCGGATGAGCACCGCATCGACGGCCGGCAGGCCGGCGGATTCTTCTGCCCTTTCCTGGCAGGGGGATGAGCAGCAGGTGGCGGCGGCTCTGGTGAAGGGGCGCAGCACGGATCTGGTGACGGTGACGTTGGGGGGCAAGGCGCGGGTGGCCAAGGGGTTCTGGTTCGAGCCGTTCGGGTGGTACCTGCTGGTGAGCGAGGAGCGCACGGCGTTCTACGGCCAGGTGAACCAGATAGCGCTGAGGACGGTGATCATCCTGGTGGGGGCGATAGCAGGCGGGGTGCTGCTGGTGCTGATATTTGCCGGCTACCTGACGCGGCCGCTGACGCGGGTGGTGGGCACGATGAAGGAGATCATCTCCACGAATGACTTATCCAAGCGCGTGGTGGTGGAGTACCACGACGAGATCGGGGCGCTGGCCCAGACCTTCAACCTCATGACGGGAAAGCTCGAGCAGGCCTACAAGGAGATCAAGGGATTTGCCTACCAGGCCGTGCTTGCGGAGCGCCAGGAGAAGCGTACAAAGACCCTCTTCAGCAAATTCGTGCCCGCGCACGTGATCGACGAGTACATCGCCAATCCCGAGGACACGCTCGTCGGGGATAACCGCGTGCTTGCAGTTCTCTTCTCCGACATTCGAAGCTTCACGACCATCTCGGAGAAGATGAGCCCGGAGAATCTCGTCTACTCATTGAATAGATACTTTGAAAGCATGGTGGCGCCGATCATCGAGCGGAAGGGTATCGTGGACAAGTACATCGGCGATGCGATCAAGGCTTTCTTCGGGGCCAAGGCTGCCCCGGGAGAGAACTTTGCGCTGCCGTCAGTCCTGGCCGCGCTGGAGATGATGGAGAGGTTGGTTGCATTCAATACCGAACAGGCAGCCTCGAACCGGCCTGAGTTCAGGAACGGTGTTGGGATCACCTACGGGGTGGTGACTATCGGAAACATCGGAACCGACAAGAAAAAGGAATATACGGTCATGGGTGAGACGGCGGATCTCGCTGAACACCTGGAAAGTCTCACGAAGGAATACCAGCAGCCGCTCATTTTCGCAGAGAGCCTGCACCAGAAAGTGAAGGATGACGTCGCCTGCAGGCTCCTGGATTCAATCCCGTGGAGAGGCGGCAGGAGCTTGAAAATCTTCACGGCGCGCCGCGAGCTGGCGTCGCGGGAAAAAGAGGCGTGGGGAAATCACAATCTCGCGATGGCACAGTACTTCGACAGGGGCTTCGCCAGGGCAGCCGGATATTTCCGCGACGTGCTGAAAGTCCTGCCCGGAGACCACCCGGCGACCCTCCTCCTGGATCGCTGCACGCAGTTCCAGAAGGCTCCTCCGCCCTCGGACTGGTCCGGCGGGAAAGTGATGCGTGCCTCATGAGCATCCGCTGGAAGATCGT
>PMZS01000363.1:0-7533 GCA_003170115.1 Spirochaetaceae bacterium
TTCCTAAACCGTAGGTCGGATGTTCGAGTCATCTCTGGGGCAAACGGAACTCTTATGTAGAAAGGCCAAATCAAGTTCTCCCGTACCTCGGTTCAGCTTTCATTGGATGCTCTGCCCGTCTTCTGGAAGCAACAATAGCTTTGATCTAGGGGCTGATCGCCTTGGTGGTTGCATCACAGGCCCCTGTTGCCGTGCGGCCGGCTGTTGCTGTCTTGACTGCTGCATGGCAGGCCCTAGTTGCCGCGTGGTCGCCTGTGGCTGTCTCGATGGCTGCATGGCAGGCCCCGGCCTGACCTGGAGGCTGCCAGGGTTCGTTTCCCCCTGCCTGCTCTGCGGCAAGAAGGATCGTTGTCCGACGACTTTTCTCGGATATCCTGGAGTTACAACTTTGACTGGTGCGCGAACAGCGGGCGCCGATTGTCTGAGGTTGGACAACGTTGCCTCATCAAGCGGTTGGCCTGGATGAGTTGCAAAGGCCTGCTGGCGCAATGCAAAGGGGGCGGCCCGTTCTGGCGGAGTCAATCGGGCTACCACCGACCGAGACAAAATCGAAGCGGGGGGCTGGGCAATCGGGCCGTGAAAGGCAAACGAACCGCCAAGGAAGCTCTCTTTCTGCGGGACGAGCGGCGCGACAGCCCCGCGCACAGGAACTTTGCTGAGCTCGTCGTTGGTCAGCCGAAGCTCGGCTGCTGCCGCAGACTGGCCGCGTACAAAGCTCTCGTTCGGTACAACTGTCACTGCACCAGGAACAGCGCGATTCTCGTAGACAACGTGTTCGACGTCGACGTTGTGCAGACGTGATCGGTTGGTGCGGTAGGGCGCGACGTAGGGCTCATGCGGGCCAAGTGCAAACCAGCCGACGCTGCCACCGGGGGCAAGGCTGGAGTGCCATCCGCCGCCGCCGATGAATGCGACAAGCGCAGGCGCATAGATCGCGTGGCCGATATGAGCCCCCGGCACCCAGAACCAGACGTTGCTGCGAAAAGCCCAGCGGCCGTAGTGGAAAGGTGCAAATCCCCATGGAGCATCGTCGATCCAAGTCCAACCCCACGGATCAACCCAATTCCAATGCCCGAAGTGATACGGCGCCCACCCCGCAACAATCACGGTGGGCGCCCACACTGAACCAAACTCTGGGTCATTGCTCCAGCTGCCATATTGATCCAGGTCTTCAACTCCGCTCATTTCATCACGAGGGACGTATTGGGCTGAGGCAATCGTGTTCTCTTTCTGATCGCGCGCCTGGCACCATCTGTCCCAATTGTCCAGACTGGGAGCGACGGCGACCTGATATGAAGGAGAATCGATGCCCGTGATTGAGACTGTCTGCCCCTGGCGAAGAGGGAATACGGAGCTGCCGGCGGTCACTTCGACCTCACCCGAGCGCGCCATGACAGCCGTGTCTCCGCTTTGCTGAACATCTATTCTATAGGTGCCCGCTCGAAGCAGCGACAGGCTTGAATCGGGAGTGTCAACTTCGATCTCATCAGAGGGCGCCAGGTGACGAAGTCGTAGGTTCAAGGATCCCGCTGACAGCCGAATCTGGATTGTCTGGTCGTTCAGGTTCAAGAAGGAAATCTCTGTGTTCGAGGCAAGCCGGAGAGCGGTTGAGCCAACGTGCACTTCTGCCTGACCATCCTGATCAGTCCACAGATGGTCTCCTATGGTAATAGGATAGTTGAGAGTCGCAGGTGCCCACTCTTCCACACTCTCCTGGTGAAATGAAACGGTGCCGCTGATAAAGTTCAGGCGGCCGACACGATTCGGCGGATCGCCCCAAAGCGCGGAGGCGTATGCAAACATCCATATGAGAAATGGGAGAAAACAAAACCTGATTGAGATCGACTTCATGGTACCCTCCGAGCAGAGCCTTGCGAAAAGCAGACAAACAGATGATTCGGTAAGGCGCCGGTCCACGTCAGCGCCCTGACAGTCCCTCGAGCATCCAAACCCAATTTGCGGTTGAGGGGAGATGAGGGAGCACATGTCTCACTTTGGGCAGGTTGTCTCTTCGTAATTAAGATACTTTTCTCTGTAAGGCTCGTCAATGACGTTCCCCCCAGGCTTTTGTGAATGTCATCTCTTGAGTGCCAGCTCTCGTCGGCTGCGCAACAACGCCACAATCATGAAGGGTTTTTCGAACTGGCTCCAAACAAAAAGGAACAGTTGGGGCGAGACTGTGAGCTACTTCTCAGCCGTCAGTCGTTTGCATGCTCGTTGTAGTGCCGATCTTGCTGCTGATCGTTTCGGCGATCCCGGTTATTGCTGGATTCCGGATGCGCCCAGCTCACGCATCCTGAAAGCCCCAGAACAAGCCCAAGGAACACGATGACAATTAGTTTCTTCATTTTCTGCCTCGTGAAGAAAGATATTCAGGACACTCGACAAGGTCTGTGCGAAGACGCACATTCAAAAGAAAATGGCAATTGGCGATGCGCTCGCCAATTAGCAATGACTTGATCAGCGGGATGCAGGCCTCCCTTCCAGCGCAGGTGTTTGAAACCTCTTATGATGTGATAAGAGGCCGGCTGACCCCAATACAATGGCCAACCATAGTACTCGAAGTAGTCAACCTCAAATTGTCGGGAGACGGGCATATAGCATTCTCTCGTGGATACTGCCCGTGGGCATAATATTTGTCCTGTGGAGTTTTTTCATGAAGCGGATGGGCCCCGGCATGGGAATGGGCATAGGCGGACCGGGCGTATTGGGCGTTGGGAAGAGCAAGGCGAAACTCGTGACGGACGTGAGAGAGAACAGACTTACCTTCGTCGATGTTGCCGGAATTGACGAGGCCAAAGCAGAGCTGCAGAAGGTCGTGGACTTTCTCAAGACCCCTGAGCGCTTCGAGACACTTGGGGGACGGATCCCGCGCGGCATCCTCCTGGTCGGCGCCCCGGGAACTGGAAAGACTCTCCTGGCCAAGGCCGTAACAGGAGAGGCCGACGCACCATCTTTCAGTATCTCGGGCTCGAGTATCGCCATATTTCCTTTCCGTGCAACAAGTCATGGTTTCTGGGACCTCCAATCCCCCTTTCCAGCAACGTCCGGGAGTATCTAAGGCAGGAACGGGTGTAGAATACGCCGTCCGGGAGGAGGTACATGAAGAGGCCGTTGATGCTTCTGGCGGCGGGTCTGTTCGTTGCTCCTATCGCCTTCACGCAAGGCTTTTTCGACCTTGTCAAAACGGGAACGCCCGGGCAAGTGCAGGAAGCAATAGCAAATGGGGCGGACATTCAGGACAGGGATGCAGATGGCCTGACGCCGTTAATGTGGGCAGCATTGGGTAATCCAAATCCGGAAATCATCACGACTCTGTTGGAGAACGGGGCCAAGGTTGACNNACGACTCTGCTGGAGAACGGGGCGAAGATCGACGATCGCAACAATGACGGCCTGACGTCATTCATGTGGGCGGCAATGAGCAACCGGAATCCGAAGATTATTGCTGCTCTCCTTGAGAACGGGGCCAAGGTTGATGACCGTAACCAGGGTGGCCTTACTCCCTTGATGTGGGCAGCAATGCTCAACCCGAATCCCGAGATCATCAGGACGCTGCTTGAGAACGGGGCCAAGGTTGACGACCGCGATGGGCAAGGGACGGCAGCTTCGATGTGGGCGGCAATGAGTAACCAAAATCCTGAGATCATTGCGACTCTGCTTGACAGCGGGGCCAAGGTTGACGACCGGGATGCCCACGGCACAACGGCCTTAATAGGGGCGGCAGAGTTCAATCCGAATCAGCGGATCATCACGACTCTCCTGAAGAACGGCGCCAAGGTTGATGACCGCAACAAAAGCGGCGTAACCGCCCTGATGGGGGCGGCAGGATCCAATCCGAATCCTGAGATCATCACGACGCTCTTGGAGAATGGGGCCAACGTTGACGACCGTGATGAGCAGGGCACGACGGCCTTGATGCGGGCGGCAATGAGTAACCAAAGCTCTGAGATCGTAACGACGCTGCTGGAGAATGGGGCTAAGGTAGACGACCACGATGAGCACGGCACGACGGCCTTGATGTGGGCGGCAAAAACTAACTCGAATCCTGAGATCATGACGACCCTCCTGGAGAACGGGGCAACGGACAAGGATGGCCAAACACTGTTGGCGGCAGTGAGGAACCCGAATCCTGAGATCATGACGACCCTCCTGGAGAACGGAGCGAAGATCGACGACCGAATTTTCATTGAACTGGTGAAAATGGGAACACCTGAACAAGTACGGATCGCGATTCACAACGGGGCGAAAGTTGATGAACGGTCAAAAACAGGCTGGACACCCCTGATGTACGCGGCAGAGTTCAATTCGAATCCCGAGGTCATCACGACTCTCCTGGAGAACGGGGCAACTATCAGCGCCCGAGACAAAAGCGGCCGGACATCCTTGATGTTGGCCGCGTTGGGCAACCGGAACCCCAAAGTCATCACGACCCTCGTCAAGAGCGGGGCGAAGATGAACGACCGGGACAAAAATGGCGTTGTGCCCTTGACGTGGGCGGCAATGAGAAACCCGAATCCCGACGCTATTACGACCCTTGTGAAGAGTGGGGCCATGCTCGATGACCCAGACGCAAGCGGCCGGACAGCCCTGATGTGGGCGGCGATGGCCAACCGGAATCCAGAGGTCATCATGGCTTTGTTAAAGACCGGGGCAAATCCAAAGATACGATCGAATGAAGGCCTGACTGCCTTCGATTGCGCCAAGTACAACATGAGACTGAAGGGTTCTGACGCCGACCTGGAATTGTATGAATTGACCAGGTTCAGATTCTGACTTCCGGGGTCTGCAGAAAAAATACCGGTTCCACGCAGCTCAACGGGTACGGCGCCCCAAGCTACTGTAGGAGCCGCGGCTGCTTCTTCAGGTATGCCCTGGACAGCGTCGCCCAACTGCTTCCGCACTTCGTCCAGTTGCGCCTGGAGCTTGTTGATCTGGGCGGCCTTGTCCTCCTCCGACTTCTTGGTGCTGGTGTTCACGTAGTCCACGAAAGAGTGCCGATATAATTTGGTCAGTGACCACGTTCATATGGTAGAAATCAATGGTTCCGATATTCCGCCGAATACCGGCGGGAACGGAGCCGTCTCAGATGTGACTGGGATTGTGACTGATGGTCCTGTTCTGTCGCGCTTCGGAGCAGGCAACAGGTCAGAAACGCGAGAGAGACAATGGCGTTCTCATTTCGCTCTTCCGGAAGCGACTGTCGGATCCCTATGGCGTCAGCTCAGCCGCCCACAGGAAGGATGAAGTGTGCAATTTTCGTCCGCGACATATGTGCAGTTTACGCCGCCAGCACTCGAGCTCACCGCCATTCAGTAGCCTTCCTCTGAAATCAGTCGACCAATTCGACTCATCCCTTGAGCCATGGAATGCGGATGCACGTGTCCGTGTTGCACGAAATAGGTCCTGATCCTGGCCCAAGCGTCTTCGCCTCAGCAGGATCACGGCCGATCTGCTCTAGCAGGATGCTGACAAACCCCTGAGAAACGCGTTTTTTGCTGGCTTCGCATGAATCACACCCACGGGCCAACCTTGAAAAGATGCTCGGTAATATCTTTTACAGTCGGTGGAAGGTGCCCATTTCATGAGTTCCGGACTCGGTCTTTCATGCCATCGCCTCGATTGCCGCGAATCTTTTGATATTCAGGATCGTCCCGATCAGGAGGACTTCCTGCCTCACTCGATAGAGCCTTCGTCTTCGCACTCGACGCAAACCATGACTGTCCTTGCCTTCTCCAAAAAGCTCCTCGATTTTTTTCCGACAGCGTTGGGAGAGTTGGTAACCGATTCCTCGTTCCCTCATCCTGACCCGTTTGTGCGAGACAGCTTTCCCCTGATCCTTTGTGGCGACGTGGGGTTGCACTTTACGTTCGAAAAGCCCGGTCAGAAATGTGTCCGCAAAATATGCCTTATCTGCACCCAAGGTCTCAGGCGTGTAGCCGACACGGGTTTTCATTCGATCCAGCAGGGAAAGGCATCCCTCCGTTTCTGATGCGGTTCCGCGGAAGATTTCGACACCAATACCGATAAGAAAGCGGTTTCGGTTTTCCATAAGCGCGTTCACCGTGTACCCGGGGTAGGCCCCTGTCCCGCTCGAACCTTTGGAGACAAAGCGGCAATCTGGATCACTGCTCGAGCGATGAGTCTCATTACTTCGCTTCTGCCCTCGGAAATCGACGGTTGGATTGCCTTTGTCTTTATCCTGGGCCTTGCCGCTGTCCCCTTTGTCTTCAGACTCTTCAGAGTGCTCCTGGTCTTCGGCACGGATGCTTGCCTTGAACTCTTCCGCGCTCAACGCGACCTCGATAGGGGCGAAACTTTTGTAACTGGCATTCGCCCGAACCAGCGTGCCGTCGGCGCTGGCATGAACGCTGACCAGCCCAGCCTTTATGGCTTTCTTGATCGTTTCGTCGAACAACTTTTCCATGAAACCGGACTTATCAAATCGTCTTCGACGATTCTGGCTGAATGTGGAGGCATCCCAGGCCTGCCCCTTCATTCCAAGCCCGACAAACCAACGAAACGCCATATCGCAGCTCAGTTGTATAGCGATCTTCCGTTCGCTTGTAATGCCCATGACGTAACCGGCAATCAACGCAAGAAACAGCTGCTCAGGAGGAATGGATGGCCGTCCAATCGTTGAGTACAGCGGCCGAGCCAGTCTTCTGATCGCCGTTGCATTTATGCTGGATCTGATTCGCCTGAGTGGATGGTCTTCCGGAACGAAATCTTCCGCTTTGACGTTATACATGAACAGATCGTCGTTCTTCGGAACCCCTACCATTGGAAGCCCCTCCCCCGAGGGAATTCTATCAGACTTCGCTGCATTCGTGCACAAATAATGCGTTTGTCAGCACCCTGCTAAGGGCGGCCACTTCAATCCCCGCACGTCGTTTCGGTCTCTCCGATCGCGGCCGCATCGTAAACGGTGCTCGCGCCGACCTGGTGCTGGTGAAGGGAGACCCGACAACGAATATCTCTGACACGCTCTCGATTGAGGCCGTCTGGCGCCAGGGCGTTCGTCTGGCCGCGAAATGAGGACTCCCTGTGTCAGCTTTCTTTTATTATTGAAGAAGGTGCAGCGCCTTGCCAAGCCCGATTCCCTTCAGCGTCCGCTGCAGGGAGCCGTCAAAGGTTGCCAACAAGCCGGCGTGGTGAAAGGCCAGAGCAGCGAGGTAGAAATCGGTCACCTGCTGGCTTCCCACCAGCCTTGCCCGGCTGCTGGCATCAAGGCCTGTCAGCAGAGAAACATCATCCGGCCAGAAGACGTGTCCCCGTTGCCTCGCGAGCGCCGACAACCTGTCAGCCACTTCGTTCGGAGTCGCCTGGACCGAGGGGTAGGAAGGGTGCGACAGAACCCTGACGAATCCGTTTTCCGTGATGGGGCACGTGGCCCAGGATTGGCGGCCCGCGCCCCCGAACCACCGATGCGCCGCATCATGATTCAGGTGCGATGCGTCGAAAAGGGCAATCAGCACGTTGATGTCGAGCAGGTATGTCAGAGGCTATTCCCTCAGCTCGTTCACGAGGTCGA
>PMZS01000363.1:7590-13578 GCA_003170115.1 Spirochaetaceae bacterium
AGCATCTTCGCCTTTGCGAGAGCTTCCGGCTCCAGATTCACGGTTGTCCGCATGGGAAAATGATAGCTCATCACGCATCAGATGTCAAGCATCAGGGGGCTCGACCAAAGCCGTCGGAGTACTAGCCTTGATTCCCATCTCAGGTAATTGCCTTAACACCACGTTCGTATTCCGCACGTGGTGTCAAGGAACGGTAGACGACATTGTCACTCGTGCCCGTATTCTACACCGTGCCGGTCTTTTGCGCCTCATTGATCCGTTGACTTCCCGTGGCGCGGGAACTAAGGTGGGCAAAACAGCTATTCAAAGAGGTCCGGGTCATGAACAAGGTGGGAATCCCCGGGAGCCTGGTGAGCGTGCGCACAGTCTCGCTCGTCCTGGTCGCCGTCTCGTGCTTCCTTTCTACCCTCCATGCCGAACCCGAGGCAGGGCGTGCGCGAGTCGTGCTGTTCGAACCCGCCGCGCAGGGAGCGGACGCGACGCTCATCTCCGCCCTGCGCGCGGTGGCCGACAGCATGGAGCTGAGCCTGGCCTGCCTGGGGCGCTACGACGTCAGCCGTCGGCCGGCACTGGATCCTGCCCGAGAGATCGGCAGGATCCGGTCCTATTGCGAGGAGAACAGGATCGACCAGGCGATTGCCGGAAGCGGAGTCGCGCGAAAGCAGGGCGGCTACCTCATTCGGCTGGTCGTCTACGACCGTGCGAGTGACTCGATCACGCTCGAGCGCCAGGGCTCGTCGACGGGCGCGCTGGACCTGTTCGACATGACCGACACGCTCATTGCGGCGATGCTGGACGGGCTGAGCGGCACGCACCTCCTGTTCGGGTCTCTTTCGGTCGAGACGGTTCCACCGGGTGCCATCGTTTCCGTCAACGGCAGAGACGTGGGAGAGGCGCCCGTGTCTCTTCGCGGCCTGCCCGTTGGTGATCTCAAGATCACGGCCCGCGCGGGTGGACGGGAAGATGCAGAGGCCCGCGTCACGATCGCTGATGGAGAAGTTGCCAGCGTGTCGCTGAATCTCGTGCGGTCGGTGGGAAAGCTGGCCGTCATCGCCCCAAGGGACGCCAAGGTGACCGCACGCGGCGCCGGAACCGAGACCACGGAAATCTCGGGCCCGGACGAAGCAACGCTGCCCACGGGCGTCTACCAGGTGGAGGCACAGTGCCCTGGGATCGAGCGGGTGTCTCAGCAGATCACCGTCAGCCGCAATGAGACCGTCCACTGGCTTCCCTGGCCGGACGGTTACCTGGATGTGGCTGCCGACGTGCCGGGAGCGCAGATCCTCGTAGACGGAGTGGATCGCGGCCGATCCCCCCAGGTGATCGCGGTAGAGCCGGGAACGCTCCATAAGGTCGAGCTCCGGCAGGAACGGTACAACCCGTACGTGTCGGAATTGAGGGCCGATGCGGGGAGCAAGATTCGAGTCGCGGCGTCTCTCGCGCTGCTTCCCACGACCATCAGGGTGGAGACCAGCATGAAGGGGGCCTCGGTCAGCCTGGACGGCGCTCAGTACGGAGAAGCTCCGTGCGTCTTCGAGGGAGTGCAGCCGGGGAGCCACGTGATCACGATCGACGATCTGATGGTGGGCAGGACGTACTTCACCTGCGGCGGCCCCTTCAAGATCGACGTGCAGCCCGGTGAGCAAGCCGTGATTTCGAAGTCCATGCAGGCCGGAGTGGCAAACGTGGCGATCACCGATGCGCCGCCGTCCAGCTTGCTGACGGTGGACGGAGCGCCCGTGGACTCCCGCCTTGCATTCACCGCGGGGGTGGATGTGCACTCCGGGACGCTGGACCTCGTGGTGACCAGTCCCGCGGGCCAGGTCTGGAAAAACACCGTCGTGGCAGGGACCGGCCGAGCCGCCCGCTGGAGTCCGGACCTCCTGGTTGCCTCCGTTCCCCGCAGAACAGTGAAAGGAGACGGCAGGACGGACGACTGGTCAGGCCTGTGGCCGATCTGGCTGCAGGGCCCCGTCTCGGACAAGTATCCCAATCAGCCGGGAACTCGGATCGCCCGGGCGTATGTATGCCGCGATGATCGGTTCCTGTACTTCAGAATCGACTTTGCGGATGGAACCCCGACGTTGAAGTTGTCCCCGGACGTCCCGACGCGGCTGGTCTACCAGGTGCAGGTCTTACTCAGCATGGGAGAGTGGCTGTACGCCGAGATGTACGTGGACAGGAACGGGAAAGCCACGTCGGGGTACGGGCTCTACAACTCCATTACGCAGAAGGCCACCTGGCTCGGCGGGGACTCCCGCTACGGCATCGGTGACTCGACGCTCGAGCTGACGGTCCCCATGGCATCGATCCAGAGGTATGTCGCCGGCGGGCCGCGCGACGTCGTAATCTACGTTGCCAGCGCTGCTGCAAACACGTCATGGCTTTCCAACATGGTCACCGGCGTCTGCAAGATCGATTTCGTGAACTAGGACCATTCAAACTCTTTGCACTTCTGCGCTGGATTGCATGACATCAATCCGTCAGAATCGCTGCATGATTCCGAAGTGGAGGATATCATGAAACGGATGCGGATCCTGGCGTGGGCCACAGATCGTTCAATACGATTGGGGTTATAATTCAAACCCTCACAGACGCCAAATAGGGAATCGATCAATGGATTGCACAACTTGATGGTATGAAAGCGCTGGATGCCCCAAACGACAGCTTCGCATCGGTTGAAGGTCCGGATTGCAGCAAACGAAACGAGACCCGCATTGAGCACAAACCGGGGACGATCCATTGAGCTCTTGGAGAAGTTCGACCGCGGGTCACCTGTGGCAATAGAATCGGGAAAGGGCCTGGTCGTCCATCGCCCACAACGCAAAGGTTCTTCTGGCCAGCCTCCAGGTCAAAGATGAGCCTTTCCTGGAAGGTGTTCGTGTCCTGGTACTCGTCGATGATGACGTGACTGAAGATGGAGCCTCCCCGACGGGGCATCCTTCGACCGTCTCACAGGCAGCTCTTTGTACGAGAGAGAGATCCGTTTTTCTGCTCGCCATGAGGCCTTCGAGGTACATGCCATGGAGGTCAAGGAGACCCGATTGAAGAACTCGACGAGGAGTCGCGTGGCACCATGTCGCGAAGGAAAGCGAGGTTCCGGCTCGAAACATTTCTGCACCCGAGGGAAGATAGAACTCATCCGGCGCCGCGATACCGAGTGCGCTCCTGGCGAACGAGAGAAGCGCCCTGCTCCCATCCCCTCGGTAGAGGTAGAGTACTCGTGCCAGGCCATCCACGGGAGCCGTTGGCCGTGGCCTTCTTCTGTCAACGGCAAATCGCCGAGCTGCGGGCTGGGGGTGAAGGATGCTGCCTGCATGAAGTCATCATTGGTTTTCGCTTGATCCCCACCAGTGGTTGCTGTCGCTCATTGGAGCCGCCCTTGCGTCGGCATAGCAGCCGCGTGATGTCGTGTTGTCAAAACCTTATCGGGCGGGGCACGCCCAACTCGGAAGTTGACGCCTTGCTTCGCCGATGGTACTGAAGCATGATTCCGATCTGCTCGGGCTCCATGCCAGCCGCCGCCGCGGCAGTCGTCGTTCGACGCTGCACGTGAGTATTATCTGCATATGCTTGTAGAACGTCGAATTCGAGGCGCGGTATGCCTGACCGTGCATCCCCATGGGTGCGAAGAATATGTCCAGGAGCAGATCCGCTACGTGACGTCGCGGCCGCCGATGACACGGGGGCCGCGGAAGGCGCTCATCATCGGAGCTTCCACGGGCTACGGTCTTGCCACGAGGATCGCCGCTGCCTTCGGCGCCCGCGCCGAGACGCTCGGCGTCTTCTTCGAGCGGCCAGCCGATGGCGATCGCACCGCATCGGCGGGGTGGTACAACAGCGCCTTCTTCGAGGAAGAGGCGCGCACGGCGGGCCTCCGCTCATGGAGCCTCAACGGAGACGCCTTCTCGGAGTCCATGAAGGAAGAAACCCTCGCGCTCCTGAAACGAACCACCGGTCCAGTCGACCTGGTGGTGTACAGCCTCGCCGCGCCCCGGCGCGGACCGCACAACTCCGCCTTGCGGCCGATCGGCGCGCCGTACTCGAACAAGACCGTCAACTTCCACACCGGCCAGGTGTATGAGACGACCGTGCCTTCCGCCACGGAAGAGGACATCAGCGGCACGGTGGCCGTGATGGGAGGGGAGGACTGGCAGCTATGGATGGAATCACTGCAAAGCGCGGGCCTCCTGGCCCCCGGCGTGATGTCTGTCGCCTACTCCTACATTGGATCTCCCCTGATGGCCGCCATCTACAGGCAGGGCACCATCGGCCGCGCCAAAGAGCACCTGGAAGCCACGGCTCATTCTCTCACGACATTCCTTGCTCCGCTTGGCGGCAGGGCGCTGGTCGCCGTGAACAAGGCCGTCGTGACCCTCGCCAGCGCGGCCATTCCCTTTGTTCCCCTCTATATCGCGCTGCTCTACCGGGTCATGAAGGACCGGGGCACACACGAGGGGTGCATCGAGCAGATGGACCGCCTGCTCCGTGAGAGGATGTACGTCTCGGGAGGACAGATCCCCGTGGACGAGGCCGGTCGTATCCGCCTGGATGAGCTCGAGCTCGAGCCGGCAGTTCAGCGGCGAGTCGAAGAGCTGTGGGCCGAGGTGACGACGGAGAACTTGTCCCAGCTCGCCGATTTCGACGGGTACAGGAATGAGCTGTCGAGGATCTGCGGTTTCGACTTCCCCAGAGTGGACTACGCCGCGGATGTCGATACCCGCGTGGGGATTCGATCGCTGGGCTGAGATTCCGGAGGAGAAAATGAAGAATGCCAGTGCCGGTGAACGGCTTCGCCGCGCACTGTACCTTTCCGGAGCCGGCGCAGGCGAGCCGAAGCACTGCCGCTTCTCTTCGAGAAGCTGCGGAACAATCTCTGCGCACAGTTCCCGCCGGACCGGGTCGACACGATCATCCGGATCTTCCAGGACCGGCCGAGCCTGGAGCGACTCCCGGTCCCGGAGCTGGTTCGGCTCTTTCTGTAGTCGGGACGCCGGAGGCAGGCTGCGATCACCACGAGACTCTGTTGGCCGAACTCCATCCGCGTGGTATATCCTGTCGCGGAGGTGAAGGAATGCATGACCTGAAGGGGAGAGAATCTCCGTCCTCGACTTCGCCCACCGGAGGGCTTCGCCTCTATCTCTATATCACCGCCGGGGTGACGGGCGCCGCGATCATGATCGTCGANNATCCTCGGGGCGAAGATGCTCGCCCCCTGGTTCGGCACATCCCACTTCGTCTGGACCGCGCAGATTGCCGTGACCCTCGTCGCGCTGGCCGTCGGCTACTACGCCGGAGGGCGGCTGGTGGGAAGATCGGCCAGGCTCGGCCGGCTGTACGGGGCGATCGTCATTGCCGCCGGCTATCTCGCGATCGCCGTTGCCCTGCGTGAGTGGGTTGCCTACCTGTTTCTCCAGCTTCCCCTTGCGGCGGGATCCCTCCNNATGACGGGGCCGTTCCTGGTGCGGGTGTTGACCAGCAACGTGAGTGAGGTCGGCGGCAACGTCGGCCGATTGACCTCGGTCGGCACGATCGGGAGCTTTGTCGGAACCCTCGCGATCGGCTACGTCCTGATCCCTCTCCTTCCCAACTCCGCGACCATGTATGCCACCGCGGCCCTCCTTGCGGTGTTCGGCGTCTGCTATTTTCTCGTCTGGATGAGAAAAGCATCCACGCTGGCCGGCATGGCGGTGATCATCGCCGTCGGCCTGGCATCGGGTGCCTGGGGGGTGAGCACTGAGGCCTTCCGCAATCCCTCACTCGCGGAAATATTCCGAGGCAATTCCAATTTCGGCCTGCTTCAAGTTCTGCAGCAGAAGGACCGTCCCTACCGTTTCTATCTCACCGACTACCTGATCCAGAACACGTATGACGTGACGCAGGGGCGCAGTGTCTCGATGTTCACGTACATGCTCCAGGGGCTCGCCCGCGCCTATACACCGCGGCTCCAGCGCGTTCTGTGCATCGGCTTGGGGGTCGGGATCGTGC
>PMZS01000287.1 GCA_003170115.1 Spirochaetaceae bacterium
CCTTCATCACGAGCGTGAACAGGAAGAAGAACCCGGAAACCAGTGATGAGCCGCATTTCTCACGTGCTGGACACTTCCGCTCTCCTCGCGCATTACTTCAACGAGCCAGGCGCCGAGCTTGTCGAGAAGCTGTGGTCGGATGAATCCTCCAGGCTCGCAATTTCCGCGGTCACGGTTGCGGAATTGAAGGGGCGGCTGAGCCAGGAGATCACGGAAAATGCCGAGGCAACGATCGCCGCGGACGCCTATCTGAATGAGCTGACGATCTGCCTGCCCGTGGATCGCGCAACCGCGGAGTTGGCGTGGCAATTGCGGCAGGTCGCTCCCAATCGACTCCCGCTGGTTGACGCGCTCATCGCGGCCACTGCGCGGGCCGCCGGCGCCATCCTGGTACACAGGGATCCGCACATGGCGCAGATTCCCCCTGCCCTGATGCAGCAAATCGACTTGTCAGGCGAACGCGACTCCTAGGCGCCGAGCCCGCGAATCCCGTATATGTCACTGAGAAGCTGGACGGCGCTCTGCAGGTCCGGTGCGCATGAGGCGGGCATTGAGACGAGCTTCTCCGCGGCGGCCGTGTCTTTGAACCCGGTGCCGGTCAGGAGGACGACGATCCGTGCCCCGGGGTCCACCTGTGCCCTATCCTTCAAGACGCCGGCCCACCCCACGGCGGAGGAAGGCTCCACGAACAGCCCGGCTTCCCGCGCCAGGTCTGCCTGCGCGTCGCGGATCTCCGCTTCCGTCACTTCCACCGCCCTGCCCGCGCCGCGCCGCAGGAAGCCGAGCGCCATCGTACCCGCGGCCGGTCGACAGACCGAGAGTGAATCCGCAATTGTCGAAGTCCTGGGGATCACGGTCTCATGACCCTTCCTCCAGCTCAGCGCGATCGCATTGCTCCCCTCGGCCTGCACCACGACCATCAGGGGCATGCTGTCGATGAGCCCGGCGGCCATGAGATCCGCGAAGCCCTTGCAGGCTCCGGAGAATATGACGCCGTCTCCCGTGGGGACGTAGACCACGTCCGGCGCCCGGCCTCCCAGCTGATTGTAGATTTCCAGGGACACGGTTTTCTTGCCCTCCACGGTGAAAGGATTGAACGCCGTGTTCCTGTTGATGCCGCCGAATGTCCTGGTAAACGCGATCGAGAGGCCGAAGGCATCGTCGTAGGTGCCCTGCACGGGCACCACGCGCGCTCCGAAAAGAAGGGATTGCAGGAGCTTGGCACGGGGCGCCGCGGCAGGGACGAAGAGGATCACCTCCAGCCCGTATGCCGCGCCCACGCAGGCCATGGATGCCCCCGCATTCCCGGTGGACGCGAGGACCACGCGCGTTTCCCCATGGGCAAGCGCCTGTTCCGCGACGAGAAGGGATGCCCGGTCCTTCAAGGAGCCGGACATGTTCAACGTGTCATTCTTCAGCCAGAGCTCGCGGAAGCCCGTCTTCCGCCGAAGGCGTGCCGGTTGCACCAGCGGCGTGTCTCCCGCCGGGAAGCTCGGCCACCTGGTCACCGGCAGGGGGAGGAACGAGAGCACTTCCGCCTTGTCTCCCTTGCGATAAGCGTTGGCGGGCATGAAGGGCACCGAGAGACAGCCGCGCGGGAACTCCGACGCGGCGTCATGCGCGGCAGCCTCATGTGCGCAATGCGGGCATTCGTAGACGACCTCGTCGACGTCCAGTGTCCGCCCGCACGTCACGCAGGAGTAGCGAATCTTCATGCCGTTGTCCCGGCCTCCCTGTTGAACTCCTGTATCAGCTCGTCGATCACCGGGGCCTGTCGCTGGATCCCTTTCCAGTACTCCTCCTGGTCCCATTGGGATTCCAGCTCGCGGAGATCCTTTCCCTGCTGTTCGATCCACGTGTAGTACTTCAGGTTGTGGACCCGCTTCTTCTCCGGGTGGCTGAGCTCCCGCAGGTTGTCGGCACGCTGGCCCGCCAGCGATCCCGCCCAGGCCGACACGGCAGCCTCCCGATCGAACGCCCCTTCCGCCTTTTCCAGCTCGGCGAGCCGGGAAGCGTAGAGCTCCATCGAGTCGGTGAGAATCGTGAAGACCACATCGTTCTCGGAAAGCTCGAAATAGCGCGCGAGCTTGATCGACGCGAGCAGGTTCCCGATGCCGGAGATGCCCGCGAGGGGCAGGCGCTGGATCACCTCCCCGGGGACGCCGCGCGCGGCCAGCAGCGTACGGCCCTCCTTCTCGTTGAAGAGCCGCAGGAGGCGCATGCAGTCATTGTCGTCCACCGCGATCACCGCGTCGGTGTTCCTCACGTTGTGGATCCATGGCACGTGCTTATCCCCGATTCCCTCGATCCTGTGAGCGCCGAACCCATTGCACAGGAGGGTGGGGCACTGCAGGGCCTCGGCCGCCGCCACGCGCACACCCGGGATCGCCGCTTTCAGCCTGTCCCCGGCGGCGATCGTGCCCGCGGACCCCGTGGAGGAAACGAATGCGCGCACCCGCGCGCTGTTTCCCAGTGACCTCTCCGCCACCCGCAGGAGAGCCGCCCCGGTGACCTCGTAATGCCACAGGTAGTTCCCCGGCTCCTCGAACTGGTTGAAGATCCGGATGTCGTCACCCCGGGTGCGGGAGAGCTCATGGCACTTGTCGAAGATCTCCTTGACGTTGCTCTCGCTGCCGGGCGTGGTGATCACCTCGCCGGCGATCTTCGAAAGCCACTGGAAGCGCTCCTGGCTCATCCCTTCCGGAAGGATCGCGATGGACTGGCAGCCCAGGAGGGCCGAGTTGAAAGCTCCGCCGCGGCAGAAGTTGCCCGTGGAAGGCCAGGCCGCCTTCTGCCTGCTTGAGTCGAAGGCGCCCGTGACCAGCGCCGGGGCGAGGCACCCGTAGGTGGCGCCGACCTTGTGCGCCCCGGTGGGGAACCACTTTCCCACCAGCGCCACGATGCGCGCGGGAACGCCCGTCAGAGATGAAGGGAACTCCAGGGTGTTCACCTCTCCGAAGCCCCCGCCGGACTCCACGGGCTCATTGCGCCAGGTGATGCGGAACAGGTTGGCCGGATTCACGTCCCACAGCCCGATGCCCCGCAGCTTTTCCCGTATCTGCTTCGGCGTCCCTTCAGGCTCCGTCATCTGGGCAAAGGTGGGCAGGACGATGTGCCTCTCCCTGCAGCGCCGGATGTTGCGCTCGCGCGTGTCTTTGTTCACCTTGAGGCCGATCATGTCCCGATGAAACGCCGATGACCGTGCGATGTCAAGCCGAGGGGCCGTTTCGCCCGTCGGGAGGGCGATGTGCCTGCGCGAAGCGCGCCATGGCGAGGAGATTCTCTGCCGGGGTGTCGCGCGGCACCTCGCAGCCGGCCGCCACCGCATACCAGGCCCCGCCGGCGGCGCGGAAGCAGGCTTCCAGGCCCGTTGCCACCGAAAGTGGTGTTCCATTTCGCAGGTCCGCCACGGGGTTGATGTTCCCCGCGAGGCACCGACCGGGCCCCAGCTTCTCCCGGGCTTCTTTCACGGACACCATGGAATCGAGGTCGACGATGTCCGCTTCCACATCCGCGATCATCTCCAGCAGGGGGGTGATGTTGCCGCAGATGTGCAGGCGCACGGGCACGCCCATGCGGTGCAGCTCCCGGATACACTTCTTCTCCGCTTCCCAGATGAACTCCCGGTAGAGGTCCGGACCCATGAGCGACGCGGCGGCATCTCCCACGCCGATGTAGTCCGCCCCCGCCTCGATCTGCGCGCGGGCGAACGCGAGCTCCATTTCCACGACGAACGTGACCAGGTCCCGGACAAAGGATGGGGCGTCAAAGAAGTCCATCAGGAGCCGGCTGAGACCACGCAGGTCGCAGGACTCGGCCATTGGCCCTTCGATCCAGCCCTCGACGGCCTTTTCGGCGCCGCATTCCTTCTTCAGGCGTCTCACGACATCGATGCGCTTTCTCATCCGCGGTGCGGACCACGGATCGGGGACCTTCAGGGCGACGAGCCGTCCCGTGTCCAGGAGGAGCGGATCGGTGTCATCGATGGCAGGAGGCGCATCATCCCGGTAGATGACCGCCGCGCCCAGGTCGGAGGCCTCGACAGCGGGATCCGATATGCCGGAGACGTGATCGAATCCGTAGGCACGGCTGACGGCCGCCTGGCCCCGGGCGTGGGCAACAGCGTCCATCGCGTAGATTTTGTAGGGGACTCCGATCTCGTCCGCTGCCTTCATCATCGTGATTGCCATGTTCGGCAGGGCGTCCACCGGCTCGCCGCGCATGGTGCGAATCACCCGCTCTTTTCCGGTCATGCGGCGAGCATGCCGCCGGCCGCGGCGGATTGCAAGCGCATGCTCCGGCCGGCTTCAGTGCACGGATGACAAAGGAAGAGATCCGTATCGGCATCATCGGGGCAGGGCAGATCGGGAAGCAGCACCTGGCCGCCTGCCTGCATAACAACACTTGATGGACAATCCCGCGGTGCAGCGGATCAGCGGCAAGACCTACCAGGAGACGGGAATGGATGCGAAACGACGGGCGGCCAGCGGCTGCGACGTCGAGGAGCTGGGGCTGGGCTTCGTGAGGCTCGCCGGCAACATGAGCCTGGATATCATCGAATCATGGGCCGTCATGCTGGACGGGTTGGAGGGGTCGGTCATCCTTGGTTCCGAGGGAGGCGTGCGCCTCCAGCCCTTCGGATTCTTCCAGTCGGCGGGAGACCTCGACCTGAACAGCACGGTCGATCTGGAAAGATTCATGTTCCGCCAGCACAATGTGAAGGGCATCGGCGATGAGTACGACGGGGCGCAGAATCACTGGATCGCGGCGCTCCAGGGACGGGTGGAGTTGCTCCCCACGGACGAGCTCGCCCTTGCGGCAATGCTGATCAGCGAGGGTGTCTCCCTTTCGGAGAAACTCGGCCGGGAGGTGAGCGCTGATGAGGTGAGAAAAGCCTCGGTGTCCTCCGCGGTTCTTACAGCGTGACGGACAGGAAGATCACGAACGCGACGATCAGCACGAGCACGGCGCCCAGGGCGCCCGTGACCACGATCGCACTCTTCTTCACAGTGCTTTCTCCTTTCCTGACGCGTCTCGATGCGCATCGTAGATCACCTGCAGGTCGTCGATTCCGATCGACAAAAGCTCCATGATCCTGAACATCCGCGGAAGCTCCCTGCTCTCGAAGGTCTCCTTCTTCAGCTTTCGCGTGATCTCGTACGCGTCGTCCGAAAGGAAGAAGCCCACGCCCCGCTGGTTGCGGATGATGCCCTTCTCTTCCAGGTACCCGTAGGTCCGCACGACCGTATTGGGATTCACCTGGCTCGTCTCCGCCGTCTCCCGGATGCTCGGAATGCGCTCCCCCGGCTTCCACGCCCCGGAGAGCACGTTTTCGCACATGAGATCCGCGATCTGCGCATAGATTGCCTGGTTGTCCCGGAACTCCACGCCTACACCTCGGCCTCGCCCAACCTGAAGTACCCGGCCATCCAGCTTGCCGGTGCAAGGGCGATGAAGAGGGCCTCTGCCGCGATCTTGAAGGCCATGGCACCCTGGGAGCCGCGCGCGCCGGGCTTGAACAGCTCCCGCAGTCCCGCTCCGTTCAGGTCGAACGCCCACCCGCCGAGCCTCATACCGTGGCCCGGGCCCAGGGCAAAGTGCGAGGCGAGCCCGATTCGAAGCGCGATTCCCGAGACAATCGCTATTGCAATGCCGAACACCACGATCCAGAGGACCGTCTTTACGAATGCGAGCTTTCGAAACCAGATCGAGCCCAGGAGGAAGAAGGACTGGAGGACAATGTAGCGGACGACAGCCTGCAGCACGGCGGGGGTGAAGGGGTTGAAGAAACCGTGCCCGACACCGAAGAGAAGCCGGTCAAGGGCTTCGCTTGCCGCGGCAGCCGCGCTCATGAAGACGAGCGTTCCCGCGGCAAAGGCGACGGCCGTCATGAGGAGCTTCACGACGAACTTCTCGAAAAGCGATCCGGGCAGCCTGAGATAGGCGATCCCGCTGCCGTTCTGCCAGACCTCCCGGAAGGCGAGGCTGGTGACGATGAAGCCGCCGAGGAAGAGGATATTCTGGAAGAGCCCGAAATAGCCGTCCCCGCTCACCGTGCCCGCGGGGGCGCCGCCGGCGCTCGCGGCCAGTGCGCCGATGGCAGAGATCACGATGACCCCGCCGGCCACCGTGGCCATTGCGATGAGGAGGCCGCGGTACCCGTGGGCCAGCTCCCTCAGCAGGAGCCGGCCGAAACGCCGGATGCTGAACATCTCCAGGGCGCCGTGCGCGTTCATTTCATTGCCTCCTCGAAGATCGCCCGCACCCTGCCGCCCTCCGCGGTCATCGCGTTGAAGAGCGTCTCCAAATCCATTCTCGTCTCCTCCTGCCCGGTGTTTTCCCTCAGCACGGCCCAGCCGCCGAGGGTCTTCTCCACGTGCAGGGCACCCTCGTCCATCGGCTCGGTGCTCTCGATCGACGCCCGCAGCCGGGTGCCGACCTCGCGGAGCGACTGCTGGAAGATGATCCTGCCCTCATCGAGAATGATGATCGGATCTATCAGGTTCTCCATGTCGCGCACCTGGTGCGTGGAGACGAGGATCACCTGGTCGGCACCGCCTGCCCCGGCCAGGAGCCTGCGGAACTGGCTCTTTGACGGGATGTCCAGGCCGTTGGTCGGCTCGTCCATGAGCAGCAGCCGGCATCGAGAGGCCAGTCCGAATGCGATCAGGAATTTCTTCTTCTGGCCGTAGGAGAGCTCCGAGAGCTTCTTGTCCGTGGCGATCTCGAACTCCCCCAGGAAGGAGCGGAATGCCGCGTGATCGAAGCGCGGGTACAGGGGCGCCTGGAGCGCCACGAACATGTCGGGCGCGAGAGCAGGCACGTACAGCTCCTCCGCGATGAAGCAGATCTCCTCCAGCAGGGCGGCCGGCCGCCGGGCCGGATCGTGCCCGAGCACGCTGCACGAGCCCTCCTGCGCCTGCCGAAGGCCGCTGATGATCTTCAGAAGCGTGGTCTTGCCCGCCCCGTTCTTGCCAAGAAGCCCATAGATGTTGCCGGGCTGAAGGGTGAGGTCCAGGCCCGAGAAGAGCCTTTTCCTCCTGTACCCGAAAGACATGTTCCTGATCTCGATCACTGGCCACTCCTTCTTAGTGATCTATATAACTAATACACTATTAATGTATAACACTACAATTGATTCGTCAAGCGATTATAAGGCGGGAGTGAACAGACCATGGACGAAAAAAAGGCGATCGTCCTGCCCGAGCGCAGCGATCGCCGTGTGACGGACCCGATGGCTATGTGTGCGGCTTGGTCTTCTTGATGTTTTCCTGCAGGTCGCCGTACTGCGCTTGAGCCCTGCCGAGGTCTTTATGAAGCTTTCCTTTCAGTTCCTGGTTCTTGTCGCCTCTCACCCTGCCGATGGTCTCCTGCGCTCTGCCGTTCGCTTGTTCGATTCTGCCTCTGCTCTGATCTTTGTTCATACTGTTCTCCTGACACTGACTCTGAGGTGGCTTGGAGTGTCATGCTCGATTCCCCATGCCGCTGTGCACAAAGGTGCGCATGAAACCCGACACAGTCTGTCGGCTTGCGCACATAGTCGTCCTGACAGGTTCGGGGTTTCAGGGTAGGATGGCCTTTCATGAGTGACAGGATGCGCCCGATCCCCTTCCGGGGTCTCCTTCGGCGATGCCTTGCCGAGTTCAGGGCTAAAGGATCGATATTCGACATCCCCGCGGAACATTTCTGGAAGCCGCGCTCCACGCAGGCTGCACGGATCTTTTCCTCGACCGCCGCCAACCCGATCGGCCCGGCGGCGGGTCCGCATACGCAGCTGGCGCAGAACATAATCGCCGCGTGGCTTTCGGGGGGACGGTACTTCGAGCTGAAAACGGTTCAGAAGCTCGATGCCCTGGTAGTCGACAAACCGTGCATCGACGCCGCGGACGAGGGCTACAACGTCGAGTGGTCCACGGAGCTGAGCCTTGATGCGGCATTTGAGGAATACCTCAAGGCCTGGGTTGCCCTGCATTTCCTCGAAGCCCTCCTGGGCCATCCGCCCGGCTCTTTCCTCTTCAACATGAGCGTGGGCTACGACCTTGCGGGCATCAAGACGGAGAAGATGGACCGGCTCATCGGCAGGCTGATGGATTCCTCCCGGGAGCCCTTCTTTGAGCGGTGCCGGGAGGAGCTCGCAGAGCTTGTGGCTGACCGGGGCCTCCTGAAGGGAACCCCGTGGCAGGCGATGAGCGCAGCGGTCCACGATCTCCCGCCGCGAATTCCCGCCCGGATGTGCGCATCGGTCACGCTCTCCACTATGCACGGCTGCCCGCCGGGCGAAATCGAATCGATCTGCTCGTACATGCTGAAAGTGAAAAAGCTGGACACATTGGTGAAGCTCAACCCGACGCTCCTGGGACACGAGCGCGTCCGCGAGATCCTGTCCGGGCTCGGCTACGGGTACATCGGGCTGAAGCCCGAGGGCTTCCTCAAGGACCTGCAGTACTCGGATGCCATCCCGATGCTCATCCGTCTCCTGGCCCTCGGCCGGGCCGAGGGCCGGCATTTCGGCGCAAAGCTCTCCAACACGCTGGCAGCGGCGAACAATGGTGCCGTCCTGCCGGGCGCCGAGATGTACATGTCGGGCCGGGCCCTGTATCCGCTCACGATGACGCTGGTCGAATCACTGGCCGCGGAGTTCGAAGGACGCCTGCCGCTCTCATTCTCCGGCGGGGCCGCATCATGGAACCTCTCCGTGATCCTGGACGCGGGGATCCGTCCCGTGACAGTCGCTACGGAGCTCCTGAAGCCGGGCGGCTACGGGAGGATGAAGGAGCTGGCTGAGATCTCGGAAGCACGCGCCGATTCGTGGCGGCTGCAGGCCGTCGACGTTCAGAAAACACATCGGGCAGCCATGGCCGCGCGGGAGGCAACCCGGGAGGCGGCGCCCGTCCGCAAGGAGTTCCGCGGGTCTTCAAGGGTGTCTGTTGCGGGCCCGCTTCCCGTGTTCGATTGCTTCGTGGCCCCCTGCGTGGAGGCGTGTCCCATCCATCAGGACGTTCCCGAGTACGTCCACCTCGCCGGTTCGGGGAGGATGGCCGAAGCCTTCGAAGCCGTGTACCTGCGAAATCCTCTTCCCTTCATGACCGGCCACCTCTGCGACCACCAGTGCATGGAGAACTGCACGCGGATGGACTGGGAAGGCTCGGTGCAGATTAGGGAGATGAAGAGGATCGCCGCGGAAAAAGGATTCGAAGCGTTCCGGACGGGGCGTACTCACGCGTCGCGCATGGCGCCTTCCCGGGGCACGAAAGTCGCGGTGCTCGGCGCGGGCCCCGCGGGGCTTGCGGCGGCCTCCTTCCTCTGCCGGGAGGGATTCGACGTCCACCTGTTCGAAAGGGAAAAGGAACCGGGCGGCATCGTTCGCTACCTGCTGCCGGGCTTCCGTATCCCCGCCGGCGCGGTGGAGAAGGACGTGGCGCTGATCCGGGAAATGGGCGCGCACTTCCATTTCGGAGACAGGGCCCTCACGGTCGATGAGCTCAGGACCGAGGGGTTCCCTTATGTCTGTGTCGGCGTGGGCGCTGAGCAGCGCAGGGATGCAGGCATTGAAGGCGCGCGCGACGCGCTCTCTTTTCTGAGGGAGTTCCGGCAGGACGCCTCCCGCCTGCGGCTGGGCAGAACGGTGGCCGTCATCGGTGCGGGGGACACCGCGATGGACGCGGCCCGTGCGGCGCTGAAGAGCCCGGGGGTTGAAGAAGTCCGCATTGTCTACCGGAGGGGCGAGCGCGAGATGCCGGCATCCCGCGAGGAGTATCTCTCCGCCCGGGAGGAGGGGATCAGGTTCCACTTCCTCCGTGCACCCGAGGGCTGGAAGGCAGGTTCGGGCCTGCTGTGCAGGGTAATGGAGCTTGGTGCGGCGGATTCTTCGGGAAGGTCCAGGCCGGTGCCAAGCTCCGCAACCGAGACATTGCCGGCCGACACGGTCATCGCCGCACTGGGGGCCGGGGTGGACACGGTGGCGCTCGCGGCTCTCGGGCTTCCCGTCGGAAAGGCGGTCGCGGACCCGAAGACGCAGGAGACGGGCGTCCCCGGCGTCTTCCTTCTGGGAGACGCAGCGGAGGGCGCGGCAACGATCGTCCGCGCGATCGCCTCGGCGCGCAGGGCGGCGGACTCGATCGCCGCGCGAGAAGGCGGCGTCCGGTTCCGGGGATGGTCCCTGCCGTCGGAGAACGTGGCGGCGCTCCGCTTTGCGCGCGACAAGATGATCCAGGCGGCCGGCCGGGCTGACGACGTGGTGATCTGCGCCACCGAACCCCAGCGATGCCTGGGCTGCCGGGCCCTGTGCATGAAATGCGTCGAGGTGTGTCCCAACAGGGCCAACACCCTGGTGCGCGCAGCGGTGGGATTCAGGGACGAGTTTCAGATCGTGCACATAGATGCCTTCTGCAATGAGTGCGGCAACTGCGCTACCTTCTGCCCCTGGGAGGGAAAGCCGTACAAGGACAAGCTGACCGTGTACCCATCCGAGGAAGACTTCCAGGACAGCACGAATCCCGGTTTTTTCCTTTGCGGGAATGACGGGAAGATCCGGGTCGACGGCCGGGTCGGCAGGCTGCGCGTGGACGGAACGTTGAAGGTGACGGCCGACCTCGTGGAGGGGAGCACGCTCGCGGTGGTGGAGGCGGTCGTCAGAGAGTATTCGTACCTTCTCGGAGGCACTGAATGATCCTGCTGAAAAATGCCACCCTCGTGCACCTTCACCCCGCCGAGGTGATTCCCGGCGTGGACATCGTCATCGACGGTACGGAGATCCAGTCCGTCGGCCGGGCCGCGGGGGAGGGGCTGAAGCCCACCCGAAGCATCGACCTCGCGGGCCGCGTGGTCATGCCCGGCCTCGTGTGCGGCCACGATCATTTCTACTCGGGGCTCTCGCGCGGGATCATGGCGACGATCGCGCCGTGCCCCGATTTCGTCTCCACCCTTCAGAACCTCTGGTGGCGGCTGGACCGTGCGCTTGACGCGGATACGGTACGACTGAGCGGCCTCGTGTGCGCCCTGGAGGCGGTAAAAGCCGGGTGCTCTGCCGTCATCGACCACCACGCGTCCCCGACCTTCATCGACGGCTCCCTCTCGACGCTGAAAGAAGGCTTCGAGAAGGCGGGGCTTCGCGGGATCCTCTGCTACGAGACCACCGACAGGAACGGCCGCGATGGCGCACGGAAGGGTGTCGAGGAAAACCAGCGCTTTGCGCGTCTCGTCGAAGAGGAAAAGAAGAGGAGCGGAAAGCAGAGGCTTGTGGAAGCAATGATCGGCGGCCACGCGCCGTTCACGCTTTCTGACGAAGATCTCACGGCCCTCGCCGAGGTTGTTGCACGCTCGGGCCGGGGCTTCCACGTCCACGTGGCCGAGGACAGCTTCGACAGCTCCTGGTCACACCGCCTGCACGGCAAGGACGCGCTCGCGAGGCTGAACGATTTCGGGCTGATTTCAGAGTCGTCCATCATCGGCCACGGTCTGTACCTCACGGAGGAGGACCGGAAGATCCTGAACGCGCGCGGTGCGTACATGGCGCACAACAGCCGTTCGAACATGAACAACAACGTCGGTTATAACTCGGCGCTCCCCCACGTGAAGAACGTCGTCCTCGGCACGGACGGCATCGGGTCCGACATGCTCCTGGAAGCGAAGTTCGCCTATTTCCGTCACCGGGACTCCGGCGGTCCGCTCGGCCCGGGGGCTTTCATGCGCTTCCTCCAGTCCGGCAACGAGCTCCTTCACCGGTCCTTCGGGGAGAGCTTCGGAAAGATCGAGAAGGGGTACAAGGCAGACCTCGTTGTCCTGGACTACGACTCACCGACTCCCCTGATGCGGGAGAACGTGGCCGGGCATGTCATCTTCGGAATGGGCAGCAGGGACGTGAACACGGTGATCGTCAACGGAAGGATCGTCATGGAGAACAGGACATTTCCGTGGGACGTCGCCCCGGTCTACGCCGAGGCCCAGGCAGCCGCACGGTTGCTCTGGAAGAAAATGGACCGGCTGTAGAAAAACGTCAGTCTTTCCACTCGTCACCGGGCATTATACGGCGCATGAATTCATCGAACATGGGGACGGTGAAGGCCGTATCACCGTGACTCGGACTCCAAACCATGCCTTTTGCAATCAACTGGCCTCTTGTAGGCCCAAGGGAAGTTACCTCACGGTTCAATTGCTCAGCAATATAACCGGACCTATGCGGACCGGGGCCAAGCCCTGCCATAGCCCTCAGGTACTTTTTCTCCAGAGGAGTCAGCCGATCGAATCGAACCCGGAAAAAGCTCTGGTCGAGTGCTGCAATCGCCGTCTCTGATGCGGTCTCAACGTCCTCAAGCGTTATGGGAGAGGTTGCAGCCGCATCCCAGGAGTGTTTACCCCATTCCTGCAGGAAATAGGGATACCCGTGGGTCTTCTGGATGATGCATTCCAATGCATCGTCCTCGATCGCAATGTTTTGCTCTTCAACCGGTTTTCGAATGGCCGAACGTGCTTCCGAAGCAGAAAGTGGACCTATCTCCGGAAAGTCGAAAAGACGCTCAGCATAGGACTTCGCCTTCCCTATTCGTCCGCGTAGTTGAGGCAGTCCCGCTCCCACCAGAATGACAGGCAATTGTTGTTGTGCGGTGCGATGCAAAGCGATTATGAGCGCGGCGAGTTCATTTTCCTCAACGTATTGAAGCTCGTCTATAAACATGGCCATCGTTGTTCCAGCTTTCTTTGCAGCCGAACCAGCCACCTCGAGCAGCGCCTGCAGATCGTGCTCCAGATCACCGTTGTCCGCCAGCCCAGGCTCGGGGCTGAGATCGAACCCCACTTCAATGTCCTGGTATCTGATCTTGAGCGCCTTGGCGAAGCCCGCAAGCCCCCGCAACGCCCTTTGGGCCAGATCTTTGGCCCGCTCGTTCTTTGAGAGTTGCAGCAGAGCCAGTCGAAGTTCCGGTGCCAGCAATGCAGGCAGGGAACGCTTCTCCGGCGCTTCAACCCGAAGTGTTCGGATGCCTTCACCCGCAGCATCCATGCGAATCCGGTCAAGAAGCACCGTCTTCCCAACCCCGCGCAGCCCGACCATCAGCAGGCTCTTGGCCGGCCGTCCAATTCGTGCCCTTTCTATGGCAATTCGGACTGTCTCTCGTGCCTCATCGCGACCGGCCAGCTCTGGCGGGGGCGTCCCCGCCCCAGGTGCAAAAGGGTTGTTTATCGGATTCATTCTTGTCAACTTATATCAAAGTTATCAATATTTCAAGAGATTTATAAATTAGCTAATATTGATCAAATCATGATCCATCGAGGCGACGGTACTTCGGTGAGAGCTTCCGTCATCGTCAACGGACGGATCGTCCTGGAAGCGTGTTATGGTTGCGGAAAACCGGGAGAGTGATCCCACCACATGAGGCTTGTAATCAGTTTCTGACTACATCTTGCATAGTGAAGCCACGGCGGAATCTGCATCCATACTCGAAGGACGGACTGGTCCCTATGGCGGAGGACCAACCGAGGGAACTGCATCACCGTCGGGCAGATGGAGTGCTGACAGTGCGATAGTACGTTTGCGCAGGCACTCGGTCAAAGGCGCGGGGTCGTAGATGATGCGGAGATAGTAGAACTGGAAACTGGAATCGAAGCCGCTCGCCCGCGTTGGATGATCAGTTATGCAACGTCCCGGTGGCGCATACCGGAAGAACGCCGTCCATGTGGGCAGCTTAACCTGATCCAGAGTTTCGCATTGGACGGCAGGCCTACGGTTTCTCCCGTCGGTTGTATTTGCGGTCCTGGGCAAGCAGTATGGTCTTGCGGAGGCGGAGGGACTTTGGAGTGACTTCGACCATTTCATCGTCGCGCAAATACTGGATGGCCCGTTCGATGGTCATGGGTTGGATCGGCGTAAGCGTCAGGGCTTCATCCTTCGAGACGGAACGCATGTTGGAGAGCTTCTTCTC
>PMZS01000235.1 GCA_003170115.1 Spirochaetaceae bacterium
TCCAAATAATTTGCGAAGTGACACCAAGTCGAGAAACTCGATGTATTCCTTCTGACGGTGCCGATCAGCGAATGCGCCTATGACCTTGCCTGAGGCCACGTTGAGTGCGGCGTACAGATTGGTCACCCCATGGCGGACGTAGTCATGGGTCTGCCGTTCGGGAATGCCCGGGCGCAGGGGCAGGATCGGCTGAGCGCGTTCCAGCGCCTGGACCTGGGATTTCTCATCAACACTGAGCACAATTGCGTTCTCCGGTGGGTTGAGGTATAGCCCCACAATGTCTTCCAGCTTCTCCTCGAAGGCAGGATCGTCACTACTACGAAATCGTTTTACCAGGTGAGGCTTCAGGTCGTGGGCCTGCAGAATCTGATGGACTTTCGTGTGGCTGATGCCCACCTGTTTGGCGATCTCTCGCGTCGACCAGTGGGTAGCGTCCTTGGGTTGCTGGGTCTGCACCACCTTCAGCACTCGGTTGATTACCTTCTGGCTTAGCGGAGCTTTCCCTGGCTTGTGGTTCGGCTGCTTCAGCAGTCCATCGACGCCACGCTCGTTGAACCTATGAACGATCACGCTGATGGATACGGGATGAATGCGAAGGACCTCGGCGATCTCACCGGTCCGTTTCCCGTCAGCCTTACCCAATATGACCTGAAGGCGGGTGGCCTGTTTGTGATTGAGCGCTTCGCCCTTCAACAATTGATCCATCATGTCTCGTTCGGCCGTGTTCAACTGCGGCAGTATCGGCGTACGCATAAGGTCAGAATAACGGAAAATATGAATTATGTCAACTCTTTTTTACAGGACACTAGTACCTTCTCAGGATGCAGGACATCGAGCTCTACAAGAGGATTCTGGGCATCACCCCGCCATGGGTCGTCAGCGAGGTGCGGCTTGGACTGAGCAGCGGGCAGTCACCGTGGTTGTCAGCTATGACAGTTCCATTCCCGTTGCTTGCCCGGAGTGCGGAGGGCAAGCCTCGATCTACGATCATCAGCTGCGGAGGTGGCGGCACCTTGATACAATGCAGCTGAGGACGCTGATCGAGTGCGAGGTACCGCGTGCCCGCTGCGAGGAGCACGGCGTGAAGCAACTGCCGGTGGCGTGGGCGGAAGCGAACGCGAGGTTCACCGCCCTGTTCGAAGCGCTGGTGATCGGCTGGCTGAAAGAGGCCTCGATCTCGGCGGTTGCCCAGATGTTGGGGTTGAGCTGGGATGAAGTGGCCGGTATTCAACAGCGCGCAGTCAAACGGGGGCTCGCACGCAGGAGAAAACAGCCGCTGGAGCACATCGGGGTTGACGAGACCTCGTTTCAGAAGCGCCACGAGTACGTCACGGTGATTCTGGATCGGAAGCATGATGTGGTGCTTGATGTCCTCGATGACAGGAAAGCGCAGACCCTTGAGCAGTGGTTTCGGGGCCGACCCGCTCATCACTTGGCATCACTGAAGACCCTGACCATGGACATGTGGGATCCCTTCATTCTGGCGGTGCGGAACTGCATCCCGGATGCTGATGCGAAGATCTGCTTTGATCGCTTTCATGTGGCCCAGCATTTTGGCAAGGCGCTGGACAAGGTGCGTGCACAGGAGCACCGGGGGCTGTTGTCGGCTGAGGGTTTAAGCCCGTTGACCGGCACCAAATACGAATGGCAGAGGAACGCTTCGCATCTGGACAATCGGTCGCGTCGTGACTTCATGGCGCTCTCTCGCCTGAACCTCAAGACGGCTCGAGCCTGGAGGATCAAGGAGGCTGCGGCGCAGTCGTGGGACTACAGCTACCGTGCTTCGGCGGAGAAAGGCTGGAAGAGCCTGCTCGGCTGGATCTCTCGTTGCCGCCTGGAGGCTGTGAAGAAAGTTGGCAGGATGCTGCGAAGGTATCTCTGGGGCGTGCTCAACGCCATCACAGCGCGGGTTTCCAACGCGATGCTGGAAGCCAAGAACTCTCGCATTCAGTGGGTGAAAAAGATGGCCTGCGGATTCCGGAACCGTCAGCGTTTCCGAATGGCCATCCTCTTTCATCTTGGCGGGCTAGACCTGATGCCCAAAAGCCTCAGGAACTCCGCTTTCACGCCCATCTGAATTCCGGAAGAGCCTCTTTTCGATTGACTCCCGGACCCGCTCTGCCTTAGCCCTAGTCAGCTCTTGGATACGAGCGTCGATCTGTCTCTTGATGCCCGTCAGCTCGGCTTCCAGTTTCACGGATTCCTCCCGCAGCTCGCCGATCTGCCGCCCGATACGCTCCCTGCCCTGAGCTTCAAGCTCACGAAACCGTTCTCCGTTGGAGGCGACATCACGCAGCCAGCCCAGCACGAGCTCCTGCGCCATTTCCGCGTCGATGCGGTCCAGTCCTCCTTCGGGACACTTGGAGCGGTGCGAGTAGTAGCGATGGCTTTTACGGTTGGAGGAGTACGCGCTCTTGCCCTGAAGCCGCTGACCACACTTACCGCAGGTCAGGAGCCTGGAGAGCAGGTAGAGGTAGTGCTCGGGGCCGCGGCGATGGTAACGGGGGGAACTTCTGTGCACCATCACGAAGGCTGTGCTTTTCGACGAGTCCGGTGGTACAATCGCTGAAGCTTCGCGTAAGGTCCCCATTCCAATGCCCCAGCCCGGCTTCACTGAACGGAACATGAATGCGCTCTGGCAAGTGAATTTCGTTTGAGCTCCTCATAGAGGCGAACGGTCACTTGGGACATGATCCCTCACCGGCAGGATAGTATCGCGGCACGATCATCTTTTCGCCAGGCGGACGCCGGCAAAAGTCGTATTCGCGCCGCCGAATGCAGATGCACACGGCGAGAAAAAATGTTTGACAGCTGCTTTCTATCATGGTAACGTTGCCGCAATCGATACCGAGAACGTTTTCATCCAGGCATGGGAGGGGATTGCAAAATGCCCCGCACCGATAAGACTACCCGCGTTGGGCTCATCGTCACCATGTCCCAGGACGAGACCTGGCCTGACAGTATTGTGAACAGGGTCAAAGCGTATCTTCCCGAGGTGCGCAACAGCATAGAGAGTCTGGGCATGAATGTGGTGGACTGCGGCGCCATTGCCCGTACCGGACAGCAGATGACCGGCCAGGCAGAAAAGTTGCGTCGAGAATCCATCCATGCACTGGTCATTTATGTCGGTACCTGGACCTACTCAAACACCGCGGTCATGGCGGCCATCCGGGCTGACGTGCCGGTTGTCGTGTGGGCGAGCTCGAAGCTGGAGACCTTCGGGATCGTCGGCGGGTCCATCGTGCGCGGCGCTCTTGAAGAGGTCGGGGTCAGCAACTTCATCCTCTACGGTGACGTTGCCGATCCGGCGACGCTCGTGAAGCTCAAGCACTACCTTCTGGGCATCGCGGGGGCCACTAAGCTCCGTGGCATGATCTATGGCGAGGGCGGGGGCCGATCCATGGGGATGTATACGGCCCGCATCGACCCCTCCGAGTGGATGAGCCGCTTCGGCGTCGACGTCGACAACTTCGACCAGGTCGACGTCATCCGCCGGGCGGAGAAGTACCCGAAGGCGGAAGCGGAGAAGTTCCTGGGCTGGATGCGCAGCGAGTTTGGAGGGGTCGAGGTCCGTGACGAGGTGATGCTCGCTCAGATCAGGATGTATTTCGCCCTCAGGGACGTCATCAAGGAGAAGAACTATGACTTCATCGCGGTGAAGTGCTTGCCGGAGCTCCCCTCGTGCTACACGACCTTCTGCGTTGCCCACGCGCTCCTGAACGATACAGCGGATGACGGATTCGGGGGGCGCTCATCCTACGTGGCCGCATGCGAGGCGGACGCCAATGGCGCCCTCACCATGCAGATCCTCAACAACATCTCGGGCGGCGCAACGATGTTCACCGACGTCCTGTACTACGACTACGCTGAGAACATGGTGCGCATGTGCAACTGCGGCTCCCAGCCCACAGACTTCGCCGCTTCCCGCAAGAATGTCACCTGGGTCACCGAGGGCCTGCGTGAGTTCGATTGGGTCATGGGGGGCGCTTGCCCCCGCTACGTCGGCAAGCCGGGCCTGCTCACCGTGGCCCGGCTCTCTCGCGTGAAGGGGCGCTACGTCATGTTGATCGCCACGGGCAACGCTCTAGAGATGCCCCTGGAGAAGATCAAGGAGACCAATTCCCAGCAGCCCCACGTGTTCGTGAAGCTGGACTGCCCGCAGGACCGCTTCGTCGAGTCGCTCCGCTCCAACCACATCCACGTGACGCAGGGGGACTGGAAGGCGGAGCTCCTGGTGACCTGCAAGGTCCTGGACATCGAGCCCGTGGTGCCCTGAGGAACGAGCAAGCGAAAGGCACCTGAATGATGGCGTCGATCAAGGACATCGCACGGGTTGTCGGCTGCTCGATCTCCACCGTGTCCCGGGTCATCAACGACCGCGACGGGGTGGACCCGCTCACCCGGAAGCGGGTGCAGGAGGCCATCGACCGGCTCGACTATGTGCCCAACCTCACCGCCCAGGGCCTGAGAGCGAAGCGGGGCCGGCTGATCGGCGTGGCCATCCCGAACAGCACGGTCGGCGCCTTCAGCGTCGTGGTGCAGTTCGCCCTCGAAGCCGCCTACAGCCAAGGCTTCAACGTCGTCCTGGTGAACTCCCATGACGACCCCGACCTTGAGGAGACCCTGATCAAGAGCCTCCTGAGCAGGGAGATAAACGGGGTGATGCTCACCCGGGTGTCGGACGAGAGCAAGATCGTCACGAAGATCGTCAAGCGCAACATCCCCATCGTCGTGATCGACAGGGCCTTCGAGCACGAGAACGTGTCCAATGTCGTGCTCGACAATTACAAAGCGGGCTGCATGGCCGCCGAGCACCTCCTGGCGCTCGGCCACAGGCGGATCGCCTGCATCACCGGGCCGCTGAAGATTTCACTCTCCCGGGAGCGGCTGAGGGGGTTTCAGAACACGCTTGCGGAAAAAGGCGTCGGCCTTCCCCCCTCCCACCTTCACGAGGGCAACTTTCTCTACCAGACCGGGATACTTGGGGTGCAGACGCTCCGCGAGCAGGGCGCCTCCTACACGGCGCTCTGGGCCATGAATGACCTGATGGGTTTCGGTGCGATGCGGGCCCTGCACGAGAGGGGAGTGAGGGTGCCCGAGGACGTCTCCGTGCTGGGAATGGACGACCTGGAGATTGCGGAGATGGTAAGCCCGCCCCTCACAACGATCCACTATCCCATCAAGGAGCTCGTAGAGAGGGCGATGGAGCTGCTGATTTCCCAGATCAACAGCAGCGAAGTCCGGTCGGAAACGATCGTACTGGAGCCGAGCATGACGATCCGGGGGTCCACCTCGCTGCACCCGCCCGCCGGCTCGTCCGCAGGGAGGCCGTGAGTGGCGGAAGCTGAGCAGATCCTCGAGATGTTGCATATCTCCAAGTCGTTCCCCGGAGTGAAGGCCCTGGAGGACGTGAGCATGAGCCTCGCCGCGGGAGAGGTGCTCGCCGTGGTGGGGGAGAACGGGGCGGGGAAGTCCACCCTCATCAAGATACTCTCCGGGGTCTACAGCGCCGACGCGGGGGAGATCCGTCTCCAGGGCGAGCGGCTCCTCTTGCGCGGCCCGAAGGACGCCATCGAGCGCGGGATCAACACGATCTACCAGGAGACCTCCCTCGTGCAGGACATCACGGTGGCGGAGAACATTTTCCTCGGCCGCCAGCCCACGGCCGCGGGCCGGCGGATCGACTGGAAGCGCATGATCGAGTCCGCTCGGGGCATCATGAAAAGCCTGTCCATCCATCTGTCCCCGGGCGCCTTGGTTTCCAGCCTCTCTTCCGCCCAGCAGCAGCTCGTGGAGGTCGCCAAGGCGTTCTCCCGGGACGCGAAGATCATCATCATGGACGAGCCCACGGCATCCATCACCGTCGAGGATGCCGACAACCTTTTCGGCATCATCCGCAAGATCATCCGGGCAGGTACGTCGGTCATCTACATATCCCACCGACTCAAGGAGATCTTCCAGATCGCAGACCGCGTCATGGTCCTGCGGGACGGGAAGACCGTCTCCGTCTCCGGGGTGAAGGAGACGAGCGAGGGGGAGATAGTCAAGCACATGGTGGGCCGGGAAATCGGCAACCTCTTCGGGGACGCCAGTTACCAGTCCGGGGAGAACGTGGTGCTCGAAGTTCGCGACCTGGCTCGGACCGGAGTGTACCGCGGCATCAGCTTCAGCCTTCACGAGGGGGAGATCCTCGGGTTCTCGGGGCTGGTGGGGGCGGGGCGGAGCGAGATCATGCGGGGCATCTTCGGCCTGGACCCCGTGGACGGCGGGGAGGTGCTCCTCGGCGGTCAGAGGCTGGGCAGGAGTTCCCCCGCCGCGGCGCTGAAGAAGGGGATTGCTTTCGTCTCGGAGGACAGACGCCTGGAGAGCATCATCCAGGGCTTCTCCGTTCGCGCGAACATCACTCTCCTCCTCCTCGTCAGGGTGCTCACCCGGTTCGGGCTGATCAGCGCGCGCAAGGAAAACGGGCTGGCCGCCCGTTACGTCACGGAGTTCAACGTCAAGACCCCGTCCTTGGATCAGCTTGTCATGAACCTGAGCGGAGGGAACCAGCAGAAGGTGGCGCTGGCCAAGTGCCTATCCACGAATCCCCGCGTCCTCATCCTGGACGAGCCGACCAAGGGGATCGACGTGGGGGCGAAGAAGGAGATCCACACCCTTATCAAGGAGCTCGCGAACAGGGGCGTGTCGATCATCCTCGTGTCCTCCGAGCTTCCGGAGATCATCGGGATGTGCCACCGCGCCGCGGTCATCCGAGAGGGAACGATGGTGAGGGTATTCGGCAAGGGCGAGCTGACGGAAGAGAACCTGATGGCCGCCGCGGTCGGGCACATGGCAGGGGGGAGTAAGCGGAATGGGTGACGTCACCACGAGGCCCTCCGGGCCCGGATTCAAGAGAGTGGTCGTGAACGTCTTCTACGAGCAGACCATGCTCATCATCCTGATCCTCCTTGTCATCGCGATGACCATCGCGTCGACCAGCTTTCTCTCCCTCGGGAACCTCTTCAACGTGGTGCGCCAATTCTCCGTGCACGGGATAATGGCGGTCGGAATGACCATCGTCATAGTTGGCAAAGGCATGGATCTCTCCGCCGCTTCCATCCTGGCGCTGTGCGCCGTGGCGAACGTCCTGCTCCAGCCCTATGGGTATCTCGCCTCGATTGCAGGCTCCCTGGCCGTCGGAGCGGTCTGCGGCCTGCTGAACGGGTACCTGATCGCCAGGGTCAAGGCGAACTTCATCATCGTCACCCTGGGCACGCAGATCATCTTCACCGGTATCGCCCTCATCATCACCGGCGGGTGGGACATGAGGAGCAGGCCGGAACCGGTATTCCACTGGCTGGGGGAGGCGAGCATCCTGGGCATCCCCGTGCTCGGATGGTGCCTCGTGCTCATCATGGTGGGCTCCGGCGTGCTCCTGGCAAGGAGCATTGCGGGACGGCGGTTGTACGCCGTGGGCCTGAACGACCGCGCCGCCCGCGCCTCGGGGATCAACGACGCACGGATCGTCCTGATGAGCTACGTGATCAACGGCCTGATATGCGGCGCCGCCTCGGTCCTCCTCACATCCCGGCTTCCCCGCATTCGTGTGGGGACCGCCTCGGATTACCTTTTCGACGTGATCACCATCGTCGTGCTGGGGGGAACGGCACTCTCTGGAGGAGTCGGTGGAATCTACCGCACGGCCATCGGGCTCCTGATCTTCGCGATCATCAACAACGGCATGGCTCTTCTCCACCTGCCCTTCGAGTACCAGCAGCTGGTGAAAGGCGTCATTCTCATCCTGGCGGTGCTCTACGACGAGTTCAACAGGCGGAGGAGGTTGGGATAGCCGCATGAAGATAAAAGTCGCCCGGCTCATCGCCGACAGAAAACTCCTGGTCATCATCGTAGCGCTCATCGTCGTCCTTTCCGCCGCGGACCGGAACTTCTTCACCCTGCTGACCTTCGTGAGCCTCTTCGACCACATCGCAATCAATGGGGTCATGGCCGCCGGCATGACCATCCTGCTCATCAGCGGGTCCTTCGACCTCTCCATCGGCTCCGTGATGGCAGTGACGGGGATCATCATTGTGCTCACGCAGCGCTTCGGGATGCTCGCTTCGGTATTCATCGGCCTGGCCGCCGGCACCGCCGTCGGAGCCCTCAACGGGGTCCTGGTGGTGAAGGGGAGGATCAATGCGTTCATCGTGACCTTGGGCTCGATGATCATCTTCAGGGGCCTAGGCCTTGCCATCACGAACAGCCACCCCGTCAAAGGGAGCATTGTCGCCTTCCAGGTGTTCAGCCAGGCGTCCCCACTGGGGATCCCGCTGCCGGTCTTCTACCTGGCGCTGGTATACGCGGTGGTCTGGTACGTGCTCAGGTACACGAAGTTCGGACGCAACGATTTCGCCATCGGCGGCAACCCCCTTTCCTCCCGGCTCGCCGGCATCCGCGTCGATCTCTACACCTTCCTGTACTTCGTGGCCTGCTCGTTCATGGCGGCGCTGGCCGGCGTCATGCTGACAAGCCGCGTGAACACGGGGTCAGCGGTGTTCGGCGACCAGACGCCCATGCTCGTCATCGCCGCCGCGGTCCTGGGGGGCACGAGCCTGTTCGGGGGAAAGGGAACGGTCATCGGCACCATTCAGGGCGTCCTGATACTCGGGCTGATCGAGAGGGCGATGGTGATCTTCAACGTGGACACCAACTACCAGCTCTTGCTGCGAGGGACGATCATCATCGCGGTCATCGTCATCGATGCCCTCACCGCACGGCGCCGGGATGGGGCCGCGGCGGCCGCAGGGTAGATGCATGGCGGGCGTATCGGCCCGGAAAGGAGGTGGCGGCCAGGAGACTTTTCCAGAAGTGCGGCTCGATCAAAAACGTGAAGCAAGATTTGGATCCAGAGACTTACAGGAGGAGTAAATGAAAGCCGGAAGGATTCTGATCATCGTGTGCCTGGCACTCGCCGTCGTCGCGGTGACTGCCGGGGCGCAGAAGAAGGTCACGATTGGGATTTCCATGCCCTTTGTCGAGGACAGCCCCTATTTCTTCCCTTACACCCAGGCGGTGAAGAAGGAAGCGGCGGCGCGAGGCTGGGACCTCATCATGACCGACGCGAAGACTGACCTGAACACCCAGGTGAACCAGATCGAAGACCTGGTGAGCAAGGGGCTGGACGGCCTGATGGTCGTGCCCCTTGACGCCGCGGGCATCGTTCCGGTCATCAACAAGATGTACGCCCAGACGAAAGGAAAGCTTCCCATCATCACCTCGAACGTCATGACGGACCCTCCGCAGCTGAAGAGCCTCAGAGGGTTCGCGGGGCCCAACAGCTACCTTGAGGGCAAGGCGATGGGCGAGTACTATGTGAACTACTTCAAGAAGAAGGGCCTCACGAAGGTGTACTACTGCGAGGCGACGGGCACAGCAGGATACTCTGCCGCCATTGACAGGAAAAGAGGCTTCGAGGACAGGGTAAGGGAGCTCGGGTGGGCGGACAAGTTCGTTCTCATGGAGCTGCAGCCCGGAAACTGGAACGCGGACACGGCCCAGAAGATCACGGAGAACTGGCTCACCACCTACGGTGACAAGATCCAGTTCATCTATTCCCACAACGACGGGATGGCGCTCGGCATCGTGAAGGCTCTCCAGGATGCCGGCAAGAATCCTGGGGACATCCTCACCAACGGGTGCGACGGCCAGATTGAGGCGGTGCAGCTGGTGCAGCAGGGCTGGTTGCTCTTCACAGTGTTCCAGTCCCCTGCAACCGATGCGAAGACCGCCATGGATACCATGGCAAAGATCCTGAAGGGCCAGAAGGTGGACTACCTCACCTACATGGACACCCCCATCATCGACAAGTCCAGCGCGGACAAGTACCTGCCGATCGTGACCGAAATCTGGGGCATGAAGTAGGCAGGAGGTTCTGAACATCAACGGACGCGGCCCGGCGCCTCACCGGGGCCGGACCGCTCCGTATTTCGTGGAGGGGACGTGAATACCCGAGAGAGATTCCAGGAGGTGATGAGCTTCACGCCCGGTGTGCGGGCAGTGAAGTGGGAGTTCGGCTACTGGGGAGAGACGCTTGACAACTGGTACGCCGAAGGTCTGCCGAAGAAGTCGTACCCCAGAATCCCGGCCCGGATCACGAGCCCGACCGCGAGCCTGTACACCCGCGCATGGGCTCGCATGCGCGGGGATCGGCTCCCCCGGGGGATGCCCGTCATGGCCGGTGGCCTGTACTGGCCGACCCAGGGGTTTCCATTGGACCGGGACGTGCGCGAGCGTTTCGGCCTGGACTCCTCCCAGCGCCTGGTGGACGTGAACCTGCTCTTCTGGCCCATGTTCGATGCCAGGGTCTTCGAAGAGGACGAGAAGCGCCTGGTCTACATGGACGTGGACGGGGTGAAGCGAATTCTCCTGAAGGAGCAGGCCACAATGCCGTCCGGGGCCGAGTGGCCCATTACGGATTGGAAGAGCTGGGAAAAGCTCAAAGAGGAAAGGCTGTCACTGAAAGATCTCCGAAAACGCTTTCCTGACAACTGGAGGGACATGGTCAGGGAGTACGGGCAGCGAGACTATCCGCTGGCCCTGGGCGGCTACCCCCAGGGCTTCTTCGGCACTCCCGCGCATCTCATGGGGTACGAGAACCTCTTCGTGAGCTACCTGCAGGAGCCGAAGCTCGTGCATGACATCCTGGATACCTTCACGAACCTGTGGATCGCCATGTACTCCGAGGTCCTCGCGGAGGTCGATGTAGACCACGTGCAGATCTGGGAGGACATCTCCTACGGATCCGGCTCCATGGTGGCTCCTGCCGTGATCCGGGAGTTCGTGCTGCCCTACATGCGGCGTCTCACCGACTTCTGCAAGGCGAGGGGAATCAGGACCATCTTTCTCGACACGGACGGGGACTGCTACGACCTGATCCCGATGTTCCTGGAGGCAGGGGTCACGGGCATGTACCCCTTCGAGGTGAACTGCGGGATGGACATCGTCAAGGTGAGGAAGAACTTCCCTTCGCTGCGGATGATGGGGGGCATCCCGAAGTCGGACATCTGCCTGGGCAGGGAACGGATCGACACGATCCTCGAGCCGGTCCGGGAAGTCCTCGCCACCGGAGGCTACATCCCCTTCGGGGATCATTTCATCCCGCCGGAGGTCCACTTCGAAGGCTTCACGTACTACAGGGAGAACCTGAACCGCATCATCGACGAGGCGGGCGACAGATAAGGAAAGGAGCAGACATGAGAAACGCCAAAGCGATTCGGGACGCTTTCGAAAAGGGCACCGGCATCCTGCGCCTGGCGCCCACCTTCGTGCCACGGAGATTCAGCCAGGCGGGGCGGAGGCTTCGCCTGCACCCCGACGACTATTACGCCCTGGGCACGGCGCGAGGTTCAATCAAGGAGAGGTGGTTCTCCTCGGTCATCCCGGCGATGAATGGTTCCCTCGCTCCCGCCGACGAAGGGATGAGCTACGTGGCGCCGNNCGGGAGGACTGCTTCCTCTTCAAGGACGCGGTCGATGAACTGGGGGCGGGGATAATCGGGGATGTCCTTGCGAAGAAGTACGGTACATGGCCCATGTATTCCAAGTTTTTCGACTACGAGCTGCCTCTCTTTCACCACCTCCATCTGGACGATGCGGCGGCCGGAAAGGTCGGAAGGATGGGCAAGCCCGAGGCCTACTATTTTCCGCCCCAGCTCAACAATCACCTCGGCACGTTCCCCGTCACCTACTTCGGCTTCGACCCGGACGTGACGCGTGAGCTTGTGCGGGCGCGCCTGCAGGCGTACGAAAAGGGAGACAACCGGATCACCGAGCTCTCCCGCGCCTACAGGATCGAGCTGGGCACCGGGTGGTACACACCGCCGGGGGTCGTCCACGCGCCCGGTTCCGTCCTCACCTATGAGCCCCAGTGGAACTCGGACGTGAACTCGGTCCAGGAGAACGTCACCTCCGGGGAGGTCTACCCCCGGGACTTCCTGGTGGAGAACGTCCCGGAGGACAAGAAGGGGGACATCGATTACGTGATGAGCCTCATGGACTGGGAAAAGAACGTCGACCCCCACTACCGGGCCACGTTCTTCCGGCCTCCGCTGCCCTGCCCGCGGACGGAGGACGGCTTATCCGCGAAGTGGGTCATCTATGCGAACCCCTATATCGGAGCCAAGGAGACGACCGTGCTTCCGGGCCGGTCCGTCACGCTGAAGGAAGCGGCCGCTTTCGGCTGCATCATCGTACAGGGCTTCGGCAGTTTCGGCCCCTTCGACGCAGAGGCGGCCGGGATGCTCCGTTTCGGCCAGCTCTCAGGGGACGAGTACTTCGTGAGCGAGAAAGCGGCGCGGGGCGGCGTGAAGCTCACGAATGCGAGCAGGTGGGAACCCATGGTCATCCTCCAGCATTTCGGCCCCAACAACGGTGAAATGCCCAAAGAGGTGCCGGCCTGAGCTTTCTGAGCATCGCGTGTATGATGGTGGCCGCGAGAAACGCGGGTCCTGATCGCGGACGGCAACTACCCGTTCTCCACCGGCGAACAGCGGGTGTGGGCCAACATCATGTTCACGATCGGGGTCGTGAACCCGTCCTGATCCCGGGTGGATCCCGAATCATGGGTGAGTGATCCATGAAGACGTACTTTTTGGGAATCGACAACGGCGGCACGCTCACGAAGGCGGTTCTGTTCGACAGCCAAGGCGACACGATCGCGGAGGCATCGCGCAAGGTCCCCATGATCATGCCCCAGCCGGGCTTTACGGAACGGGACATGAATGCGCTCTGGCAGGCGAACTGCGAAGTGATACGGGAGATCACCGCGGGGTCCGGCGTCCCACCGGCGCGAATACAGGGTGTCGCCTGCACCGGCCATGGGAAAGGGCTCTATCTCTGGGGCAGGAATGACACGCCCGCGTACAATGGCATCGTCTCAACCGACACACGCGCGTGGATGTATCCCGAGAGGTGGGAGAAGGATGGAACAGCGGAAAGGATCTTCGAGAAGACCTTCCAGAAGATACTTGCCTGTCAACCAGTGTCACTCCTGCGCTGGTTCAAGGACCACCGACCTGGCATTCTCGAAAACGTTCGATGGATCTTCGCGGTGAAGGACTATGTCCGTTTCATGTTGACCGGCGAGGCCTTCGCCGAAATAACAGATTTTTCCGGCTCCAATCTCATGAATATCAGGGACGTGCGCTTCGAGAGAGAGCTGCTCGAGGCCTACGGCCTCGGCGACCTGATCGACCGCCTTCCCCCGATCAAGTACTCCACGGAGCGCTGCGGGTCAATATCCCCCGCCGCTGCCCGGGCGACCGGGTTGCGCGAAGGTACGCCGGTCGCCGGTGGCATGTTCGACATCGACGCCTGCGCCGTGGCAATGGATGTTACCGACGAGGAAAATCTTTGCGTCATTGCCGGCACCTGGAGCATCAACGAATATATCTCCAGGACGCCGGTCTTGAATAAATCCGTCATGATGAACTCGCTTTTCTGCCTGCCCGGATACTACCTGGTCGAGGAGAGCAGTCCGACGTCGGCGGGAAACAACGAATGGTTCACGGAGCTTTTTCTTCACGAGGAAGAAAGGCTGGCGAAAGAGCGAGGAATAGGCGTGTATGAGCTTGCCGAGGAGCTAGCTGCGAAGGTGAGCGCCGAAGGACAAGACATCGTTTTCCTGCCCTACATCTATGGATCAAACTACAATCCTCATGCGAAGGCCTGCTTCGTAGGTCTAGATGCCACCAACACGAGAGCTCAGATCATTCGCGCCGTGCTTGAAGGGATTGTGTTCTGCCACTTGGTACACGTGGAAAAGCTTCTGAAGAACAGAAAGCGGCCTGCTGCGGTTCGCCTTGCAGGTGGCGCTGCAAGATCGAGGACTTGGTCTCAGATTTTCGCGGATATTTTTCAGCTGCCAGTCGAGATCATCGATGCGAAGGAACTCGGAGCGCTGGGCTGCGCGATGGCGGCCAGCGTGGCTTCGGGAGTCTACAAGGACCTGAAGGACGCTGCGAAACATATGGTGAAGATCAAGTATCTGCTCGAACCCAACGCAACCAATGCGGAGGCGTACGCTCGAAAATACCAGCGTTACCTGAAGGTATCGGATGCTCTTGATGGCATTTGGCGGGGTTTCTAAAAAGCTGAGTCATGATGTTGAGTTCGAGCGCCTCTCAAAAGATCAGGCTCAATTCGCTCTATCTTTCGAACGCGCAGGAGGCAAGAGGGTCTGAGACATGCGGCAGGACAAGAAAAGGGTCGTGCCGAAACGGCCGACCCTTTCTCGTGTAAGTTTCTTTCAGACCTTGGCGGCGTGCGCCCTCTTGAACATGATCTCATAACCAAGAGCAAGCGTGAGCGCTTTCAAGGTCGTATACTCAATGTTCTTTCGCTTGCCCGACTTGATTCCTTGCACGACAGTAGCAGACACTGAGGCCCGCTTCGCCAAGGCTCGAACCGATATTTCCTGCTCTGCCATCTGCTTCGCCAGGAACTCAGAAACCTCGAGCGCCGCAGACTCTTTCTCGAAAGCCGCACGAAATACGGGATTCTTCATCTCCCGTTCGAATGTGCTCTCGTCTTTATTTTTTCTCATTCCGTTCCTCGAAGATTCGCTTTCCCTTCACAAAGAAACAGAAGAAACGGTGCGGCTGCGGCTTGAACGCGTACAGCTTCGCAGTTTCCTTGTTAAACTTCGTCTTGTCATAGATTTTGCCGACGTCGGCCATCCGCTTGAAAAGCGCCAGCGCCTTCGCTCGATCGGCATCCTCCAATGATTTATAGTAATCCCTCGCCTGGCACCCATCGTTGGAGGCAATACCCCACAAGATCTCAAAGAATGAACCATCACATGCGATCAATCTGCTTTTTGACATCTCTACATTCCTGACAAGCACTTTGTAATTGAATCAGATGTGCACCAAACGCACTCCAAATATGTATCACTATAGTGATACATCGTCAAGAAAAATCGTAGACCTTAGCGGACCATCTGCTCACAATGGCTCTGAAAGTTACAAACCCCGCAAGAGCGGGGCTTGTAAGTCTTTACAGAACTGGTATTTATGCTCCCNNCGGCCGGACTCGAACCAGCGACCGGGTTGCTAACACGGTGGTCTGCCTCAATGATCGTGGACACCATTGGTCCCTTATACATGTCTTGTCGGAAGCTGAGGGTGGATGGGCGGGGTCCGTTCCGAGCGCCAACCTACGGCCTTTCCCTGGTGGCCCTCACTCTACAGTGTCAGTGAATCGTCGAATGATGTCCCTGAGCTCCGTCATCCTCCTTCTCCGTGGCATAGCCCCTCCTTAGGTAGGCCAACAACGCTACATAGAGGAAGGTCCCTCGCTACTGATGGCTTGGTGGGCGAGCTCACTTGACGGTATTGGCGACATGCGGCGACGGATTCCACCTCAACGGTAGGCTGGTTGCGAGCGCTGTCTATGGGCTGCGCTATTCGCGGGAGGGAAGTCAATGGTTCTCCCCACAAAACTCAGGATATGGTCGAGCT
>PMZS01000234.1 GCA_003170115.1 Spirochaetaceae bacterium
ACCTTCAGCGTGTGCCCGACGCACGGCTACCTCTCGGGAAAGCAGGACTACTGTCCCCACTGCGGCGCGGCGGCCGAGGTGTACTCCCGCGTCGTCGGATACCTGCGTCCCGTGAATCAGTGGAACGANNTCAGCATCGATGGTCATTGGCGGCCTCCAGAGGTTTTCGCTCTCGGATTTCCCGGGCATGATCTCGGCAATCGTGTTCACGCGAGGCTGCGGCTTCCGTTGTCCTTACTGCCACAACCCGGAGCTCGTCGACCCGTCCCGGTTTGACAAGGAGTTTCCGTTGAGCGAGGTAAGAGAGTTCCTGCACTCCCGCAGGGAACAACTCCAGGGCGTTGTCGTCACCGGTGGAGAGCCAACCCTGCACGATGATCTTCCCTCGTTCCTCCGCGAGCTGAAGGACATGGGTTTCGCGGTGAAACTGGACACGAACGGCACGAATCCCCTCATGCTTCAACAGGTGGTGGCGGAAGGGCTTGTGGACTTCATCGCCATGGACATCAAGGCTCCCCTGGCACTCTATGAACAGACGGTGAAGGCCCGGGTGAAGGCCCCCGATATCCTGAGGAGCATCGGGCTGATCCTGGCGTCCGGCCTCCCCCACGAGTTCAGAACGACCTGCGTGGATTCGCTCCTTTCGGCTGACGATATTCTCTCCATCGCTGAACTGCTGAAGGGCTGTGACAGGTACGTCCTTCAGTCATTCCACGGCGGCAGCATGCTGGATCAATCTCTGGAAGCGGAACTCCCGGTGGACGAGGCTCGGCTTACTGAGATCGTCGAGGCCTTGTCCGCAACGGGACTGATGGTCGGAAGACGTTGAAGGGACGCTATCCCAGAACTACCTGCTCCGCGGTAACGATGATGTTGTGAAGCTCCGCCGGGGACGTCGCGTCCTCCAGCCTGTCCTCCAGGAAATCACTCTCGAAGATGCCGGCGATGTGCGAGAGAAGGATCTGGTGGATGCGAGGCGTGTCGGCGGGGGTGAGGAGAATGAACAGCAGGTTGATGTCCTCGCCCGGTACGGGCGCCGGAATAGGTTTCTTCATGCGCGCGACGATGACCATTGGCTGCGCCAGGCGAGACAAGCGGGCATGGGGGATTGCAAGCCGTTTCCCCACATAGCTGCTTCCAAGCCGTTCCCTGTCCAGGATAGAAAGCATGATCGCATCGCGTGAAACCGGGAGGTCCTTGACGCTGATGCGCTGGAGCGCGTTTCGGGTCGCGCTTTGGATGCTCGTGCCCTCGACATTCAGAAGCGTGTGCTCCGGCGTCAGCAGATCTGAAAGGCGGATAGTCGGCTCGGTTGGATATTCCTCCTCCACGGTGCCGATCACCTCCTCTATGGCGTCTTCAAGGGTGATGATGCCTGACCATTTCCCATCCTCTGCAAAGACCAGGGCCATGTGCGCGGCTTTCCTCTGCATTTCCGAGAGCCTCAGCTCCAGTGGATCCTGCTCGCGAAAACTGAGACAGGGACGGACAAAATCCAACAGTGAGTCTGTAGGCTTTCCCGCATGTTCCGCCAGAAGCAGGTCTTTCACGTGCACGTAGCCCAGAGGCTTTTCCGGGTCATCACCCAGAAGCGGGTACCGGGAGAAACGGTACTCGGCTATCACGCTTTCGTTCTGCGCCCGCGTGTTCCCCTGGGTGAGGCACCGTACGAGCCTGCGTGCGCGCATCGCGTTTCGAACGGTCAGACCGCCCATGTCCAGCACGTTTTCGAGGTGCAGGAGACGCCGAAAAGAGAGCATGCCGCTGGTCTGCGACTGATCGAGAATTATCCTGATCTCCTCTTCCGAATGAGCGGCTTGGTCGATGACCGGGGGAAGCCGAAAGATCCGGAGGATTGCATTCACTGTCGTGTTGAGCAGAAGGATGGGGAGGATGAACACGTAGCGGAAAACGACCATGGGGAACGCGGTGCGAAGCGCCGACTTCTCCGTGCTCCGGATAGCCACGGATTTCGGCACCAGCTCCCCGATCACGATATGGAGAAACGACACCAGGAGGTACGCGAGGGCTATGGAGATGCTGTGAGCGGTAACTCCCGCAGCCAGGCCTGATAGTCCGATTTGCAGGACAAGGGGATACAGGAGAGTGGCAAATGCGGGCTCCCCCACGAACCCCAGACCGATGCTCGCCATGGTGATGCCCACCTGGCAGACGGAGAGGTACTCGTCCAGGTGCGCCTGAATCCGCTCGAGGGTTTTCGCCCGCCTGTTGCCCGCTTCCGCAAGCGCCTCGACCTGCGTGGGCCTTATCTTGACGGCGGCGAACTCTGCCAGCACGAAGAATGCGTTCAGCAGGATGAGCAGGAGGGCCAGAATCAGGTAGATGAGAATCATTTGTGGCTTCGACCTGATGATTTCATTTCCATTTCATTTCCATGGTACGGATAGTTAAGTGATTTTCTTCGACATGGGGAAGCGTCATTGGAATTGATCAATCGAGCGTTCCACGTGGAACGCCACGATGAAGAACCAGATGTGTTCCACGTGGAACTTGACAGTGAAACAACCCACCGGTGTTTATTCCCGCTGAAAATTGACCCACCTCCCGAAGTACTCCTGTCTGGGAGACAGGAGGGAATGCGAGGTGATCAGCGTGGAAGATTGGGTGACCATAAGTACCTTGAAGGCCAGGAATTCTGCTCTTGGTTCCAGAGCGGTAGCGGGGCTGCCCGGATTGGTCCCAGGCTCCGCTCTTTGCGGTCCGTATCATCATGGAGGGAGGAACTGCTACCAATGATGGCCCAAGGCAAGGCGCTTCGCGAAGGATTGTTGCCAGTTCTGTTTCGTCGTTTCGACATGGTGGACGCGCATATTCGCCAGCGAATCGAAGAAATGACCGCCCGCTACCACGTGGCCGAGAAGGTCGACGGAGAATGGCATTTCCTGGAGTCTCCTCGGGTCAAGCCCGATCATTCCAGACGATGAGAAATCCGAGCCGAAGTGGCGGCCTCAAGCTGACGCGTACGACACGGTCTTCAGCTCTCCTCGGAGCCCTCTTCTGCCCGGGTTTCGGCTGGGGATTCACCGGGCGCATCCGCCGCTGATCCGTTCGTCCCCTGCCCTTCGGGCTGTTGCTCTTCCTTCACCACGATGGCAACTCCCACGACAACGTCTGGCTTCGTGATGTTGACGATCCGAACGCCCATGGCGGTTTTCCCCAGGGTCGCGACCTCGGCGAGGCGAAGCTTGAGGGTATTGCCCTGGGATGTGATGCAGACCAGGTCGTCTTTGTCGTTCACGGAGAGAACCCCGATCACTTCTCCCGTCTTTTCGGTGGCCTTGTAGCAGATCTGGCCCCCTGTTCCCCTGCCATGGGGGGAGAAGTTGCCATATTCCGTGCGCTTGCCGTACCCAAACTCGCTCACCAGCAGCATCTGCTCGCCTTCCAGAACCATTGCGACCCCGGCCAGCTCGTCCTTGTCCGAAAGGCGAATCCCCCGGACCCCGTGTGAGGCCCGGCCCATTACTCGAACAGCTTCCTCGCCAAACCTGAGGGCGTTGCCTTTGCGGGTCACCAGGACGACCTCATCCTTTCCTGAGGTAAGCAGTGCTGTCACCAGGCTATCCCCCTGGTCCAGCTTGATCGCAACGATACCCCTCGTCCGTGCGTTTGTGAAATCGGAGATCGCCACCTTCTTCACGACACCCTGGCGGGTTGCCATGAGCACAAAGCGCTCGTCGGTGAAGTTGCGCAGGTTCACGATGGCCGTGATCTCCTCTTCACTGCCCAGGGAGAGCAGGACCTTGATGCTCTGGCCTTTTGCCTGTCGGCTGCTTTCAGGGATCTCATGCACCTTCACCCAGTAGGACTTGCCCTGGTTGGTGATGAAGAGCACGTAGTCATGCGTGGAAGCCACGAAGAACTGCTCGATGAAATCGTCCTCTTTCAGGAGCGCCGAGGAGGAGCCCTTCCCCCCCCGTCCCTGGCGGCGATATGCGGTAACTGGGATCCGCTTGATGTAGCCCCGATTGGAGATGAGGATCACCATGTCCTCTTCCGCGATCAGATCTTCTATGTTGATCTGCTCTGCTTCCTCTTCGATGATCTCGGTCCGCCTGTCATCCCCGAACTTGTTCGAGATCTCCTCCGTCTCTTCCTTCACAACGCCCATGATCTTCTTCTCGCTTGAAAGCAGGTCTCTGAGATGCTCGATGAGGGCACGCACTTCCGCAAGCTCATCAATCACCTTCTGCACTTCGAGGCTGGTCAGGCGCTGCAGGCGCATGTCAAGAATCGCCTGCGCCTGCCTCTCCGAAAAGGTGAAGCGCGCCATCAGATTCAGCCGGGCCGCCTCGGTGTTCGGAGACTTCTTGATGATGGCAATCACTTCGTCGATATTCTCCAGGGCGATCTTCAGGCCCTCCAGGATGTGGGCGCGCTCCTCGGCCTTTGCGAGATCGAACCGTGTGCGCCGGGTCACCACTTCCTTGCGATGCTCCAGGAAGTAGCCGAGCATCTGCTTCAGTGAGAGTGTTTTTGGCAAACCCTTTACGAGGGCAAGGTTGTTCACGCCGAATGCCGTCTGAAGCTGGGTGTGCGCGAAAAGCTGGTTGAGGATGACCTTCGGAGAAGTACCCCTCCTCAGGTCGATGACGATTCTCATCCCATGCCGATCGGACTCGTCGTTCAGATCGACGATTCCGTCGATCTTTCTCTCCTTGACCAGGTCGGCGATGCGCACGATCAGGGCGGACTTGTTCACCTGGTATGGAATCTCCGTGACGATGATCGAGTCTTTGCCCTGGCTTGAGCTCTCCACCGTTACCTTCGCCCTGACGACAACCCTGCCCCTCCCTGTCAGGTAGGCGTCCTGAATTCCTTTCCGCCCCAGGATGATGCCCCCCGTGGGAAAGTCCGGGCCCCGGACGAGCTTCATCACGTCCTCATCTGACGCCTCGGGTGTGTCGATCAGCTTCACGAGGGCCGCGCAGATCTCTCGCAGGTTCTGGGGAGGGATGTTCGTCGCCATCCCCACCGCGATGCCGCTGGACCCGTTGGCAAGCAGGAAAGGAAAAGCTGCCGGCAGCACCAGGGGCTCCGTCTGGGAGCCGTCATAATTGGGTCCGAAATCGACGGTGTCCTTGTTGATGTCGCGGAGCATCGCCTCCGCGATCCAGTTCATCCTTGCTTCGGTGTACCTCACCGCCGCGGGGGGATCCCCGTCGATGGAGCCGAAGTTGCCCTGCCCGTCCACCACGGGGTAGCGCATGTTGAAGTCCTGCGCCAGGCGGACCAGGGATTCGTAGATGGCAATGTCCCCATGCGGGTGGTACTTCCCGAGGACGTCGCCGGTAATGCGGGCGCACTTCTTGTACGGCTTGTCAGCGTGAAGGCCCATCTCGTGCATGCCGAAGAGGATCCGCCGATGGACTGGCTTCAGCCCGTCCCGTACGTCCGGCAGCGCGCGGGAAACGATGACGGACATCGCGTAGTTCAGATACGAGGTCTTTACCTCTTCCTCTATGGGAAGCGAGATGGTCCGGGATTTCACGTCAGCCACGATTGATACTCCCTGGGCGGCGGATCACACGTCGAGGTTGGTCACCGACAGCGCGTTGTCCTCGATGAACTTTCTCCTGGGTTCCACGTTCTCTCCCATGAGGGTGGTGAAGATCTCTTCGGCTTCCACCCCATCCTCCAGTTTCACGTGGATGATGCTTCGTTTCTCGGGGTTCATCGTCGTTTCCCAGAGCTGCTCGGGGTTCATCTCGCCCAGCCCTTTGTAGCGCTGGATCGACACGTCGCTCTCGTTCTTGCCGTTGCGCTTCAGCACGTCGGCCTTCTCAGCATCGTCGTAGGCGTAGATCACCTGCTTGCCAAGCTCGATCTTGTACAGCGGAGGCATCGCGATGTAGACGTGGCCCTGCTCGAGCAGCTCGCGCATGTAGCGAAAGAAGAACGTGAGCAGGAGGGTACGAATATGCGAGCCGTCCACGTCCGCATCCGCCATGATGATGATTTTCCCGTAGCGCAGCTTGGAAATTTCGAATTGCGTACCCACCCCCGTCCCGAGCGCCGAGATGATGGGGAAGAGCTTGTCATTGGTGAGGACCTTGTCGATTCGAGTCTTCTCCACGTTCAGCATCTTGCCCCAGAGCGG
>PMZS01000339.1 GCA_003170115.1 Spirochaetaceae bacterium
CTCAGGGGTTTGTCAGCATCCTGTTAGCGCTTCGATCGGCGTCAAGCCGGCCCGCATCGTGGAGGGCCTTGACAGCCTTCAGGAGATAGGCGGTCTTGCCTTGTGGATACGTCGCGATGTGCTTATGAAGCGCATTGAACCATTCTTCGCTGAGCTTTGAGCGAACGCGCTCATCCTTGGCGAACTCGGCAGCGTCGCTGTCCCCGATCGTGGAAGCCCCGGCGACGATCGTGGGACAGACGAAGGCGCCGGAATTGACGATGGCGTCGATGATCTCCCTGGTATGCGGCCTGTCGACAAAGATGTGCATAAGGCCGTCGATCCCCGCCTTGATGGCGCGCTCCGAGGCCTCGATGCTCATCGTGTGCGCGACAGCCATCTTGTTGTTCCGGTGGGCCTCTGAAATGACGGTCGCGAGCACTTCCATGTCCCGACGCTCGTCGAACGCCTTCTTTTGCTCCTTGGTCCAATATCCCTGCATGATGCACACCGTCGTGACGCCGAACGTAATGGCAACCTGTCGGCTTCCGGATTGGCATGGGTGTGCGCGTCGATAAGGCCCGGCAACAGGGTGCGGCCTTTGGCGTCGATGATCTCGGCGCCCTCGGGAGCCGGACCACCAACATTGATGATCTTTTCTCCCTTGACGATAATTGATCGCTTGTCATGCACATTCTCTCCATCGAAAATGCGTGCATTCGCGATATGCGTGATCCTGTCTGTGTTCCTTTCAGTTACCTCCTATTCAGAAGAATGTCGATCGCTGATATGCATCCGTGGCAGGGGCGCGCACAGAGTGTAACGAAGTGGTCGCCAGCGGACGAGCGCGGGATTGTTCAAACTCTGGGAGTGCATGGCGCCATTCTGAGCTCCTTTCCGATGACAAACAGAGTATGCGACGAACAATGTTCGCCCGATGCAAAAAAAATGGGAGACAACACGATCCCCCAGAGGGAGTTCCCTCCTGATGGGCACGCAAGGGAAACGCGACGACAGCTCCTAAGCATGCCTTGCCCGCCTGTGTGAGCCCTTCTCCACTGGCGAGACCGAGCCGTCGTGGGACTGGCGCGGCGTCTGCAACACTCCCTTGAGGAGAACTTCGATGGCCCAATCGAAACGCTCCAGGCCTTGTCCAGAGACCAGCTGTTCGCGCGACGCATGGATCCGGGGGAACTCCGGCTGAGACACACTTCCGAGCATGCGGACCAGGGGGCCGAGCGGGTCCCCGTTCTCCTTCCGATGGCTCTGTTCGGCAGCGATGGCAGTGGCGTATAGGCTGAGCAAGTCGGCAGCCCAAGCGGCTGTTGACTGGTCGACTCCCGCCTCGTCGAGAAGGCAGAGAAGAGCCTCTATGATGCGCAGGGCATTCGGACCTGCGGCAATCGTGTTCATCGCAAGCTGAGCCAGACCTGAGCTACGCGCCAGAATGGTGATGTAGGATTCAAGAAGCGAGGCAAGGCGGCTTCGCCAGTCGCGCAGTGGCTCTCTCGGAATAGTCACGTCGGCGAGCGCACGGTCGAACACCAGGGTCTGAAGCTCTCGAAGGTCGTCGACGTACGCGTAGAGCGATGCCGGGCCGGTCTCGAGAGCTGCCGCGACCTTCCGAAGACTCATCCCCTCCAGCCCCTCACGGGTCAACAAGTCGAGCGCAACCGTGACAATCGCGTCGCGGCTGAGCGGCTTCTTGACCGGCCCGCCCCGACGGCTTGTGACGTCTCGAGCTTCGAATGGATTACGCGTGCTCATAGACGAAATGTATTCGACACGAACGGCGTTTGTCAGGAGACTGCAGATCGGGAGTAAAAAGGAACTGGGAATGTCTGATTCCAGGAGGACCGCTGCTGATGGAAGCCTTGGAACTTGTTGACGAACCATCAATCATATGGTAGCTTTCATGTATGAAAATCATAACTATAAATGTAAGTGAACCGGTTTATCGCGACTTCCGCGAGTATGCCCGGCAGCATGACCGCACGGCCTCCGAGATCATCCGGGAAGCGATGGAGGATTTCAGATCCCGAAAGATTCATCGGCCAACCAGCTTGAAGGACATCCGCCCGGTCTCGGTAGGAAAGGTGCTGCAGCCATTCAAGGGATCCGAGGACATGCTCGAGGAACTTTCTCGTGGTCAAAGCGATTGACACCACATTCCTGATTCAGCTCGAGGTGCGCGAAAGCGAAGGGCATGAAAAGGCGCACCTGTTCCTGCAGCGGCGCCTGCTCGGCGAGGGGCATCAACTGGGTCTCGTCCCGCAGGTGCTCGAGGAGTTCATCCACGTGTGCACGGATCCACGCAGGTTCGAGAGGCCGCTTTCCATGACGGAAGCCCTCGACAAGGCGGACTTCTGGTGGCGGGCATCCGAGGTTCAGCAGGTGCTTCCCTCAGCGGAGGCTGTCGCCCTCTTTCTTGAGTGGATGCGAGGGCTTCGGCTGGGCCGACGACGTATTCACGACACCCTTCTTGCGGCCACCTGCGTCACAACCGGCATCAAGGAGATCGTGACCAGCGACAGAGACGGATTCCAGGTCTTCGGGGACCTGACGCTTTCCGACCCTCTCGACTGGCGGGGCTGAAAGACAAAAAAAGCCTGGCAACGACCTACTCTCCCACCGTCAAGCGGCAGTACCATCGGCGCGGCAGGGCTTAACTTCCGTGTTCGGGATGGGAACGGGTGGAACCCCTGCGCCATAGTCACCAGGCAATAATCTCTCTCGAGGAATGAAGGAAGAAGAGGAAGAGCGAACTAGCGGATCGCCGCTCTCACTGTCCCGAGTACGGGCCAGTTGCCGCGTCAATCCTTTCCGCGCTTTCGCGTAGCGAAAGTGTGGGGGAAAATATGGTCAAGCCTCACGGTAAATTAGTACTGGTCGGCTGAATGCGTTGCCGCATGTATACCTCCAGCCTATCGACCTGGTTCTCTCCCAGGTACCTTCAGGGGGGTTATACCCCCGGGGTTGCCTCATCTTGAGGTGGGTTTCCCACTTAGATGCTTTCAGCGGTTATCCCTTCCGAACTTGGCTACCCAGCGCCTACCCTTGGCAGAAAATGCCACGGGAATACCGTGGCCGCGATAACTGGTACACCAGAGGTTCGTCCATTCCGGTCCTCTCGTACTAGGAACATCCTCGGCCGGCTGCCAGCGCATTCTATTGCCGATATTCCTACATGCATATGGCGTAACGTTGGCTTCGTCCCAACCAAGGTTATTGACTAAATATTCCCGATACTATTCTATTTACACGTGTAGCCTACACGTGTAAATAGAAGGAAGGCGTTCACGTAAAGAATCCGTAAGGGATAGCACAGGTTGAAGCGGAAAATGAAGATGGAGGTTGCTAAATGAAATTCGGAACACTTTTCGCCTACTGGGTACGGGAATGGAAGGGGGATTATGCCCTGTTTGCAAAGAAGGCTGCAAAAATCGGGTTCGATATCCTCGAGATTTCTGCGGGGCAACTCCTCAGGATGTCGGGCAAGGAACTGGATGAGCTTAGAAGCCTGACAAAAGATCTTGGGATCAGCATCACTTCAAATATCGGTCCGGCAAAAAACAAAGACGTTTCATCGAAAAACCCGGCCATCAGAAAGGCTGGAATCAGATCCCTCACGGCAATCATGCATGCGATGGATCGGCTGGATTCGCGGGTATTGGCAGGAGTCTTGTATTCATATTGGCCATGCGATTTTCGCGAAGTTGACAAGAAGGCGGCCTGGGAGTTGGGAATTGCCAGCGTACGAGATCTGGCAGAAACAGCCGAATCACTTGGAATCGACCTGTGCCTCGAAGTGGTTAATCGTTTTGAAACATACATTCTCAATACCTGTGAAGAGGCGGTGCGCTACTGCAAAGCCGTTGGAAGCACGAGAGCCAAGATTCTTCTGGACACGTTTCACATGAACATTGAAGAAGACAACATCGGGGATGCGATTCGTCTTGCGGGTCCGCGCCTTGGACATTTCCACGTCGGCGAAGGCAACCGAAAAGTCCCTGGGAAGGGACACCTCCCGTGGAATGAAATCGGCAAAGCCTTGCGGGATATTCACTACGAGAAGGGGGTCGTAATGGAGCCATTCGTTCTCTCGGGTGGCAAGGTCGGAAGCGATATTAAGGTGTGGCGAGATCTCAGCGGAAACGCAACCGCAGAAAAAATGGACAAGGACATCAAGGCTTCTCTAAAGTTCCTCAAGCAGGCTTTCATAAAATAGAGGGCGCGTTGAACGCATGCAATACATCCGGGTAGCCGCCAACGCGGCACCGCTGGTCTTCGGAGGCGATATGGTCCAACTTTTCAAAGAGAGAAGAGAGAGACAGAGCGAGCTGCCAGGACTCCCTCTGCCTGCGCGCCCCTTCGGGTCGGTGGGTCAGCTACCACGGCACCTTCTGCTCTCCAAAAGTGTTTCGAGAATCACCTCGCCCGGTTCGCCGCAGAGTACGCGAAGGACTTGGGCAATTCCCTTTCCCCCGTTTCCTCACCTGCGACGACTACCGCTAGGGCGTGGCCCGCATCCGCTGTGTCAATCCCGAATGCCGCGACGAGTGTTTCCGATCCTGCTCCTTCAAGGGCATCTTCCGCTGCCCATCGTGCAACCAGAAACGAACACTCCTGCTCACTGAGTACACCGATGAGCAGTTGTTCCGTGCCTTCCGCGGGACCATGCCCTGCCCCCAAGACGCCTCGATGGGCACTCCGATCACACCCGCTGGGCATCCCGGGGTCCGGCGCAGGAAACTGATTTGCCCATCATTCAATGCAAAGCGCAGACCAAGGCCCATGAGGGAGCGCGCCGCCGAAGCGGCCCACCGCCTCGGGCGATCCTATCTTCTTCTCAGAACGATGAGGAGAATACCGGGCACCAGGAACACAATTTTCATGCACAAAATGTAATATTACCTCGTCTTCTCCCATAGCTGTCCAGCGAAATTACCGCAAGGAAGGCAATCAATATCCACCCCGCGATGCCCATTGCAGTGCGAATATTGTCACTCATTGCAGCCCCTTACGCGACGAAGTTGCCCTTTTGTTGACGCAGGACATTCTCCTTTTCGTCGCGCCCCTTTTGACCATCCATTTCGAATGAACCAAATTGCGGCGAATCCATTCCTGGCGCCTGTCTGCAGCTCAGCAAGTTGTGCGACGAGGTCCGTCGGCGCTTCGATGGCGCCGTTGAACTTGCGCGGAGCATCACTGATCCCGCGATCCCGATTGCGAATCCTGACAGTCCGCACGGAGTGAAGAAGGAAGTCAACCTCATTTCCATCCGGGAATGTTGCTCTCAAATGCGACATTGTGCAGTGGCGGTGGGAAATCGGGAATCTCGATCGTGCAGTTCCTTTGCTGTTCAGCTATCCCATCACCAGGAAAAAGCATGCCCAATTGGTGGAACAGATGGCCCACACGCAGGAAAGCTTCGCAACACAGACAGCCTCGAGTCGTTCCGAAACGGAAGCGGCAAAGCCGGCTCAATAGATGCTGGGGCGAAGGCTGGCAGGGGCGTTCGACGATCAGGTGGATTCGCGGAGAATGAACTCATCCTCGAGGACGATGTGTCGTGGCTCGACCCGATCCTCGTTCATCATGCGCTCCATCAGCAACTGCACAGCTTCCTTGCCCATGTCGTAGGTATTCTCCGAGACAACCGTCAGCGCCGGAGAAAGCAGCTCCGACCACGGCGTGTCGTCGAAACCGATGACCCCCACATCCTGCGGAATCCGCAGGTTCCTCTTCTTCAGCAGCTTGATCGCAATGGTCGTCTTTCCCTGGGTGGTGGCAATCACCGAATCGAACTTCGTGCCCGTCGCCAGGAACCTCTGGAAGGCCTCCGTGATCCCCGCCACGTCGTGCTCCTTGATTACCACCGTCAGATCCGCTTCCACGCCCAGCTCGGCCCGCGCGGCATCGTAGCCCCGCTTCTTGTCCTGATTCGTCAGCGTCGTCGGGTCGTAGCCCAGCAGAACGATCCGCCGCTTGCCCCGCTTCACCAGGTGCTCCGTCGCCGAATAGGCGGCCTTGAAATTGTCGGACACCACCGAGCTTGCCTCCACGCCCTCCACCCGCCTGTTGACCTGGACCACGGGGATCCCGTGGCGCGCGATATCGTTCAGCAGCCCGCTGTTGGAGTTCGAGC
>PMZS01000165.1 GCA_003170115.1 Spirochaetaceae bacterium
GAGCAGTTCGACGTGGTGATCGTCGACACCTCGGGTCGGCTGCAGGCGGACGATGCCCTCATGGCCGAGCTCGTGCGCATCCGGGACGCATGCCGTCCCTCCGAGGTCCTGCTGGTCGCGGATGCGATGACCGGGCAGAACGCGGTGGACATCGCGAAGGAGTTCGACGCGAAGGTGACCCTCACGGGGGTCATCCTCACCAAGTTCGACTCCGACACGCGCGGCGGTGCGGCGCTGTCCGTGAAGAGCATCACGGGAAAGCCGATCAAGTTCGTCGGCGTGAGTGAGAAGCTTGACGGCCTGGAGGCCTTTTATCCGGAAAGGATCGCATCCCGCATCCTGGGCATGGGCGACGTGGTCACCCTGGTGGAAAAGGCCCAGGCCACGATGGAGCGGGGTGAGGCGGAGAAGCTGCAGGACAAGCTGGCTTCCGAGACCTTCACGCTGGACGACATGCTGGACCAGTACCGGCGGATGAGAAAGATGGGCAGCCTCCAGTCCGTGATGGAGATGATCCCCGGGCTGAAAGGCACCGGGGCTGAGGAGAAGATCAACGAGGCCGGGATGAAGCGTGAGGAGGCGATCATCCTTTCCATGACCCCAGCGGAGCGGAAGAACTACCGGATAGTCGGCCCCCGCCGCAGGACGCGCGTGGCGCGCGGCAGCGGCACGTCGGTGTTCGAGGTGAACAGGTTCTTGAAAAAATTCGAGAAGACGTGTCTCATGATGAAGAAGATGTCGAAGAACTCGAAATACCAGGCCCAGGTGCTGTCGCAGCTCGGCGGACCATAGCCAGGGACGGCGAGGGCGAGCGAGGCCAGGGATGGCCGGAAGCGAGCCCGGCCCAGTAGAGGGACTCAAGAAGGAGGACGCCGATGAGCGTGCGTATCAGGCTGAAAAGGTTTGGAACGAAGAAAAGGCCGTATTACAGGATCGTCGTGATGGATTCCCGCACACCGCGCGACGGGCGTGTTCTCGAGGAGATAGGGATCTACCATCCCATCGAGAAGCTGGATAAGCAGGTGTCCGTGAACGAGGCGAAGGTGAAGGACTGGATCGCCCGCGGCGCCACGCCCTCGAACACGGTGAAGCAGCTCCTGAACCGCAAGCCGGTCAGCGCGTAGAGGGCGAAAGCAAATTCGCCCGCCGACGTACCCGGCGGATTTGCGGCGGCGTGCGGTCGAAAGGAGAGATTCGTGGAAAAGGATCTTGTAGAGTACATTGCAAAGACCCTCGTGGATGACCCGGCCGGGGTCGTCGTGACCGTGATCGAGGGGGAGAAATCCACGATCCTCGAGTTGAAAGTGTCGGATGGGGACATCGGGAAAGTGATCGGGAAGCACGGCCGCATCGCCAAAGCGGTCAGGACGCTACTGAGCGCGGCTTCGACCAAGGCGGGCAAGCGAGTGGTGCTCGAGATCCTGGATTGATCCGAAAGGCCGCGGAGCCTTCCGCTCTCCTTGCGGTTGGCGTCATTGCGTCAACCCACGGAATAGCCGGCGAACTGAGGGTGAAGAGCTTGTCGGGCCAGATCGGGCACCTCCTCGCTCTTCGGGCGGTGGTCCTGAAAAAAGGCCAGGTCGAAAGGCCCGTGGATCTCGAGTGGGTGCGGCGGCAGGACCCCGGGGTAATCGTGAAGGTCGCGGGCCTGGATACGCCGGAAACAGCGCGTGCCCTGGTGGGCAGCGAGATATTGGTGCCGCGGGCGGCGGCGGCGCCGCTCGATGTCGGCGAGTACTACGCGGCGGACCTCTGCCGGTGCAGCCTGTGGTTCGGTGAGCAGGAAGTGGGCGCCATACGCTCTGTCTGGGAAGGGGGGCCGGCGCAGCTCCTTGAGGTCGTGGGGAAAGAGGGAAAGACCTGGCTCGTTCCCTTCTCGGAGCATTTCATCGGGGACGTGGACCTCGAAGCAGGAAAGATCAGTCTGAAAGAAGACGAGATCATCCGATGACGGTCACGATCCTGACCCTCTTTCCGGGGCTGTTCCAGGGATACCTGGAAAGCTCCATCCTCGCACGGGCGATTTCCCGGGGGCTCGTGGGGGTGAAGGTCGTCGACATTCGGAGCTTCGCCGTGGACAAGCACCACGTGTGCGATGATGCGGCTTACGGCGGGGGCCCGGGAATGGTGATGAAGCCGGAGCCCATTGCCGCGGCGCTTGAAGGCACAACGGCCCCGGGAGCTCGGGTTGTGTACCTGACGCCGGCCGGGCGGCCCTTTACCCAGCGCACGGCACTGGACCTTGCGCACGGGCCGGATTTCACGCTCCTGTGCGGGCGGTACGAGGGGATCGACCAGAGGGTGATCGACTCCTTCGTCACGGACGAGATTTCCATCGGCGACTACGTCCTCTCGGGAGGAGAGACGGCGGCGATGGTGGTGGTGGATTCGGTGGCCCGGCTGGTGCCGGGCGTGATAACGGGAGAATCGCTCCAGGAGGAGAGCTTCTCCGAGGGGCTCCTGGAGTACCCGCACTACACGCGGCCGGAAGAGTTCCGGGGCATGCGGGTTCCCGAGGTGCTGTTGTCCGGGCATCACGAGAAGATCCGCCAATGGCGGCTTCTGAAGAGCGTTGAGAAAACGGAGAGGTATCGCCCTGAGCTTCTTGATTCCGAGGACCTCTCCTCCGAGGCGCGGGATCTCGCCAGGCAGATCAGGAAAGAAGGAGACGGCCATGGACGTGATGAAGTCACTTGAGGCGGAGCAGACAAAAGAAAACGCCGAGGTGTTCCGCATCGGGGACACCGTGAAGGTCCACTACAAGATCATCGAAGGCAAGACCGAGCGCGTGCAGGTCTTCGAAGGGATCGTGATCGCAATGAAGCGGGACGGACTGCGGAAGACCTTTACCGTGCGCAAGATCAGCTACGGGGTAGGCGTGGAGAGGATATTCCCTCTCCATTCGCCGAAGATCGCCAAGATCGTTCGCGTGCGCGAGGGCCGCATCCGCCGTTCGAAACTGTACTACCTCCGCGGCCGCACGGGCAAGGCGGCGAAGGTGCAGGAGCTCATCCATCGCCGACGCGAAAAGGTGCCCGAGACCGGCTCGGCGCAGCGCGTGGAAGAAGCTGCTGCCGAGGCGCCGGAGAGCACCTGAACCGGGAAAGTCTTCCCGGCTGTCGGAGAGGGTCGCTCTCATGACGCCCAGCCCTGTCGGGGGCCACATCCACCTGGCGCTGCAGACGGGTTCCGGCCTGCAGCCCGGGGAGACAGTCGTTGTTCACGTGATCAAGCGCCTGGATGGCGGCAAATGGGCGGTGGGTGTCCTGGGAAGAGTCTATCCCGCGTCCTCGGAGCTGCCCCTGGAGACGGGGGCCGTGCTGCGGGCTCGCGTAACCAGTTCCGCCGGAAGACTGGTCCTGACGGTCTCGGACATCGTCCCGGATGCCCTTCTCGCCGCACTCCAGCTCCAGGGCTTGCCTCGCGGAGGGCCTGAGGAAGTCATCGCACGGGCTCTCGCGCGCGCAGGTCTGCCCCTTCTGCCTGAGACCATCCAGAGCGTGAAGTCGCTCCTCACGCGTGCAGGGCTGGATGATCGGAAGTCCGCGCGCTCCGCGGCCGCCCTGGTTGACAAGAAGATCGATCCCGGAAGCCCAGGAGCGGCCGCGCTTCTCCGGGTCCTCGCGTTCGGGCAGAAGGGCGGGGAAGACCCGCGCCGGTACCGCGGGAGGCCATTGCCCGAGACGCCGCGTGAAGTCAAAAAGTTTGCCGATTCCCTTTCCGCGCAACCAGGATCCCCCTCTTCATCCCTGCAGGCGTTCAATCACTCCGCCGGGAGGACGCACTCATGGGTTGTCATTCCGTTCGTCTTCACGACCGGCGCGCATACGCTCTCGGGGACTCTGAAGATTCTCTTCGACACCTTCAAGTCGCGGCCCCTCGCCCTCACGATCACCACGGAAGGCGTCGCGTTGCACCTGCCTCTTCTGGGCAAGAGCCGCGCGCTGTGCGTATACTGCGATTCCGAGCGGCTGAAACGCGCCGCCAGGCTGGGTCTGGACAGCCTGCGGTCAAAATTCCATAACATGGGATTGGAAGTTGACGATACTATAAAAGAAGGGAACGCATTCGACGGCTTTACCCCTGTCGAACAGGGAGAAATCCTCCCGAGCGTGGATACGGTGGGATAAAGAATGAAGGTGCAGGCGGACACGGCAGTCGCCCTCCATTACAACGAAGATCTCCCCGCTCCCATTGTTCTTGCATCGGGCAAGGGCGCGTTGGCGCAGGCTATCTCGCGGATTGCCCGCGATAACGGGATTCCGCTGGTTGCCGATCCTGACCTTGCCGCCTCTCTCATTGAGCTGGACGTCAATACGCTGATTCCCGAGAGCCTCTACGAAGTGATCGCCAATCTCCTCGTCTTTATTCGCGGGCTGAGAACCGAAGAATGAAGACCATCAAGACCAGCGATCTCCGCGATGGGATGAGATTCGACAGGCCGGTCTACATGGACGGGGAGAACGTGTTCGTTCCGCCCGGGATCCAGATCCGCCAGAAGGACATCGACCGTCTCGTGCGCTGGGAGATAGATTCGGTCAGGACAGACGGCACGATTGTCGTGGATTCGCCCCGGTCGGTCGAACCAGCCCTTGACTTTACGGGCTTCCGGGACCTCCCGGCAAGCGACAAGAGCAACCTGGACGCGTACCTTCGTGCAATTGACGAATACGAGCATATTGCCACGAGCGTGGGCTCGGGAGAAGAGATCGACCGGTCCAAGGTCGACGCCACGGTCAACCTGCTTCTGGAAAAGGTGAAGGACGGCAGGAACGAGATGATCCAGCTCATCCTCATGGGGGGGCGGATCGAGAGGAAGATCTCCGCGGGGGTCATCAACACGACCATCCTGTCGGCGATCATGGGAAACGTCCTGAAGTTCACCAGCCACCGGCTCATCCAGCTGGCAACGGGCGCGCTGCTCCACGACACGGGAATGGTGAAAGTGCCGAAAGCCATCTTGAAAAAGAAGGAGAAGCTGAGCGTCGACGAGATGAACCAGATCCGTACTCATCCCATCCACTCCTACCGCGTCATCACGAAGGACCTGAAGTACCCCGAGGAGATCGGGGTCATCGCCCTCCAGCACCATGAACGGTGGGACGGGCAGGGGTATCCACGGAAGCTGAGAGGGGAAGACATCAACCTGGCGGCGCGGATCCTTGCGGTCGCGGATGCCTACATATCCATGATCAACAACCGGCCCCACCGCAACTCCATGATCGGTTACAGCGCCATGAAGAACCTCCTGAACGACAATGGGCGCCACTTCGACCCCAAGATCCTGAAGGTGTTCCTGGAAAGCATGGGCATCTATCCAATCGGCAGCATCGTGCAGCTGAACAACTCCGCCATAGGCCGGGTCGTGCAGACTCATTCCGAAGCGCCCTTGCGCCCCGCCGTGGAGCTGATAATCGATGAATATGGCAACAGGCTGGGGGAGCGTGAGGGTATCGACCTGCTGACGAAGAAAGCCCTCTTCATCGTGAAAGCGGTGGACCCGAAGACCCTTGCGCCGGGCCCGGCCGGAACGCAAGCCGGAGGCTCCGCAAAATGATGCGCGCACGGCTGTCGACAACGCAGAAAGGGGAACGGGGTGAGAACGCCGCGGCCTCGTATCTGGAGTCGAACGGGTGGAGCATTCTGGCGCGGAACTACCGTGCGCGCGTCGGTGAGATCGACATCATAGCCCGGCGTGGAGACACGGTGGCGTTCGTTGAGGTAAAATCGTGGCAGTCCGTTCCCCGCGAGGATCTCTCACGCTCCGTCGGACCCCGCAAGAGGGCAAGGATCGCTCGTGCCGCCCGGCTGTTCCTCAGCAGGAGGCCTGATCTCGCGGATGCACACATGCGGTTCGACGTCGTCTTCCTGGGCGGGGAGGAGCACGGCATCGAGCATATCGAGGGAGCGTTCAACGAAGAGGGGATCGACTGATGGTGAGAATAGCCAAGAAGACCGACCCCAAGAAGCTCGCCGAGCTGAAGACAAAGATTCACGACGAGGACTACCTGCTCCAGGCGATCCAGAAGATCGCTCAGGACCTCACCAGGAATCTCGAGCACGGAGAATAGACGATGAGCTCCCGCAGCTTCAGACGACGCAACAACCGTCGGCGGCACCGACAGGGCGCAGGAGACGAGACTCCGGGACAGCGTCCGGACGGGCTTCAGGACGAAGGGCAGCAGCAGACCCAGGGACAGAATCCCTCCGGTCGGCAGCCCGGTGAAAGTCCGCCTCCGGCGGCGCACGGAAATCCGGCCCCTCCGGCGGCGCGCACCAATCCGCCTCCGGCGGCGCGACGCGCGCATGCAGGGAGGTCGCAGGGCGGGCGGGCAGCCGAACCGCAGAGACCTGCTGAGCCGACTATCCCCATCGTTCTGCCCGACTGCCCTGTATGCGGAAAGCAGGTTCGGGAGCTCGCCTCCGCTCTTACTCACCGGGTTGCGCGGCAGCCGGCCCATTTTGATTGCGTGATTCGCGAGCTTCGCGATTCCAATGAGATTGCCCCCCAGGAGAAGATCTGTTACCTCGGCGCCGGAAGCTTCGGGATTCTCGAGTTTCGACCGCCGGGCGGACCTGCCCGATTCGTCATCCGCAAACGCATCCAGTACGAGGAGAAGGAAACGCCACAGGAGTGGAAAAAACCCCTGCAGGTGACCTGCTGACTCGAATCATGCTGCCCGCATGACGTGCAACCCCGCAGGGGGGGCGAGCGGGAGGAGAATCCGATGTCCTTGAAATTCGCCCTCCTTGGGCTTCTCGCCGAGAGCCCGAAATACGGCTACGAGCTGAAGAGACGATTCGAGGGCGCNNGTCTGGTCGGTTTCCTATGGCCAGCTGTATCCCACTCTTCGGCGGCTCTCTGAGTTGGGCTGGGTGACGAAGAAGACGGAGCCGGGCAAAAAGGTTGCGGAAAAAAACATCTATTCAATCACTGAAAAGGGCCATAAGAAACTGGACGAATGGCTGCTGAAGCCGGTGCGGGGCACCTACCGGGTGAAGGACGAGTTCACGCTCAGATTCCTGTTTTTCAGCAAGCTCGAGCCAGCCCATGTACTGAAATACCTCCGCGAACATCAAAAAAAGCTGGTGTTGCAGCGCGAGAGCTTTCAGAAGACTCTTGATTCACTCAAGGGAGAGATCGACTTCTTCCTGCAGGGGATCATCCGCAAGGGGATCGTGCACCTGGAGGCCGAGGACCGGTGGCTCGAAGAGGTGATCGGGGCGATGAGAAAAGGCCCGTCCGGAGGGTCGGGGTGAGGGTACTAGCGGGCTGACTTCAGCTCGTCGAGGACCTGGAGCGCCTTCATTTTCACCGTCCTCAAGTAGTTGCCCCCCGCAATCCGCACGAGCATCTGGTAGGCTGCCGGATCCTTGATACCGCCGGACTTCTTGGCGAGCTTCTCGATGGCCAGGCAGAGCGCGTAACCGAAATTGTTGTCCGGCTTCGACGGGTCTTCCTTGAGGTACGTGTACGAAAGGGCCTGCAC
>PMZS01000356.1:0-21111 GCA_003170115.1 Spirochaetaceae bacterium
AATGCCACTTCCAGTGGCCGCATTCATTGATATCGGGCGGGAAAACGCGCTACTATTTGGTATGAAAAAGATGCTCGTGGCCGGCCTTGCTGCCGGTCTCATGGTTGTCCTGGCCGCCTGCTCGGGACTCCGCAGCGCGGGATCCGTTCCGCCTTCCCCCCGCGTGAAGGTGCCCGTGGTGCTCGCCGCTCTCAACTCGAACACTCCCGACTCTCCCGACGCGGCGTTCGCGGTGGCGGAGGTGGGGCCGTCCGGCACGATACCTCACGAGAACCTGGAAGGAGGAATCTGGGTTCTCTTCAACAAGCCTGTCATCGCCCTGAAAACCCTCGACAAGCCGGCCACCTCTTCGACGCTTCTGAGCATCTCCCCCCGCATTGAAGGCATCTACCGCTGGTACGGATCCCGCCTGTTCGCATTCGAGCCGAAGGGCCCGCTTGCGCCCGCCACGGAATACACCTTCAGCATCAACGGGTCCCTTCGTTCCCTCCAGGGAGAGACTCTCACGGGCGATACCCGATTCACTTTCCGCACGGAGCCCCTGCAGATCGTCTCAGTCACCCCATCGGGGGACGACGTGGTGCCCGAGGCGAGCAGGCAGGTCGTCGTCACCTTCAACTTCCCGGTGGACATGAAGACCATTCTCCCCTTCATCCGCCTGGAGGTGAAGGGAAAGCCAGTCGCCTTCAAGGCCGCGCGGCCGGTCATCACTGATCGATCGCAGCTGGGGCCTTACGAAAATACGGATCGCCTGCTCGTGCTTACTCCGGAGAAGGATCTGCCCTGGGACAGGGACATCGATGTGCGAGTGTTGAAGGGCGCAAAACCCCGGCCCGAGAACTACGGGACAGACGCGGACATCGCGGAGGGGTTCCATACCCTGCGGCCGCTTACCATTGAAGATACGAGCGTGGCAATGGGAAGAGTCGGGGCGACGGCGGAGCTGAGGTTCAATCATTCGATCAAGGAGGATTCGGCGGCCGCGAACCTGAAGCTGGACGACCCCAACTACAAGGTGGACAAGAACCTGGAGGTGTCCGGATCGTGGGTGCTGCTGCACAATGTGCCGGCCGACTTCGAATCCTCCTTCGCCGTGGACGTCCTTTCCGGCATGACGGATATCTATGGCCAGAAGCTCGGCGCGGACCTGACGGAAAACTTCGACGTAGGACCGGCCGAGGCATACGTCCTGTTCCGCGACACGGGTCAGAAAATCCTGGAGGCGCAATTCCCGCCGAAGGTCGCGGTGGAGATGCAGAACGTGGATTCCGGGAGATACTTCGTCAGCCGGGTCGCCAATCCATTCGGGCCGCCGCCGCGCGGATCGGCAGTGGCGATCGACACGAGCAGGATCACCCGCAACGCGCGCCATTTCGAGATCTTCGACCTGCTGCCGTTCCTGAACGACGCGGGGAAGGGCGCCGCCTATCTCGGGTGGAACTTCAAAGGTCTGTTCTACGGAAGCGACACGACCGAGGAGGTCAAAGACACCCTCGTCGTTCAGGTGACGGACATCGGCGCGTCGCTCAATGTCGGATACAATTCACTCCTCGTCATGGCGAGCTCTCTCGCCCGCGGCGCGCCAATGCAGAACGCCGTGGTGAGTCTCCGCAAGGACGGAAAGACCGTTGCCTCAGGGAGGACCGACGAGAAGGGTCTCGCCACGATCACCCTTTCCGCGGGGGTTCTTGCCGGCGCCTTCAAGGGGAAAGAGGAGAACGCCGAAATCGAGATCACCAAGGGGAAGGACCGGCTGGTGCTGCGGCCATCAGAGATGCCGGGCCGCACGTGGAATGCCAATGAGCCCTACTCCGCCGAGGAGGCACGACCACTCACCTACATGTGGTCGGACCGGGGCATCTACCGGCCCGGGGAAACCCTCTCATTTGCCGGCATAGACAGGGACCTCACGCTGGGGAAGTTCACGCCGGTGCAGGGAAAGTTCAGGATGGACCTGGTAAACGGGTCCGATGACAGCACGCCGGCGGGCTCTGTGACCGGCACCGTGTCGGCTTCTGGAAGCTTCTCCGGCCAGATCGTTTTCCCGAAAGACGCCGAGCCGGGTGACTGGCTTCTCAGCTTCCATCGTCTCGCGGGCAAGTCGGACATGAAGACCGGGACCGCCTATGTCCAGGTTGCCAATTTCCGCCGGGTCGCATTCTCCGTTGACCTCAGCCTGGCGGATACGAGGGCATTCATGGGCGGCTCGCTCGACGGCCGCTTCTCGGGTTCGTACCTGGCAGGCGGCACCGTGATGAGGGGAAAATGGAGCTGGTTCTGGACTCGTCGTGAAACCTGGTACCAGCCGCCCGGAGATGCGCTGTGGGAGTACACATTCGGCGATGTCGAAAAGGGCTGGGCGGAAGACATGGCCTCCGATTCCGGTTCTCTTGCCGGAACCGGTGTGACTGTCACGTCGCAGAAGCTCAGCGACGGCGACAAGGGCCGTGTGTACAACTACGAGCTCGTCGCCACGGTGGAGGATATCGACCGGCAGGCGATCTCGAAATCTGACTCGCGTCTGGTTTTTTCTTCCGAGCAGATGCTCGGAGGCAAGCTCACCTCCGACACGAAATCCGAGAATTCCCTGTACTTCGTCACGAAGGGGCAGCCCTTCACTCTCAAGGTGGTCTCCGTGGACCCGGATGGTACGCCGTATCTCTCCGCAGCGGTGAGCGGGCGGCTCCTTCGGGAAGACTGGAAGCTCGTGCGTGAGCTCACCGTGGGCGGCACGGTGGACACGCGCTACGAGAAAGAGGAAGTGGAGGAAAAGACATTCACGGTGAAGCCTGGCCAGCCCTTCGGCAGCACGCAGCTCTCGACCCAGAAATCGGGGTCCTACGCCATCGAGCTTTCCGGGAAGGACGCGAAGGGACGGGAGAGCTTCACCCGGCTCACCTTCTACTCCACCGGCTCCGACGAGATCGTCTGGCAGCGATCCGACGAGAGGCAGCTTGAGATCGTGCCGGATAAAAAGATCTATGCGCCCGGCGACACAGCCCGTCTCCTCATCAAGAGCCCTCTTGCAAAAGGCACCTACCTTGTGTCCGTGGAGCGCGACGGGGTGCTGGAGAAGAGGACTCTCGAGCTGACGGGAAGCGCCCCGACCATTGACGTGCGCATCACCGAGGAGCACGTCCCCATGGTGTATGTCTTCGTGGCCGTTTCCACGGGAAGGACAAAGCCGCCGGCGGACGGACCTGATTCACCCGACTTCGGCAAGCCGCGCGGATACTCGGGGCTCGCTGAGATACCGGTGGTGACAACATCCCGCACGATCAATCTCAGGATTTCCAACGCCAGGGACAGCTACCTGCCCGGCAGCGATGCCACGGTCACGCTGAAAGCGCTGCTCAACGGGCAGCCGCTGCAGGGGGCGGAGATCACCCTGGTCGCCGCGGACAGGGGGGTCCTGGACCTCATCGACTACCGGATCCCCAACCCGGTCGATTTCTTCTATAGCCGCGGCAATTTCCCCGACAAGGTGGCCCACTTCGATTCGCGGGACATGCTCATGGACCCCGTCACGTGGAAGGCCAACGACCTGCCGGGCGGAGACGAGAAAGGCGAGTCCGCGCCCGCGGGCCCGGGTGTCCCGGTTCGAAAGAACTTCAACCCCACCGCGGTGTTCCGCACCGGGCTCATCACCGGCCGGGACGGGACCGTCACCGTGCGCTTCAAGCTCCCCGACCTCCTCACAAAGTTCCGCTCGACGGCGGTTGCCGTGAAGGATGACACCTTCGGCATCACCGAAGGTGAGATCCTCGTGCAGAATCCGATCAACGTGAGGACCGCCCTGCCGCGGCGCATGCGCGTGGGGGACGCGGCAACCGCGGGAGTCGTGCTGACGAACATCGACGCGAAGCAGCACGTCGTCACCGTGGGCATCAGTGCGCAGGGCGTGAAGGTGAATGGAGACCAGAAAAAGACGGTCACGATGAAACCCGGTGACTCGGCCGAGATCGCCTTCGACCTGAGCGCCCCTTCCGAAGGGACCGCGAAGCTCGCGTTCAATGTCGACTCGGACGTCCTCAAGGAAAGGCTCGAGGACTCACTGGCCGTCGCCGACCCGCATCTGACGGAATCCTTCACGATCGTGGGCAAGACGAACGACCTGGCCAAGGAGGCGCTGACCGTTCCCTCGTCATTCCTCGGTGTGCCGGAGGAGGGGCTGTACCTTACGCTTGACTCCACGATCGCCAGCGCGCTTGCAGGCGCCGTGAGGTTTCTCGACGTCTATCCCTACGACTGCCTCGAGCAGGTGACAAGCAAGCTCTTCGCCCGGGTCCTCTTCCCAATGCTCGCGGGAGCCGAAGCTGCCGACCTGACGATGGTGGAGAAGTTCGCCAATACCGACGGAGGATTCTCCTACTGGGCCGACTCCGAGCCCCGGCGGTCGAACTACTATGTCACCCTGCGCGTTGCTCACCTTCTGGCCGCGGCGAAGGTGAAAGGCATGAAAATCCCGCCCGGGATCGATGTCGATGCAATGCTCTCCTGGATCGAAAAGGGCTGGGAGAAAAAGGGGACATACCTCCAGGCATACGCGCTGTACGTCCTGTCGATGTACGGCAGGAACGAGAAGGCCTGGGCAGACTCACTTGCCCAGCAGGGCGATGAGATCGGGGTGTTCGGTTACGGGTTCCTCGGGCTGTCCTACCAGGCACTTGGAGATACCCGTTCGGCGCAGGCGGTGCTCACCCGGCTGAAAAACTTTGTTCGCGTCGGCACGCGTACGGTGACACTGGTGGGCACGGTGAATGACTGGCTCTGGTACGGGGGAGGCCTGCAGGCGAAGGCGCTCCTGCTCATGCTGTATGCCCGGGTGCAGCCCGATTCGCAGCTCGTTCTCGGGCTGGCCAACGATCTGCTGGCTTCCAACGCAACTGGATACTGGGAAAACACCAGCAACGCGGGGTGGGTCCTCCAGGCCTTCTCGGAGATCGTCACGCGCGGCAACGAGACCAACGCCGATTTCACGGCCAGCGTGAAGCTGGGCAACGCGGAGATTGCGCGTAACCGGTTCCGGGGTTTCTCCCGCAGCCCGTTCCTCAAGCAGGTGCCCGCAAAAGACCTGGGGAGCGTCACCGCCCGGGAGCGAGGGCGCTCGGCCCCCTCCGGCACGCTTCTTCCACTCACCTTCGGGCTCTCGGGGAAAGGCACGCTGTACTACACGGCAGAGCTGCGCACCGCGATGCTCGCCGCGGGAGCGGAGCCCCGGGACGAAGGGATTGGAATCGCAACTGAAATCCTGGACGACAAGGGCGCGATCGTCGCGGGCACCGACCTTGCTCTCGGCAAGGTCTACACGATGAGGATCGTGTTCTACTCTTCCCAGGACCGCACCTACCTCGCGTTGAGGGCCCCGATGCCCTCGGGAGCCGAGCCCATCGACGGCTCGCTTCTGACATCTCAAGTAGTGAAGTCGCCTCCCAAGGAGAACCAGGACAAGAGCTCCGACGGAAACGGGGACGGCGGCTACGAGGGCGACTACGGGGAGTTCGGCTACACGACCCACATCTACGACGACGAGGTGCGGTTCTACTTCGACCAGCTGGACCGCGGGAAGCACGAAGTCACCTTCCTGTTCCGCACGACGACCCCCGGCGTGTATCCAACCCCGCCCACCCGGGCGGAGCTCATGTACCAGCCCGAAGTGTTCGGACGAACGGGGGGCACGGTGTACAGGATCCTGAAATGACCCGTATTCATCTTCAAGACGTGCTGGATTACCACTCGAGCGGCCGACCGGGAAAGATCGAAGTCGTACCGACCAAGAAGGTTGATACGCAGCGCGACCTGTCTCTTGCCTACACACCCGGTGTGGCGCGGGTCGTTGAGGAGATCGAGCGGGATCCGGAAACCGCCTTCGACTACACGGCGCGGGGGAATCTTGTTGGCGTCGTGACGAATGGCACCGCCATTCTCGGACTGGGTGACCGCGGCCCTCTGGCCGCGAAGCCCGTCATGGAGGGGAAGGCGGTTCTCTTCAAGAGGTTCGCCGACATTGACGTGTTCGACATCGAGCTGAACGCGAAAACCGTCGATCAGATCGTGGCTGCCGTGGCCGCCATTGCCCCGACCTTTGGCGGCATCAACCTGGAGGACATCAAGGCGCCGGAGTGCTTCGAGGTGGAGGCGCGGCTGAAGGAGATGCTGGATATCCCGGTGTTTCACGACGACCAGCATGGCACCGCGATAATCACCGGCGCCGCCCTGCTGAACGCGCTGGAGATCACCGGAAAGATTATCAGCGACATCAAGGTGGTCGTCTGCGGCGCGGGAGCCGCGGCGCTCGCCTGCTCCGAGTTCTACGTGACCATGGGCGCCCAGAGGCGGAACATGCGCCTCGTAGACACCACGGGAGTCGTGTACGCGGGCAGGCAGGAAAACATGAACCAGTACAAGGAGCGGTTCGCCGCGGCCACCGACGAACGCTCGCTCGCCGATGCCGCGCGCGGCGCCGACATCTTCCTCGGCCTCTCCGGCAAGGACCTGCTCACGCCGGTGATGCTCGGCACGATGGCGGAGCGGCCCATCGTGTTCGCCTGCGCGAATCCCGATCCGGAGATCCGCTACGAAGTTGCGCGGGAGGCAAGACCCGATGTCATCGTGGGAACCGGGCGCAGCGACTATCCCAACCAGATCAACAACCTGCTCGGGTTCCCTTTCATTTTCCGAGGGGCCCTCGACGTGCGTGCGCGGACCATCAACGACCAGATGAAGCTCGCCGCCGCACACGCGCTGGCCGCGCTCGCCCACGAAGGCGTCCCGGAGTGCATGCTGGAGGCCTTCGGCGCCGGCTCGATCTCGTTCGGCCCCGACTACCTCATCCCGAAGCCCCTCGATCCGAGGCTCCTGTTCTGGGAGGCCCCCGCGGTGGCACGCGCCGCCATGGAGACCGGCGTCGCGCGGCGGCCTGTGGACCTCCAGAGCTACGTGAAGGCCCTGGAGTCGCGGCGGCAGCACTGCGTGCGGAGGTGCAAGTTCAAGGACAGCTGCTTGCCGTAGAAGGAAACCTACTGCGGCGGGGCGGGCGCCTGAGGATCCGCCTGGACGACGTCGAGAATCCGCGAGCCGATCTGTTCGCCCCCCACGTGGAATAACACGATGTATGTGCCGGTCTCGGGAAACACGACATTGGGAACCGGTATCACCAGTTCGACGACACGCCGCGGCTCGTCCACCCTCAACGTGCCTCCCGCGGAGAAGATGACCTGCTGGGTGCGGTCCACGACGAGGTTGAGGGAGAATGGATGCTCCCCCGCGAGGTTCGTCACGGCCGCATACACGTACCACGGCGGCAGGCCCGCGGGAACCTGCCGGACGGTGAACTGCGTGAAGGTCCCGATGATCGCCTTTTTCTGGTTGTCTTCCGTGATCACGCGGTCGGCGAGCAGCAGGGCGACAAAAACCGGCTCGGGCATCCTGGCGGCATCTCCTGTTCCGTGGGGATCCCCTACTCTATCCCGTTGCTTGACGACGCGCAATGCGGGCTTCTATACTCACATGCATGGAGCGCACACGAAATGGGTTGTTCCCGCTCGTGATTCCCGCCCTTCTCATGGTTCCGCTCGCCGGACTCGCGCTTCTGTTCCTCGCCATGCGCTGGTTCGACGCGGATACGGAGGCCGCCCTGCGGCACCGGGTCGTCGACACGGCGGCCAGCGTGGGCAGGCAGCTCGATGCCACCGTGCAGCGGCAGACGGCGGCAACGCGGGCGTTGGGGACATCTCCGATGGTCTGGCTCTGGGTGAAGTTCCAGGGCGAGCGTCTCTCCCCTTCCAACCGTTCCCATGCCCAGCTGGCACTCGACGAGGTGACCAACTATTCCGGCCTTCTGCCGGGCGTCACCGTGTACCTTGCCAGTGAACGCACACGCACCGTCTACCAGGGAGGGGCGGCGGTCGCGGCGCTCTCGAGCACGGATGCCCTGGATTCCTGGTACCCCGCCAGCCTCAGGACAGAGGGGGTCCTGGTCTCCGACGATCAACGGGTGCTGCGCACGAGCATGCGCGTGATGAACGGGCAGACACTCCTCGGGGCCATAAGCTGCGTCGGCGATGTCCCGGTGCTTGCGGCAGCCGCCTTCTCCGCGGCGGCGGAAGAGCCCGGTTTCTCCTTCGTATTGGCGGACGGTGAAGGCTCGGTCGTGTTCGCGCGCGGCGATGCAGCGTCCGCGGTTTCCACGGTGTTCGACATTTTCAGTCCCGCCGAGCGCGGTAGCGTCAGGGCGGCAATGGATACGGTGGTGAGACCGGGGGCCATGAGCCTCGACGAGTTCGCGGCGAAAGGCCGCCGCCTTTTCACGGCGGTGACACGGACCACGGCTCCCGGCTGGTACCTGTTCGTCTCCACGGATATTGCACGCGTGCCCGTGACTCGGATCATCCTCCTGGCCGGCGTCACGGCGGCCGCGCTGGCCCTGCTGGTCGCGGCGTTGCTCCTTGTCGGCATCGCGCGGGCGCGAAAGATCGAATCGGTCGTGCGGCGGCTCGAGCGTGAGCGCGACGCCGCGGCGGGCATCGTGAGGGACGTGGGCGCCGCCGCGCTGCGGCTGCGCTCCGCGGCCGGGACCCTCCGCGAGCGCGCCGCCATCCTCGCCGCCGAGGCGGCCGGCGGAAAAGCCGCGGGGGCGGAGGCAGCGAGCCTGTTGGGCGGGGCCGAGGACCGCTCCGCCGAGGTGCGCTCGGGCATCGCGGCACGGGTATCGCTCCTCGACGAGCTCGCATCGAGTGCGAGAGACGCCGCCGGGAATGCGCGTGAGGCGCGTTCGGCCGCGGAGACGGCGGGGCTCAGCGCGGCCGCCGCGGAAGAGCAGCTCAACCGGGTCATCACCACGGGCAGCGCCGTGTCTCTTTCAGTGGAAAACGCCGTCAAGGGGGTCGACGCGGTGGTGGAGGCCGCGGAGCGGATCAGGCTTCTTGCCCTGAACGCGGCGCTCGAAGCCTCGCGGTCAGGCGGACAGGGCGCGCGCGTCGCCGACGAAATGCGGAAGCTCGCTGAAGAGTCCGCGGGGCACGCGCAGGCGCTGGCCGCCGCGCTGGCTGACGCGCACGGCAGCATGCGCATCGTAAGTCGCGCCGCGCAGGACGCGGGAAAAGCCGTCCACCACGCGACCGCTCAATCGGCGGAATCCACGCACGGGCTGGACGCGGCGTCGCAGGGAGTGGAGGGGATGATTTCGCGGCTGGAAGCGGCCAACGTCAGCGCCGCCCGGCTGCGCGAAGAGGTGGGGTTCACCGACCGCGGTCGTTCCGCCGTGGAAGGGGTGGCGAGGATCATGGCTCGGATCGAGGCGTTGTGCGCCGATATCGCCTCCCTCGCGGCCGCCGTGGCCGCGGAATCAGCGAAAGCGGCGCAAAGATCGTCGGGCTCCAACCCGTCGTCGCCTCAGATAAAAGCTTTTTCTTGACCCTTCCCCGGCAGGGTGGTAGTGTTTCCCCATGGGGAGCATCCTCATTCGGCAGGTTCCCGACATCGTCCACAAGGATTTCAAGAGACTCTGTCAGGCAAAAAAAACAAGCATGGAGAAAGAAATGATCCGGCTCATCGCCCGGGAGGTGAAAGCGGCGGCACGGAGGAAGGAAAAAGCCCCCCGCGCTCCATCTGCCCCGGTTCCATCCGCCTGAGCTCCGGCAGCAACTACGTCGCGGGAACGAGCGCTTCTACTTCCTTCTGCATTTTGCCGTGCGCAATAGACGCCTTGCACGTCTTGCACACCTTGATCGTCTTATCCTTTACTTGCGCCTCGAAAACGACCTTTATGCCCGTCCTCTTGCAGACGGGGCACGCCCCACGGCCCTGACTTGGCTGGTCCTTCAGTCCCTTTCCTCGATGGGTCTTTCCCATTAGTCCTCCAGTGAAAATGTAAACGGATAATAGCGGGGAGGCGGGCTCAGAGTCAAGGTGCGTGGCCAGCGGGAGAAAGGCCCGCGCGCGCCCGAAGGTATGCGTCGCGTGTGACGATGCCGACGATCCGCCCCTCCTCCACGATAGGAAGATCGAAGATGGTATGGGTGAAGAAAAGGTTTTCGATTTCCCGCAGCGACAATGAGGGAGAGCCGGCCACCACGTGCCTCTCCATGTGCGAGCTCACCGGCGCCGTCATCTGGCCGCCTCGCCGCGCCTTCATGATGTTTCTCAGGCCCAGGTAGCCGCAGAGTTTTCCCCCCGGGTCGGTGACGGGCATTCCGCTGCGGTCGGAATCCTCCAGGAACCGGGAGGCGTCCCGGAGAGACCAGTTCTGGCGAATCGTGTCCACGCGCGTGTCCATGATGGCAACGGCGCTCACCGCGTCCGCGAGCATCGTCTTCAGGCAGGCCTGCACGGCGTGAAAGGTCTTTCGCCCGGGCTCGCCCTTCAGGAGTGCCGAGGAAGCCTGCGCGTGCCCCCCTCCCCCGAATGCGCGAAGGATGCGGGAGACGTCCACGCCGGGCGCCTGGCTGCGCGCGATGATCAATGTCTCGTTGTCCCGCGTGAAAGCAAAGACCGCGAAGAGCGCGTCCGGACTTTCCACCTCGAAGACCTTTTCCACCACGGCGGCCAGGCCGCCGACCTGACGCTCCATTTCCCTGTACACGGTGAGCACGAGATGACCGTGCACGGTCTGGTAGGAGAGCCTGTTGAGGAGCTCGTGGAACAGTGAGATCTGGGACTCGTCCTTGAGGCTGCGGAGAAAGGATTTCACCAGGGGAAGAGACGCTCCCTGTGCGGCCAGCCACGCCGCCGCCTCGAAATCGGCGCTCCCCACGTTCTCATGCGTGAAGTTGCCCGTGTCCGCGAAGATGCCGGTGAGGGCGATGGTCGCATCCTCGGGGTGAATCGCGCATCCGCGGCGCATCGCCTCCCCGGCGAGGAGGGTCGTGTTGGCTCCGACCTCGGCTTCATGCACCACCGCGCCTTCGATGTCAGACGAGTCCTCGGGGTGATGGTCCCAGACTTCGACCGGCGGCATTGGCTCGATGGCCTGGAGATACTCCTTGATGCGGGCTCGAGACCGGGTGTCCACGACCACCATCTTCTCCACGGGTTCCCCCGACAGCTCCTCCATGGACGCCATGTCCAGGTAGTCCACGTAGAGATTGTAGAGCGTGCGCGCCACGGGGTGAATAAGGCGGCTGCGGACTGCGCGGTACCCTGGGAACAGGACGCGGGCCAGCGCGAGGGAGCCGAGGCAGTCGAGATCCATGTTCGAATGGCCGACGATAATCCTCATGCGGGAAGTGTAATCCCAAAGAAAGTCAGGCGCTACGGGCCCTTATTTTCGCCACATGGCCAGCTTGGAAAGGACGAGCGCCGCGACAATGAGCGCACCGATCAACCCGACAAGTGGCACGAGAAGCACGGATTTTGCCGCACCGGGCGGCCGCCCATCCGCCGGCTTCGCCCGCGCGAACCGCGCTGCCATGAAAGCCGCGGCGACGGGGAAGAACATCCAGCAGGCTGCGGCAAGGAACTTGTCCATGCGGGTGACAATCCGCGCGCTTTCCAGCAGGGCGGCGGTTGCGGCGCAGCCGAGCACTCCCCCCTGAATCCAGAGCGGGATGCGCGGAAAGAGGGCATTCAGCACGGGGGCGATCAGGGAGCCGCAGAGCACGCTTGCCAGCCCCAGCACGAGGAGCGGCCAGGACCCGGCGAAGGCTCTTTCGAGGCTCACTCCTTCCGGGCCAAGTCCGGCATACAGCAGGGCGACGAAGGCGAATCCGGGGTACAGCATGAGCGAGCGGCCCACTTCCACGGGCGTGAGGGCCAGCGCGTCCAGCACCCCGAACCCCGTGTCGCCGGGACCGAACTGCACGTGGAATCCGGTGCTCGATGCGACGAGCCCTGCATCGATGACCGCGGACGCCCGTGCCGGCAGGGTGAGGGTGCGGTGGCTGACCACTCGGGCAAGCCGTGACGCGGTGAGCCGGGTGACCAGCTCATCCGTGCCGAAGAGACCAGAGGCCACGGCGCTTCCCACGCCGAGCCCACGGGTGTCCAGCACGAGCATCCAGCAATCGGTTCCCTCCATGTTGCGCCGCAGCAGGTCGAATGAAAGCCGGTAGCTCGCGGTCACGAGCACGGGGGAGCCGTCGTCCGGCCTGCCCAACGCGTAGAGTCCGGGGGCCACGCGGGAATGCGTGCCGAACCTGCCCAGCCGGCAGCGGACAGCGCTCCACCAGACATCGGCGGTCCACTGATGACCCACCCGTATGAACCCGGGCATCTCTCCTGCGGGCGATGTCATTCCGTGAGTATAGGCGCTCTTGACTTTCCGGGGAATCGGCCTTCCCTTTTCCCCATGAGCAGTCATTCAGGTCCGGTGATCCTCATTACGACGAAGGTCGGGGACGCGCAGGAGGCGCGCATCCGTGCGGCGGCGCCCGATGCTCGAATCCTGCGGGAGGCAGAGCTCGCCGCCAAGCCGGCTCTCGTTCACGAGATCGAGATCTGCTACCCCCGCCTGCCGTCAGCCCTCTGGAAAAAGGCCGAAAAGCTCCTGTGGCTCCAGTCCAGCTTCGCGGGGATGGATTCCCTTCTCGCGCTGCCCGAGGCGCGGCAGCACCCCGCCGTCTTCACGAACGTCCACATCCACGCCAACTGCATCGCCGAGCACCTCTGGGGCATGGCGCTCATGCTCACGCGCAATCTCCACAAGTCGCTGCGTGCGCAGGATTCGGGAAAATGGGAAACAGCGCTGGTTTCAGAGGGCGTGGATACCCTTGCGGGGAAGACACTCTGCGTCGCGGGGCTCGGGGTAATCGGGGCGCACTGCGCGGCGCTGGGCCGAGCCTTCGGCATGCGCGTGATCGGGATCACCCGGCACGCGCGCCCGGATTCTTCAGCCGATGAGGTGGTGGGACCGGAAAAGCGCCGTGAAGTCTTCGCCCGATCCCGCATCATCATGCTCATCCTCCCGGATACGCCGGATACGAAGTGCTTCGTGGACAAGTCGGAGCTGGACGTCATGCACGGCGCCTGTCTTCTGAATGCCGGCAGGGGATCCAGCATCGCCACCGACCAGCTCGTGGAGGCGCTCCGGGACGGCAGGGTGCGGGGAGCAGGGCTCGACGTGACCGACCCCGAGCCTCTCCCGCCCGGCCATCCCCTCTGGAGCATTCCCAACGTCATCATCACGCCCCACTACGGTGGCGTGCATCCCGGGTACGACGAAGAGGCATTCTCCGTGTTCTGCTCGAACCTGGAACGGTGGGTGAACGGCCGGCCGCTGCTGAACGTCGTGGACAAGACGGCAGGGTACTGATGGCCCGCGTGCTCCTGGGGACCAGCGGCTATTCGTACGATGACTGGGTGGGCCCCGTCTATCCGCCAGGCACCGCGCGCCAGGACTTCCTTTCCCTGTATTCGCGCGAGTTCCCCGTGGTGGAGCTGAACTTCAGCTACTACCAGCAGCCGAATCCGCGCACCCTGGAGCGCATGCTGGCCGGCACGGAGTCAAGCTTCACCTTCGCCATGAAGGCGCACAGGAGCATGACGCACGAGATCGGCGAGAGCTGGGAGAAGGACATCGCGAAGTTCCGGGCCGGGATCCGGCCCATGGTGGACGCGGGACGTCTTGCCGCGGTCCTGCTGCAGTTTCCCTACAGCTTCGCGTATACCCCGGAGTCTCGATCTCGACTGGCGTCGCTCTGCGGAAAACTGGAGGGACTGCCGCTCGCGGTGGAGTTCCGAAAGAGCGAATGGCTGAGGGAGCAGGTATTCGAGGGGCTGCGCCAGAGGGGTGTCGCATTGGTGAGCGTGGACGAGCCGGACCTGCCGAAGCTCCTCCCGCCAGTCACCGAAACGACCGGGCGCTTCGGATACGTGCGGTTCCACGGCCGCAACAAGGAGGCCTGGTGGACGGGTGACAATGCCTCCCGCTACGATTATCTTTACAGCGCCGACGAGCTGGAGGAATGGGTGCAGCGCATACGGCTCATATTGTCGAACGTGCCGGTGCTCCTCCTGTTCTTCAACAACCACTGGCGCGGAAATGCCGCGCAGAACGCGCGGGAGATGCGGAGCCTCCTGCAGGAGCAGGGCCTCATGTGAACCACTTGCTCGTCGGCGCGGGGGGTGTGTACCCCCTGATGTAGGCCATTGCTTCGGCGGGGCTCGCGACGAACGGGCAGGTAGCGCGAAAAGCCGGCTTTGCGAATTTCTGCTCGTAGAACCGCTCGAAAAAGGCAGCCAGGCGGTCGTAGAAGCCCTGCGTGTTCACCGCCACCAGCGGCCCCTTGAGAAAATCGAACTGCTTCTGGGTGATGACCTCCGATATCTCCTCCAGCGTGCCGAAACCGCCGGGGAGAGCCACGAAGGCGTCGGACATCTCCATCATGCGCGTCTTGCGCTCCCGCATGTCCCTGGTGTACCGCAGCTCGTCGCAGTCGAGGTTCGGCACGCCGGGACGGTTCATGAACTCCGGGATGATGCCGATGACCCGGGCCCCGTTTTCCTTTGCCGCGCGGGCCGCGGCTCCCATGAGACCCACTCTGCCCCCGCCGTAGACCAGCGTGTGGCCGCCGCGTCCGATCAGCGCACCCAGCTCCGCCGCCGCGGAGCCGTACACGCCATCAACGGCGTCACTCGATGAGCAGAAGACGCAGATATTCATCCGCGCACTATACGCGGGACGGGCGGCAGCTTTCAAGGCGGACGCATCGCGCCGGCCCGGACACTTGACATTTCCCGCACGACCGTATAATTATGCAATCGTGAAGGATAATTATGCGAAGGGCACAGGGACGCATTTCCCCCGCCATGGACGCTCACGGGGTGCGCCGCCGCGCGGGACGCGCCTGCAGGCAATCCGCAGGATTATCGCGGAAAACGCGGTGGACAGCCAGGAGCACCTCACCGAGCTTCTGCGCCGGGAGGGCTTCGAGGTGACGCAGGCCACCCTCTCAAGGGACCTGAAGAGGCTGGGAATCGGCAAGGCGCCCACGCCGCAGGGGGGATACACCTATGTCCCCGCGGAAGGCGAGGTGAAGCCGGGCTCGGACTCGACGTATATGCAGGATTTCAGGCGGGGGTTCCTCTCCGTGGAGTTCTCGTCGGCCCTCGGCCTCATGCGGACCCTGCCCGGGCACGCAAGCAGCGTGGCCTCCGCGCTGGACAACCTTCGCATCCGCGAGGTCCTGGGTACGATTGCCGGAGACGACACGGTGCTTGTTGTGCCTCGCAACGGGGTGACGCCGTTCCGGCTCATGCGGGCGCTGCGCGGCAGGATCCCCGGTTTTCCAGGAGGCGCGTGAATGAAGACGGCGGTGCTGGGGGCCACGGGCTATACGGGGCAGATCCTCCTTCGGATCCTCGCGGAGCATTCCGAGGTGGAGCAGATCATGGCGGCATCCTCCTCGCAGGCGGGCGCAGGAGTGAGATCCGCGGATCCCGGGCTTCCTCCCGACATCGAGCGGAAAATTCCGGGCGGGCGGCTCGTGACGCCCCAGGAGGTCCTCAAGGCCGCCGAAAGCAGGGGGGGAATCGACGTGGTCTTCTCGGCGCTTCCCCACCTGAAGTCCGCGGAAATCTGCGCGCCGCTTTTCGGCCGGACTGTCGTCATCGACCTGTCGGCGGATTTCCGGCTTCATGATCCGGCCGTGTTCCTGAAGGCGTACGGGGTGCCCGTGCCGAGGCCGGATCTTCTCTCAGGTGCGGTGTACGGCCTGGCGGAATGGCATACGGATGCGATCAAAAAAGCTGACATCATCGCCAACCCGGGGTGCTACCCCACGGCCACGCTCCTTCCTCTCCTCCCGCTTGCGCGGGAGGGCCTTCTGAAGGGAGCCGTTATCGTGAACGCGATTTCCGGGATCTCAGGTGCGGGACGCAAGGAGAAAGTGGACCTTCTGTACGTCGAGCGCTCGGAGAACGTCAACGCGTACAACCCGGGCACCTCGCATCGCCACGCGCCTGAGATCGCGCAGGAGCTCCTGTCGGCCGACGGTTCCCTTTCCCTTTTGTTCACGCCCCACATGGCTCCCCTGCGGCGGGGCATGGCGGTCACCACCGTGGTCGAGCTCGCCCGAGAGCCCGCCATGGAGGACATCTACGGGCGCGCCTACGAGGGGCGCCCATTCATCGGCATGGCTGCGGACCGCGTCCCGCAGACCCGCGAGGTCTGGGGTTCGAACAGGTGCGACATCGGATGGAGGCGCGAAGGCCGGCATCTCATGCTTTTCTCCGTCATCGACAACCTTGTGAAGGGCGCATCGGGCCAGGCGGTGCAGAACATGAACATCCGGTTCGGCATCCCAGAGACCGTGGGGCTACGCACCGCAGGGGAGATGTAGCGTGTCCACGATCGTCATCAAGATCGGCGGCAGGGCGGCCGAAAACCGGGAGAGCCTCGGGGCGCTGTGCGACGAGCTGCTGATTATCTCCCGCGAGCACCGGCTCGTACTGGTTCACGGCGGAGGCGCCGAAGTGACGAATGTCTCCCGCAGGTTCGGAATCGAGTCCAGATTCCTTGACGGCGTCCGACAGACATCGCCGGAGGAGATGGACATCGTGGACATGGTCCTTGCCGGAAAGGTGAACTCCCAGCTCGTGCGGCTGCTCCGTGTCCGGGGCCTGGATGCGGTCGGGTTGAGCGGCTCGGACGGCGGCACGTTCATCGGTGAGTCCGTCGCGGGGCGGGGCGCGCGCACCCGCACGGGCGAAGTGACGCATATAAATGTCCGTCTCCTCATCATCCTCCTCGATGCCGGTTACCTCCCCGTCCTCAGCTCCACCTCGATGGACGCCGATGGCAATGGGTTGAACATCAACGCGGATACCGCGGCCTTCCGCCTTGCCGCGCAGCTCGAGGCTGGAGCACTCGTTTTCCTCTCCGACATCCCCGGTGTCATTTCTGACGGCAGCGTGATCCAGGCCCTCTCCGAGGAGGAGGCAAAATCACTGATCGACCGCGGCGTGATCGAAGGCGGCATGGTGCCCAAGGTGACGGCCTCCTTCGATGCAATGGACAAGGGTGTGAAAAAGGTGATCATCGGCCAGTACGAAAGCCCGGGATCCCTGGCTCGGCTGCTGGAAGGCAAGGAAGGAACCCGATTATGGAAATGACGCACGCCAAGGCCGCCCATGCGAAGTCGGCCTTCGCCTCGAATCTCCCCTTCCCACCTCAGTACGGGAGTGAGCTCCTTGTGATCTGTCGAGGCCGCGGCGTCTGGCTCGAGGACAAGTCGGGGAAGAAGTACCTCGACTTTGCCGGCGGCATTGCGGTGAACGCACTTGGCTATGGACGAGCCGACCTTGCAAAGACCGCGATGAAGCAGATGCGCAGGCTCAGCCACATTTCCAACCTGTTCACGACGGAGCCCGCACTGGCCCTGGCCCGTGCAATGCTCGCGCAAGGGCCCTTCAAGTTTTCCTCGGTGTTTTTCGGGAACAGCGGGACCGAGGCGAACGAGGCGGCCCTCAAGTACGCCCGGCTTCACTCCCTGAGGACAAAGGGACCCGGCCACGAGAAGTTTTTATGCTTCTCCGGTGCCTTCCATGGCCGCACACTCGGCTCGCTGTCATGCACTCCATCCCCCAAGTACCAGGATCCCTACCTGCCGCTGATCCCCGGCGTCGTGGTGGCGACGTACAACGACCCGCGGGCGCTCGCCCGAACCCTTACGGAAGAGTTTGCCGGCGTGATCGTCGAAGTCATCCAGGGGGAAGGCGGCCTTGCGGGAATGACCCCGGAGTTCGCGCGCGCGCTGAACGAGGCGTGCGCCCGCACCGGCGCCATCCTGATTGCCGACGAGGTCCAGACGGGAATGGCCCGGACGGGCACCTTCTACGCGTCCGAGGGCGCAGGCCTGAAGCCCGACATCATCACCCTGGCAAAGCCGCTTGGCGGCGGCCTCCCGTTGTCCGCCGTTCTGATCCCCGAGAAGGTCAACGCCCTCATCCACCTGGGCGACCACGGAACAACTTTCGGCGGAGGCCCTGTCACAACGGCCGTTGCGGGGAAGGTGTGGGAGAAGGTGAGCAGGCCCGAGTTCGTCCAGCACGTGCGGGAGATGGGGATCCTTCTGGAGCAGCGGCTCCAGCGCATCAAGGCAGCGCACCCCGAGAAGGTCGGAGAGCTCCGCGGAAAGGGCCTCCTGCGCGGGTTCGAGTACGTGGGCGGCGAGGTGAAGGACTTCCTGGACAACCTCCGGACGCGGGGAATGCTCGCCCTGCGGTCGGGTGCCAACGTTGTCCGCATCGCCCCGCCCCTGATCATTACGGGCAGAGAGATAGAGACTGGAATCAACCTGATAGAGGAGGCACTGCGGTGAGCGAAGCAGCCAAAGTCAAAAAAATCGTCCTTGCGTACTCGGGAGGGCTGGACACTTCCATCATCATCCCCTGGCTCAAGGAAAGATACCCGGGTGCGGAGGTCGTCGCTGTCTGCACGGATGTCGGGCAGAAGGAGGATCTCTCGGGGCTGGAGGCCAAGGCAAAGGCATCCGGCGCATCCAGGCTCTACCTCATGGACCTGAGGGAGGAGTTCGCCAGAGACTACCTCTTCCCGATGCTGCGCTCCGGCGCGATCTACGAGGGCAAGTACCTGCTGGGCACGTCCATTGCGCGCCCGCTGCAGGCCAAGGCGCAGGTGGAGATCGCCCTCAAGGAGGGCGCGGACGCGGTGGCCCACGGCTGCACGGGCAAGGGAAACGACCAGGTGCGCTTCGAGCTGGCCTACAAGGCACTTGCGCCGCAGCTCACCGTCATCGCCCCCTGGCGCCTGTGGAACATCAGGTCCCGGGAAGAAGCCATCGACTACGCGCAGAGCCATGGCATCGACCTGGGCAGCATCTCGAAGAAGAACATCTACTCGCGGGACATGAACGTCTGGCACATGAGCCACGAGGGCGGCGACCTGGAGGATCCGTGGAACCGGCCTCAGGAGCCGCTGTTCCAGCTCACGAAGTCCCTCAAAGACGCCCCGGATAGAGAAACCGAGGTGAGCATCGATTTCGAGAAGGGCTTCCCAGTGGCCGTCAATGGAAAGAAAGCATCCCCGTTCCAGATCATCACGACCCTCAACGAAGCGGGCGCCGCGAACGGCATCGGGCGGACGGACGCCGTTGAGAATCGCAAGGTGGGAATGAAGAGCCGCGGCGTGTACGAGACCCCCGGCGGGACGATTCTGTACACCGCCCTTCGGGAGCTGGAAATGCTGACCCTGGACACCGACTGCCTGCACTTCAAGCAGAACGTGGCCCAGACCTACGCCGACCTCGTCTACGGAGGGAAATGGTTCACGCCGCTCCGCGAGTCCCTCGAGGCGTTCATGGAGAAGGTCTCCGAGTTCAAGACGGGCACGGTGAAGCTCGCGCTGTACAAGGGGAACATCATCATTGCGGGAAGGAAGTCCCCGTACTCCCTCTACCAGAAGGACCTCGCCTCGTTCGGGGCCACCAGCTACGACCACGCCGACGCCACGGGCTTCATCAACCTCTATGGACTGCCGGCCCTGGTCGCATCACTGGTGCACGGCAAAACTTAGAGCGACCTGCCCGACGCGCCGAAAAAAATGCTTGCGTTGTGCCGGGAGACCGGGTAAAATCCCCATGCTTTGGTCACGACCCGTGCTGCTTTTCGACGTGTACTGCTCTCATCGTGTCCCCTGAATCCCTATTTCTCGGAAAAGGAGTGTCTATGGCTGTGAACCTGTACGTAGGGAATCTTCCCTACCGGATTGACGAGGATTCCCTGCGTCAATTGTTCACCCCCTTCGGGAATGTCGAGACGAGCAAGGTCATCAAGGATCGACAAACCGGAAGGTCGAAAGGCTTCGGCTTTATCGAGATGGCGAGCCAGGCCGAGGCGGAGGCGGCGATCAAGGCCCTGAACGAAACCCCCCTTGACGGACGCAATCTGAAGGTGAACTTTGCGAAGCCCAAGGAGCCCCGGGCGGGCGGCTACGAGGATCGGTAGTTCAGATCCTCCAGCGTGAAAGGAGGAGGTCGTCCAGAACGGACGGCCTCTTTTTTTTCGGCAGCACGTTGAGAATCAGGGCGATGAGGACAAGGGCGATCAATCCCCGGGGCAGCCAGTCCCCGAATCGCGTGTAGGGAGTCAGTGAAGCCTCCTTGTAGATCGGGAAGTCCACATCCCGCCAGGCGCGCTCGAAGAACGGCATCCGCGTGCGGATCTCCCCCCAGGGTCCGACGACGGCCGACAATCCGCCGTTGGTGGAGCGGACCAGCACCCGCCGGTTCTCCACGGCGCGAAACCGGGCGACCTGGAAGTGCTGGATCTCCGATGACCAGGTCTTTGACCAGGAGTCATTGGTGATGTTCACCAGCATGTCCGCGCCCCTCAGCAGATACTGCCGGCAGAGATCGGCGAATGCGTCTTCGAAGCAGATCGGGACGCCGAAGGACAGGGTTCCGCCCGCGGCCAGGGGAACCCGGAAGACCGTGTGCCGCGTGCCGAGCACCCACGGATTCCAGATTCCCACGACGTTCCTGAAGAACAGCCGCACCGGTGCCAGCTCGTAAAAGGGAATGCTCTCGGCAAACGGCACGGGGTGCATCTTGCCGTACGTGTCCAGCACGGCTCCATCCTTCGAGGCGAGCACCGCCGCGTTCCAGAACTCCTGCTTGTCCATGTCGATGACGACGATCCCGCCGAAGAGGACAGGCACTCCCCCCTTCTGCACGCCGGGCACCAGGGAGTTCTTTGGAGGATAGTAGGTGCCGTCGAGATTCACGGCCACGCTGGACACTGAGCTCTCGCTCCACACTGCGAGGTCGGGTTTCCTCGGGAGGGAGCGGACGGCTTCCACGGTCAGGTTCACGTTCACGTCGAGGCTGTTCTCCGCCCCNNCGGATCGACATTCTGCTGGACAAGGACCAGGTTGGCCGTGCCGGCCGCGGGAATCGGGGTTGCCATCCTCCATGCCCCGTACCCGAAAGCACAGGCGATGAGAAAGACGACGAACGCGCCCTGCCTTCGGAAGAGCAGACGTCGGCCCGCCAGTGCGTACTCCGCGACAAGCGCGTTCACCATCGCCATGAGCAGGGACAGACCCCAGACACCTGTGATGTCGACAAACTGGATCAGCGGAAGAACGTTCCCTACCGGGTAGGCAACCAACCCCCACGGGTAGCCGAAGAAACCGATGGACTTGAAGTACTCGTA
>PMZS01000356.1:21124-27398 GCA_003170115.1 Spirochaetaceae bacterium
GAAGAACATGAGCCAGAAGCTGGAAAGGGCAGTCGAGACGCCGCCGAACAAGGCCCCGAGCCGCGAGGCGAACGTGAAGGTAGGCGCGCGGCAGATGGCGTAGAACACTGGCGCAATGCAGATCACTCCCAGGAGCGAGTTGCCCCAGTAGAAGCTCTCGTCAGGATTTTTACCGAGGATTTTGATGGCGCCGGCCACGAACTCGTTGGGGAGCGCAAGAGGAAGAAGCACCGAGGAGAGAAGGGTCAAGAGAAGAAGGTGCCACTTGGAAGCTGGGGTCATGAAAGAGAAAGTAGCGGAAGCATGGGGGCGGTTCAAGCGGCGCTCCCCCGGCAAGGTGCTCCAGCAAGGTGTCCTGCCTTGAGGGATCGATTTCAAAAAGCAGGTAGATTCATGCAGCGGTCACGCTCGGTCCTTCACTTTTCCCCTTTTCCGGCGGACCACGTTGCGCCAACCCGCTGTAACGTCTTTTACCGCGCTTTCGCACTCGTTGTCCCGCGAATCGGCACCCGCCTTGCTGCCCACGCGCCGAAGCAGAAAAATCGCGGCGATCATCTTGATCGTCGTCTAGAAACCGACGGAAAATCTGCCGGCGGCCGACACTTGCGTCGGAAGCTCCTTAGAATGAGGTCATTCACAGCAGCAATCATCACAATGCAGGTCGCGGCAAGGAGACCCTCCGCAACAGGGCCCTTTCCGGTCTTGGACCACCACTACCGCGAATTTCCACCCCTGCCTTGACAGCCCCCGGCTCGGATGGTAGATTGCGAGCCGNNTTGGGGTGCAAGGGGTCGGCGGTTCAAATCCGCCCAGCCCGATTTTTTATTAGCGACCGGTCAACGGGTTACGATCTCAGAATCATAAGCACCCACCGACAAAAAGGTCACTGACACGGGACTGACACCGAGGAGGTGAGCTTTGCGGAGGGCATCAGACTTCACAGTATATGTGCGCGGTGGTGGCATCTGGTATGTGCAATGGTTGTCCCGAAAGGGCAAGCGGTACTGGAAGTCCACCGGAGAACGCGTCCAGCCGAAGTTGAAAGACCGCGGGCAGAAGGCGGCCTTATGCGCCGCAGCCGTGATCATCGGATCGGGCCTTCGCTCCCATGCGCCCGTGCTTGCGGAGTACGCCAAGGACTTCTACCGCTGGGAGACATCCTCCTTCATCAAACGACAGCACGCGAAGGGCAGAGGTTTCAGTCGAGCCTGGGCAAACGCCCTACGAAGAATACTTGTTGAAGCGGAGAGCGAAGGGCTGATCCTACGAAACCCTCTGAACCATGTTGAGCCTATGGGAAAGGGTGGCCGCGTCCGGGATGTGTTTGCCCTGGAAAGACTTCGTCGGATGTTCCCCCCGGGCCAGGAAGAGCTCGTGGCAGTCTGGAAGACTCTCAAGTACGCGGCCCTTTTCATCACAATGGCCACGACGGGGATCCGCGAAGGTGAAGCCCGCGCCCTGCAGTGGCAGCACGTGCTTCCTGACGGCTGGCTATTGGTCGAGAGGGCAGTAAAAATCGACGGCACAATAGGTCCACTCAAGAAGCGTGAGCGTACGGGCGAGCCGAGGGTCGTCGCCCTGCCGTCCAGAGCTCAGGAAACACTCAATTGGTGGAGACAAGAAAGTCCCTTTGCACTTCCAAACGACCTCATCTTCTTCGGAGATCGGGCAGATCATCCGTTGAACCGACGGACGTTTGCGGATTTGCTCAACGGGGCCATTCTGAAAGCAGGCGTAGTCCGCGGCGCGCGTTACCTTACTGCTCATTCCCTTCGGCATACCTACAACACAGCGATGCGGCGGGCGATTCCGGCCGACACCCTAATGGCTTTGATGGGGCACCGCGATTCGCGGATGTCCGAGCACTACGATCATCCCCGAAGCTGACGGTCGGACACGCTGGGTGCACTGTGCTACCAGCTGGAGAGGGTCGGGCGACCAGGGAGAGTGAAATCGGGAAGAACATACTGAGCCTGAAGGATGAGCCCTAACATCTCCATCCAAGCTGATGCCAAACTCAATTCCAGACTCGATCCTGCAGAAAGACCTCCCACGACGCGCGCCTTTCTTTCAACAGCACAGGAATATCCAGTCCATAAGGACAACGCTCGACGCAGGTCCGACATTCCGTGCAGTTCTCGGCCTTCTTCAAGGAGTCTCCAACGAAGCGCACCGCTGCTTCAAAGGGCATCCGCCGAGCGAAGCTCTTTGCCGCAAGCACCATGCTGATCGGGATTCCTTCGGGACAGGGCTGGCAGTAGTCGCAGCGATGACACCACGTCTTCCCAAGGAGACGCCGATACTCCTCGATCTCTTTATTCTCTTGCTGGGTTAGTGGCCCTTTCTCTTTGGCCACGGCAAGGATCTCGCGAAGCTCCTCGATCCGCTCGATCCCGGGATCCGGCACAAGGTCTGGGAACTGCGAGAGGTAACGGAAACACAGCCGGGCGCTATCGAGCAATCCGCCGCCAAGAGGTTTCATTGCGATCATTCCCATCTGCCGTTCCCTCGCGAGCGGGATTACCTCGTCGAGAGCCTGATGGTCGATGAAGTTAAGGGGAATTTGAACCGTATCAAACCGATCGGTTTTGATCATCTCGGCAGCCACAGAAAGGATATGTGATGTGAACCCCGGGAACCGGACCTTTCCCTGGCGAATCGCTTGCACCATCCCCTCAAACGCTCCATCGGGACCGATCACCTTCTCCATCTTTTCCTTTTCACTGATGTTGTGATGTTGAAAGATGTCAATGTAGTCCGTCTTCAGACGCCTCAGACTCTCCTCCAAGTTCGCAAGAAACCCCACCTTGTCCAAGGCCGGTGACTTGGTCGCTAGGATGACCTCTTTACGTGATCTGCCAATCAGCGCTTCCCCAATACATTCCTCGCTCTGCCCGTAGCCGTGCGCGGTGTCGATGAAGTTCACCCCTTCGTCAAGGGCTTCGCGAACAAGCTTGATCCCATCAGCTCGCGAGAGCCGCTGAATAGGAATGCCCCCAAAGGCAATCTTCGACACCACAAGCCCCGTTCGGCCAAATCGAATCTTTTCCATGTTCGTGAAGCTCTCCTGACTTACCTGGGAAGTTATCACAAGTATGCAACACCGAAGCACCAGGATCAAGCTCATTTCGGTCGGCGAAGTAGGCCAGCAGTTGTGTCGTCCCTTCTCTCTTTCAGATACATTCGATAAGCTGGAGAAACATCACACAACAGAGGTGTCACCATGAACGAAGTCATCAAGACGATCCACGGGCGTAGAAGCGTTCGGGCTTTCAAGGACAAGGAGCTCAAGAAAGAAGACTTGGATGCCATCCTCGAATGCGCCCGCTATGCCCCCAGCGCCATGAATGCACAGAACTGGCATTTCACCGCGATCCGAGATTCTGCTTCTATCGAGAAGGTGAATGGCTGGATAGTCACTGAAATCAAGGAGAGCAGGAACCCGAACCTCGAGGGAATTCTCGAAAGGTCCAACGGAAAGGTATTCCGCAACGCTCCATGCCTTGTTGTTGTCTCATCGGAAAAGGCAGACAGGTTTGGGGTTATCAATGCCTCGGCAGCAACGCAAAACATGCTCTTGGCTGCCCACTCGCTGGGGATTGGATCTTGCTGGATCGGAACGGTAGGCATCCTGGGAACAAGCAAGCGCGCCGACTACTATGCGACCGAACTCGGCATCCCGAAAGGGTATGCGCCTTTCTTCGGCGTGACGCTGGGCTACGGTGCCTCCGAAGGCCTAGAGGCGCCGCCAAGAAGGGAAGGTGTTGTGAATATCATCTAGGAGGCTTCCTTGGGTCGGGCCAAGGAGGTGTCCCTGGTGTCTGACTTCGAGGGCAGACCCCTCGGCAGGTCTCCAAAGGGTCGATGATTCAAATCCTCGCATGCTGATTCTCGAATTACGTACCGGTCAACAGCGAGGTTATTGCCACGGGACTGACACCCCCGGAGTCAAATGCTATCCCAGAAATGCAGTGCAGGGGAGATCGGCAACATTTCAAACCTTCTGGGAGGTCAAGTCCCGTTTTTTGGCTTGAAACCGCAAATCCCGTATCACTTTCTGCGAGTTATCGCCAACGGCAGCACTTTCGACTTGGAAGGAATATCAGTTTTCGCTATGAGTAGGCGAAGCGCTCAGTCGTTGACGATAAGTGACAAAAACTGATGCGGGTCTCAACAGGAGCGTGGCTAAGCATGGATTGAAGCCGACGTACGCTCGCTCCCTGTGCAAGGGGTCAACCGCCAGGAACCACGACGCCTTATTCTCGAACTGCGTACCGGTCAACACAATAGCGATACGGACCTCATTGAGATCCGTCGACGAAGAAGTCACTGACACTGGACTGACACCGCCCGGGAGAACTTCTTCTACGGGCGCACCCTCCTCAACGATGAGGACCTGAACGCGCAGGCCCCGCAGTGGCTGCGCAGGTTCCTTGAAGATTGCCCGGCAGCGCGTTGGCGTATCTGTCTTTGACTACGTCCTCTGTTGACCACGTACGTCCTCCCGGATAATGTGATCGTAATTCCTTGTTACCGAAAAGGTACGCGGCTCAGATCCAGGGGAAAGATCCAACCGGTGTGTCTTTCGCCAGAGGACCTCAACCAAGAAAGGCGTGGCAAGCTTTGAATAACCAAACAGCGGCGCGCACGGCACAATCGACGCGATCCGGTGCCAGCAGCGGAAGCAGCTATAAATGGATCGCTCTTTCCAACACGACACTGGGCACGTTGATGGCCTCCATCAACAACAACATCGTCCTGATCGCCCTCCCTTCCATTTTCACGGGATTGGGGATCAACCCGCTGGCGCCGAACGAGGCAACCTATCTCCTGTGGATTCTCATGGGCTACTCGGTGATCGTGGCGACCTTGCTGGTTTCTTTCGGAAGGCTTTCCGATATCTTCGGCAGGGTTCGGCTTTACAACCTTGGCTTTGCCGTATTCACGGCTGCTTCCATACTGCTGTTCCTTACTCCTAGTAAGGGTAATACGGGGGCTCTGGAAGTCGTCATATTTCGCATGGTCCAGGCGGTCGGGGGCGGGTTCCTGTTCGCCAATAGCGCCGCGATCCTGACGGATGCGTTCCCTCCCGCCGAGCGAGGAATGGCGCTGGGGCTGAACCAGATCGCCTTCATCAGCGGCTCCTTGATTGGACTGATACTCGGAGGCTTCCTTGCAGCGACCAACTGGCGGCTGGTGTTTCTGGTCAGCGTGCCGATCGGCGTGGCCGGAACAATCTGGGCGTATCTCAAGCTGAAGGAAACCGGCGTCATTACGAGGAACCAGAGGATCGATCTTCCCGGCGTGATCACTTTCGGTGCAGGTCTCGTGATTCTTCTCGTTGCCCTGACGTACGGCATCATGCCCTACGGGCATTCCGTCATGGGGTGGACCAACCCGCTTGTCGCGGCAGGCATGATCGTGGGGCTGCTCCTGCTCGTTGTGTTTTTCTTCATCGAACGCCGTGTCAGGGAACCCATGTTCCGCCTGAGCCTGTTCCGCAATCGCATGTTCACGACGGGAAACGTGAGCGGGTTCCTCTACGCCATCGCCCAGGGCGGGCTTACCTTCATGCTCATCATCTGGCTCCAGGGAATCTGGNNACGCCGCTTTGGGCTGGCATCTACATGGCACCCATGCTCGTCGGCTTTTTCATTGCCGGCCCCGTTTCTGGTTGGCTATCCGACCGCCACGGCTCCAAGGGCCTCGCAACTGCCGGCTTGTTGGTTCTCATGGCGGGTTTTCTGCTGCTCGCGCAATTGCCGGCGAACTTCTCCTACCTGCCTTTCATGCTCATCCTTGTGCTGATGGGTCTCGGCATGGGCTTGTTTACATCGCCCAATATGTCCGCCGTTATGAATGCGGTGCCTTCAGAGTATCGAGGGGTAGCTTCCGGTATGCGGGCCACGATCCAGAACTCGGGAGCCCTGATCAGCATGTCCCTCTTCTTCAGCGTTGTCATCATCGGCCTGGCGGTCAAACTGCCTCAGGCACTGAGCTCCGGGCTGCTCACTGCGGGGATACCTTCGACCGTGGCCAGCCGGGTTGCTGGATTGCCGCCAACCGGGGCGCTTTTTGCGGCTTTCCTCGGGTACAACCCTATGCAGCAATTGCTTTCGCCGGAAGTCCTGGCCAATCTGCCCGAGGCAACCAGGAGCCTGGTTCTAGGCAAAGAGTTCTTTCCCTCTTTGATGGCGCAGGCTTTCATGGCCAGCATGAGGTTCACCTTCTATGGCGCTGCCGGCATGTCTCTCGTAGCCGCCGTCGTTTCTTT
>PMZS01000230.1 GCA_003170115.1 Spirochaetaceae bacterium
AGACTCAGCAACAAGTTGAGTCTTTCAAAAACTACCTGCTGTTGGTTTACAACATCCCTGTGACCCAAAAGCCAAGACCATGTCTCCCCACAAGGACCGTCACGCAGGCCTACGATCCCAGGCGCGCCAGCGCTGTCGGATAAAAGTTGCAGGAAAATATGGTCTTCATTAAAAATGGCTCCAAATTATCGCAACAAAAAGACGCGCGCCGAGACGGTTCAGACTCGTAGTACTAATGCGCAAGTCAGATGTTCGAGTCATCCCTGGAGCATACCGCTCATCGCACTCGATGACATTCGCGGCCGCGGCGCCTGGGTCATGCGCCGCTTTCAAACTGGGCATAGCGGAAATAGTCGAAGTATGCCGGCTTCCGCCTGCCGCTCATGTCCTGGCAGCACATTCCCACGAAAGCACCCGCGAAGGACCGGTCATACTCGTCGGAGATTCTCGTCTGGTCCAGAGACGGGCCTACGGGCATCCAGTTCCCGTCACCGGACGCACAGGAGAACTGCAGATCCGCCCCCCTGACTTCGGCACGAAGCCGGCAGGGGCCAGGTGACAACGCCACCCGGTGTTCCCGCAGCTCGTCCAGCGCCATGCGGTCGGAGAGCATGATCCCCGCGCACGGTGACCCGAGGCTCTCCGATCTGTACAGCCGAAGGTAGTACCAGGTCTCGTTGCCCTGCATGACTACCAGGCCCGCCATCTGCTGGAACGTCTCCGGAGCGAAGTCCAGCAGCGTCTCAGCCTCCCATGCAAAGCACTCGATGCGGCGGGCGATCACACTCTGCTCGTGCAGGGAGTGAAGGGATTCTCTCCCGGTGAGCCGCAGCCACCCCGGGCGCTCCGAGAGACTTGCCCAGGACTCGCTCAACGGAACCCGCAGGCTCGCATACCATGCGGGAAGCTCCGGAGAGTCGAACTCATCCCGGGTCGGCAGGGGTGCAAAGACGTGCGGCCGGACGCCGAGGGGCTCGGCCACCAGCTCTCTCGGCCTTCGCCCGGGGTCTTCCACGCGCAGCCACCCGTCGGAAGTCCACGAGCAGCGCTGCAGGAATGTCTCCCTCCCCAGAACGCAGCGTTGGGAGGGGAGCAGCGGCCGGGCGCCAAGATGCGCCATGAACCACTCCCCTGCCTCGGTTTGAACGATGGAGGCGTGGCCGGGTTTCTGGATGGCGATTTCCGGGTTGAAGAGGTGCGGCTTCAGAAAGTCGTCGTCGCCCCTGCCTTCGAACGGCGCTGCCAAGGAGGTGAGAATCGGGTTGGAGGGATCGGGCTCGTAAGGGCCCCAGGGCGAGCGGGACCGGGCCACCGTGACGGAGTGCCCGTACCCGGTGCCGCCTTCGGCGGCGATGAGGTAATACCAGTCGCCCACGTGGTACAGGTTCGGGCCTTCCAGGCAGCCGAGACTCGAGCCCCCCCGGTAGATCCTGCGGGGTTGCCCGACGAGCGCACGCGCCGTGCGCGAATACTTTTGTAGAACGATGGCCCCCGGGTGCGTGTACCCCTTGCGGAAGTCCCATTCCAGGTTGGCAACGTATGCCCGGCCGTCATCGTCGATGAAGAGGGACGGATCGAACCCGCTGGCGTTGAGCGCCACGGGATCCGACCACGGCCCCTCGATGGCGGGAGCGGTGATCAGCCGGTTGTGCAGATCGAAGAATCGCGAGGCGTTGTTCTTCACGTCGGTGTACAGCAGCGTGAACAGCCCCGCCTGCTGGTCGAACCGCAGACAGGGGGCCCAGACGCCGCACGAGCTTCCGTCTCCCCGAAGGTCCAGCTGGGAGGGCCGAGTGAGCGCGTGCGTGAGCAGCCGCCAGTGAGCGAGGTCCCGCGAATGGTGGATGGCAACGCCGGGATGCCACGCGAAAGTGGATGTGGCCAGGTAGTAATCGGCACCGACCCGCAAAAACGAAGGGTCGGCGTTGAATCCGGGAAGGACAGGGTTTCTGATCATGCGATCCTCGGCCGAACTAGCGGCCGAGCAGCCTGCCCTTGGCTTCGAGGTACGCCATGAAATTGCCGTAGCTGATGTTGGGCGGCACCAGGTGGTCCAGGTGCGGGATGTACCCTCCCTGGTCCAGGAGCGGCTTGATGCGCTCCAGCTCCCTTGTGATCTCCGCGCCGCCCGCGGCGATTGCCTCCTTGTTGATCCCCCCTTTCAGGAGGAGCCTCTTTCCGTGCTCCCTCCTCCACGCGAATGGGTCGACGCCCGCCATCACCTCGAGGGGAAACATGACGTTCACCCCGGCTTCCAGCCAGAGCGGCACCAGCACCCCGGGGTCTCCGTCGCAATCGACGATGGAAAGCGTGCACCCCCTCTTCCGTGCCTCGTCCATCACGCGGACATAGGCGGGGAGGAAGAACCGCCGAAACTGCCCGGGGCTCACGAACGGACCGTTCTTGGAGGCCATGTCTTCCCACCAGCTCAGGTAGTCGAGGGGGATGTCGGCGGGAAGCTTGCGAATCTGCTCCACGCAGAGGTCCGCCCAGGTTTCGACCATGCCCTCCACGAGCGCGGGATCGTCGTAGAAGCAGAGGGAAAGGTTCTCGAATCCCATCCAGTTGCGGAGCTGGCCGTAGAACCCCGCCATGCCGGCGGTGACCATCTTTCCATCGGCAATGGCTGCCCGCAGGCGCGCGACCTGGGATTCAGGAAAACGTCGCGTCGGGTCCGCGGCGCGGTAGCGCGCGCTCAAGCCTTTCCAGTCGGCCCTGTTTTTCACCGGAAACGAGATGAAGTGCGGGATGGAGCTTTCATCAACGTCAGTGAGGTAGCGCTCCGCGACGACACCGCCCTGGTCCCGGAAGAGTGTCCTGTCATTCTCGCGGCCCAGGATCACTTCGGGGAAGCTGGGATTTATGTGCACGCGCAGCGAGATTTCCTCGCCGGAAGTGTCGAACCCGAAATACTCATCCAGCTTCCTGTTGAACATGTCGCCGCTCTCCTTTTCGGAGAGCCGTTCGCGATCCTGGTACCACCAGTCGTCGAGGCTTTTCGGCAGACCCTCGTGCAGCCACCGGCGGATGGTCTGTGGCCAGTACCCGAACTCGACATCAGGGGCCCGGTCGACGGGAGCGCCGACGAGGTACCGGTAGAAACGTTCCGTGATCTGAGCCCGCGCCATCATGGTACTACGAGGGTGCGTTCGCATCCCGCGCCGGGAATCCGTTGTCCCGGGCAGCCTGCGAATACCATCGGCCCGAATCCTTCAGTACCCTCCTTTGGGTGGCATAATCGACCCATATCATGCCGAAGCGCTTCGTGAATCCAAAACCCCACTCGAAATTGTCCATGAAGGACCAGAGGAAATACCCCCGGACATCGGCGCCGTCTCCGGCGGCCTGAAGCACCGCGGCGGTATGCCGCGCGATGTAGCGAAGCCGCACGGTGTCGCGCACCGCACCGTCGGGTCCCACGGTATCGGGGAGCGAGGTCCCATTCTCGGTGACGTACATGAAGCCGGGACGATACTCGCGAGCCACCCGCAGCAACACCCTGTACAGGCCCTCGGGAGCCATCTCCCACTCCTCGAAATCGGCGCGCGGCACAAAGGGCCAGTGCACCTGCCGGGCGGCAAAAACGCTCCTGCCAGATGTTCCCCGGCCCGCCGGGTCACTGGCGATGATCCTCCGCGTATAGTAATTGACTCCCAGGAAATCGGTGGGCGTCGCGATGATCTTCATGTCGTCAGCTCCGACAACGGGCGCGTCGGCCCCGTACCAGGCGAGCATGTCCTCGGGGTAGCTGCCCCGAAAGACGGGATCCAGGAACCAGCGGTTGAATGCGCCGTCGTGACGCCTCGCCGCGGCCACGTCCTCTTCCTTCGGGGAGGCGGGCTCGACCCACTCGAGGTTGTGCACGATCCCCACGCGCGCCCCCGCGGAGGCGGCGCGGATGACGGGCACCGCCAGACCGTGGGAAAGAAGGAGGCCGTGCGCGGTGGCAAGCGCCATGCGGAGATCCCTCACGCCCGGCGCATGATCGCCGAACAGGTGTCCTACGAAAGCAAACACCCAGGGCTCGTTGTGCGTCATCCAGTCCTTCACCCTGTCGCCCAGACGCCGCGCCACCAGGTCCGCATAGCGGACGTAGGCGTCCACGGTTGCGCGGCGTGCCCAGCCGCCGGCCTCGTGCAGCGCCTGGGGAAGGTCCCAGTGAAAGAGCGTGGCAAAGGGACGGATCCCCCGCGCAAGCATGCCGTCCACCAGCCTCTCGTAGAAATCAAGCCCCTTCGGGTTGACCGCCCCCCTGCCGTCCGGTATCACCCGGGGCCAGGAAATGGAGAAGCGGTAGGCTCGCAGGCCAAGGTCCTTCATCATATCGAGGTCAGCGGCATACCGATGGTAATGATCGCAGGCCACCCTGCCGTCGGAGCCGTCAGCGATCTTTCCCGGCGCCGCGGCAAAGCGGTCCCAGACCGATTCGCCCTTCCCGTCCTCCGCGGCCGCCCCTTCGATCTGGTAGGCTGCGGTGGCCGTTCCCCAGATGAATCCCGGGGGAAAATCGAGGAAGTCCTTCCGTTGCGCCATGTTCATCCCTTCAACGCGCCGGCGGTGACGCCGGCCAGGATTCGCTTGGAGAAGAAGAAGTACAACACGAGGGGAACCGCCGCCACCAGTGTCATGCAGGCGAACTGGATGGCGTAGTCGGAGCGGTACGCCCCCTGGAACTTGATGATGGAAAAGGGCAGGGTCCGCAGCTCGTCGGAGGAAAGATACGTGTATGCCATGATGAACTCGTTCCAGTTGTTGAGGAAGGTCATCAGGCAGACGGTGACGATGGCGGGGCCCGTCATGGGGGCCACGACGCTCCAGAATATCCGGGGCCAGGAAGCCCCATCCATGAACGCGGACTCCTCCATGGAGCGCGGCAGAGTGCGCAGCTGTCCCATGAACACAAGGGTGTTGAAGCTGAGGGTGAAGGCGACGTAGGGAATGATGAGCGCCATGTGTGTGTTGATCAGGCCGAAATAATTGAACCAGAGAAAGTTGGGAAGCAGGGTCGTGTGGATAGGCACGACCATGCCCATGGTGACCGTGGCAACGGCAACGGGACGGAGTTTCCACTTCATGCGCGTGATGGAGTACGCCAGGCAGAAGGAAATGAGGGCCGAGACCGCCACGGAGCTCGCCACGACGATCACGCTGTTCATGAAATAACGGGGTATCTTTCCGTCCACCCAGGCGCGGACGTAGTTTCCCCACTGGGGGACCAGGGGCAGCTTCAACAGTTCGGGACCGAAGAGGTCGCCGGACTTCAGCAGCGAGTAGTCGAACACCCACAGCAGGGGAAAAAGCTGCAGAATTGCGAGGATAACCAGGAACAGGTACAGGACGGAGGTGCCGGCGAACCTACTGCGCATCGTCATTCCTCCGCAGAATGCGCTGGACGACGAGGGTGAGCCCGACGGCGACCACGACAAAGAGGACCGAGAGGGCGTTGCCGTAGCCGTAGGCGCCGGCAATGAAGGCCTTCTGGTACAGGTAGACGGAAACGAACTGCGTGAGGGAGCCCGGCCCTCCTTCCGTGGAGAGGAATATCATCTCCATCTGCCGCAGGGACGAGATGACATCGATCACGATGACCGCCGAGATCACGGGAAACATGAACGGAATGATGACGCGCAGGTGGGCCTGCAGCCAGCCTGCCCCGTCCACCCGGGCTGCCTCCTCGATCTCCGATGGCACCGTCATCAGCCCCGTATAGTAGAACAGCAGGGCCCAGCCGAACCCCTGCCAGAGGATGATCCACAACACCGCGCCCAGCGCCGTGCGGGGATCGGAGAGCCACGAGATCATGACGCTCTTCAGTCCGATGAGGTGGAGGACCTTGTTCAGGATGCCGTAGGTGGGGTTGAAGATGTTGACCCACAGCTTGGTGATCACCACGAGAGAAAGGACCGCGGGAACGAAGTAGACCGTGCGGAGGAGCCGGGAGAAGCGCGCCGGCAGGTGTGAAAGGACCGCCGCCAGGGCGAAAGCCGCGGGGTTCTGGATGAAGATCGTGACCAGCATCAGGATAAGGGCGTTCAGAAGCGCGCGCCAGAAGACGGGGTCCGCCGTGAGGATCTCCAGGTAGTTGGCCAGGCCGATCATGTGGAACTTGCCGAATCCCGCCCAGTCGGTGAGCCCGTAGTAGGCGCTGAAACCGATGGGCACGACGAGGGCGAACACCATGACCGCGAGCCCCGGCAGCACCAGCGCACAGATCACTCTCCCGTTGCCGAACAAGGCTTTCACCGAATGGTCCTCCCCAGAGCCGCCACGAAAACGCGGCGCCCCCGGAGAGGAGCGCCGCCGAAAAATCACACGAGCGGGAAAAGACTACTGCTGCTTGGAAGCCTTCTCCGCCGATGCTTCCAGCTTCCTACAGAACTCTTCCGGCGTGATCAACGCGGATGAAAGTTCGCGGGTGAAGTTCTGGTGGTCCTCCTTGAATTGCGGAGTGGACCGGTCGATGGTGGTGGTACCGCTCGTCTTCTTCGCGTCCGCCAGGATCTTGAGCAACTTCTTGGCAACCGGCGAATCGGACGGCCGCGGCTCCACTTTCTGCGCGGGGAACGTTGCCTGCCTCTCCCATGCAAGACCGGGGAAGCGCTCCGCGTAGTACTTCAGGTACTTCAGGTCGAGGTCCTTGTACTTGGAGGCCGAGCTGATGACGTAGTTTCCGCCGTACCAGGCTTCGAGGTCGTCCACCTTCCCCTTGCCATTCTTCAGCACGGGGAACTTGAAGGCATCCACGTTGGACCTGAACTCGTCGGAGAAGTTCGTATCCGCGGCCAGGCCCATTTCCCACGAGCCCATCAGGTACATTGCGGCCTTGCCCTGGCCGAAGAGGTTGCGGGAGGCGCCGTAGTCGGAGACCATGAGGTCCTCCTGGAACAGCCCCGACTGCACGAACTTCAGGTACTGGCGGGCGCCTTCCACGAAGTCGGGGTCGGTGAACTTGGCCTTGCGGTCAAGCGCAGCCTGCTGGCGGGAGAAGTCACCGTTCACCCTTTCGACCAGGACATCGTACGTTATGGACAGCGGCCACGCGTCCTTGCCGTCGGTGACCATCGGGATGATTCCCTGGGTCTTGAACTTCGGCGCGAGTGCCTCCAGGTCCTCAATGGTGGTCGGGAGCGTGGTGATCCCGGCGTCCTTGAAGAGCTTCTTGTTGTAATAGATCACCCACATGTCGGCGGAGACGGGAATGCCGTAGAGCTTGCCGCCCCATACGTTGCTCTCCAGGGAGCCGGGGACGAAACCGTACTTGGCAAAGTCCGCCTTGTTGAGCTCCATCACGAACCCGCCGTCCACCAGGGGCTTCAGGAGCGTGGAGAAGCTCCAGTACTTGAAGACGTCCGGGAGCTGCTTGGCCGTAGCGTAGATCTTGATCTTCTGCTGGTACGGCTGGTCGGGGTAGCTTTCCGTGACGATCTCGACGCCGGGGTTCGCCTTCTTGAACTCGGCATTGATCTGTTCGACGACGGCGCCCCAGGTGGTGGTGCGGTCGGAAAGGTTGTCGCCCATTTTCAGCGTGATGCTCTGCGCCCAGAGGCCGCCGGCAACACACAGGGCGAGCATGACGACAATGAGTTTCTTCATGGTTCCTCCTTGGTGGGATGCGATATGGAGGAAGTATCTCACGCTTCCGGCATGCCGTGAATGATGCGGATTCCGATTGTTTGACGAATTATCCGAAAAAGCGCGGTTTCGGCGGAGCCCAGGGCGCCCCCTTCACCCTTCCCCGCCGCCACCCTCACGCGGCCAGGAGCTGGGGCTTTTCCCCGTGAGCTTTTTGAAAACCCTGCTGAAATGCTCGACATTGGGGTAGCCGACGCGCTCACCCACCTCGTATATGCGCAGACTTGTGGCGGCGAGCAGGCGCTTCGCCTCATCGATGCGCAGCCGCGCAAGGTGCTCGGTGAGAGTCTCCCCGGTCTCCCGCGCAAACTCCCAGCTCAGGTGGTTCCTCGAGACCCCGGCCGTCCCGGCGATCTCGGCAAGGGAGAAGCCGGGATCGGTGTAATGTTCCCTGATGAAGCGCCTGGCCACCACGACGATTCTCGACTGAACACCGCGCCCGTCCAGGAGCGCGCGATACGCGGAAGGCACCTCCCCGAGGCTGCCGCAGGGTTTCGCCACGGCGAACTGAGTGCGAACGGACAGGTAGCGTTCCATGTACTCCTTCGCGTCCGTGCAGAAGCCCTGGACCGCATCAACGGCGTCAGGAGCGCTGGCGGTACCGGCGAGGATCACAACCGCGTGGTCAGGCCGGATCGCCACGATCTCCCCTGTTCCCCGCTTTGCCAGCACCTGGCCGAGGGACCGCTCTACCATTGAAGAGAAGCGCGCAAGCCCGTCCCCCTGGAAGCGTGCGGAGACCTCCTCGAAATCCCTGATCCAGAAGGCGCAGAGGGTGAGAGGCGGTGCGAGAGACACCCCGAGGCTCGCAAGGACTTCTCCATAGCTGGCATCCGCGGGTCCGGCGAGGAGGTCGCGGAGGGTCTGCGCCCGAAGGAACTCCACCTGGGTGCGGTCGATGATCGAAGAGGTGCGCTCCCGCGACTCTTCGATCCCTGCCGCGGTCTTCTGCAAAAGCGCCAGGAGCGAATCGCCCTCCATCTCC
>PMZS01000204.1 GCA_003170115.1 Spirochaetaceae bacterium
GCGGAAGACGCCGCGAACAAAGTTGAACGACAGGTCACCAAATCCGCTGCCGCCATGCTGCTGGAAACCAGGATCGGCGAGCAGTTTGACGCCATCGTCACGGGGGCTTCTGACAAAGGCACGTGGGCAAGGTTGCTCACGATCCCCGTTGAAGGCAGGGTGGTGCGAGGGTTCGAAGGCATCGATGTCGGCGGCCGGATCCGCGTGCAGCTGATCTCTGTGGACGTTCAGCGGGGATATATCGATTTCACGAAAGTCGGTTCATCATGACCAACCCTCCGCCGCCAGGGCATCGTGCAGCTCATCCGGATGTTGTCGGCACCGGTATTCCATCCGGCTGGACTCCGCATGCGCCCTGGTATAGGGCCAACCCATTGACATTCGGTTTCTCTCGTGCAGCTCGTGGAGGAGGATATATCCCCGCTCCTGCTCGATGATCGCATCGTCGATCCAGACTTCCTCGGCGGGCACGAACTCGTACACCTTGTCGTGCCCCCCCTCGGTGAAGTCGATGTCGAAAGTGCTCCGCACCAGGCGGCCATTCACGATCCAGACGGTGACCGCATTCTCGAGCCTTTTCCACAGTTCTTCATGCATGGTTTCCCCCGCGGGGAGAACGGCACCGTGCACGGTGGCTCTCCGGATATCCCCCGCCCGCCTCCTCTCCTTCCGCTCCTGCTTGTCCGCTTCGACAATGGCCTCCGCATACGGCCGACCCGCCTTCATCAGGCGGTGCTCGACAAGCAGGTGGTCGATGAAAAACCGCCTTTCATCGTGCTCCGCTTCCTGGTCAAGCCACAGCTCGTTTTCCGGTATGTAGGGGAACCGGAAATGCTGGCCGAAGTTGGTGAACTCTTCGTCGATATGGCCGCGGATGTAGCTGCCATCCACGATCCAGATCTTGAAGCTGCCGCGCTCTTCCACCATGGTGATATGGGGCGGCACGGGCTTTTCCTTCATTGCCACCTGTCCCTCCTCGTCGCACTTTCTTCATTAATATACTCGCGTCCTCCCGCCAAGTGGGCGGCGACGAACGAATTGAAATCGTATGGTTATGTCTGCCAGCGTACCGATCGAGCCGATCTTTCGGCTTATGCTTCAGGAAAAAAGGCGTCCCGTCGCGCCACGACCAGAAGTTCTGTTCTCCAGGGGGTTTCGTTGTGCAAAGCCGTATTGAAAAGGTTCGTTCCGACCACGGTCTCAGCCGGTACTCTCCGAAGATGGTCTATGTTCTCTCCGGAGGCGCGGCAAGGGGGTTCTGCCATCTCGGGATGATCGATGCCCTGGAGAAATCGGGGATCAGGCCCGACCTCGTGATCGGCACTTCCGCCGGTTCCCTTTTCGGGGCGCTGTACAGCCACTTCGGGAACGTCGGAGATGTCTTCAGACACGTCAAGAACGTCATGGCTTCCGAGGAGTTCACGGAGTTCGAAAAACGGTATTTCGGAGAGACGAAGCCTTCGGACGGTCATGTACAGTCAAGAACGGAACGCTTTTTCTCGGGGCTTGCGGGAACGCTGAAGCATGGCATGCACTTCGGGAAAGCAATGGTCACGTCGGCCATGGTCGCGGAGAAGGATGCGTTTTCGATATTCAACAAGATCTTCGAAGGCATCACTTTCCAGACTCTGAAGATTCCCTTCGCGGCCGTGGCAGTCGACCTGGTCGAGGGGGTCCCTGCCATCTTCACGGCCGGAGAAGGGTCAGGCAACCGGGGGACCGTCAGGACCATCCCGGGGCCCGACGGGCTCATGAGAGCGGTGATGGCCTCTTCCGCCATCCCGCTCATCTTCCCCGCGCTGGAGATTGGCGGTCATGCGCACGCGGACGGTTCCGTCATGTCCAACCTGCCGGTCCGGGAAGCCCGGACTCTCCTTGCGGGACAGGAGGTGTTCTTCGTGGGGTTCGATGTATCCGCTCCTGTTCAATTGTCCGAAGATGCCCTGTCCACCGTCGAGCTCGTCCTCAGGCTCCTGGATCTGTCCACACGGAGCAAGCAGTCCGCTGACCGGGAGCTTGTCGACGTCCTGCTTCAGCCCGTGGACCGCTCATACCACTGGTCCTCGTTTGCACAATACGAGGAGTTCCTCGACCTGGGGCGTCGCTACATGACCAGGGAACGCGTGACGGACCTTGAGAACAGGTATCTGGAAAGGTGCGCCGCGAACGTCCGCGAGGACACGAGTGCCTCGCGGAGATTCTTCACTGGTGGAAGGCTGAAGCGTCTCGTGGCTAAAAAGCCCTGAATCCCACGCGCAGGATCCAGACGACAAACAGGATGAGCGCAATGACAAGCACGACGTGAATCACGCCGCTTTCAATGAAGCGAGTGCTGAATCCCAGCAGCCAGAATACAAACAGAACGACGGCAATGATCAACAGGATCGTCATGATGAACTTCCTTTCATTTTTCGCTATCCGCTTATCGCGTGATATTCCTTTTCCTTGAGCTCATTCCGCGCGCGAAGTCCCTTGATCTGTTTGAGAACGGCGCGAATCGAAGGAGTTTCGCGGCTCACCGTGGCGTGATCCCTGTCCACGAGAGTCGCGTAGACCTCGTTGCCGAGCTTCGCGATGAGCTTTTCCGCCTGGGACTGCAGCTGGACGATCTCGAGTTTCAGCACGCCCATGGCGCCCAGGTCCCCCGCCTTTCCCCTGGCCTTCCTGGCCAGATTTTTCGATACGGACACCCCTTTGGTGAACATCCCCTGCATTTTTCCCGCAATCGTCATGTTTTGCTCCTGGAGCGCCGCGCTCAATGCACAACGCCCGCTACCATGAAGAATATTCGGAAAACCGGAATCGTTCTGTTCGGAAGCACACAGAAGACTTTGGGCGCAATCCGGGGAATCGATGCCTATCGGGAGCGGGCGAGCCGCAGCACCTCGCGGAACTTGAAACGCTTTCCCGTCATGAGGATGCCCACCTGGAAGATCCTGGCCGAAAGCCAGATCACCCCGGCCGTCGCGGCGATGATCAGCCCGATAGAGACCAGGATTTCCCACGGTCGGGCGGCGCCCACCAGGATGCGAAGGAACATGACGATGGGTGCGGTAAGCGGGAACAGGGACAGGCCGATGATCACGGGCGCCTGGGGCGTGGTGATGATCGGGGAGATCATGACAATGGGGATCACGAGAAATATGACCATGGGCCACGCGAGCTGACCGAGGTGCTGCTCGTCCTCTGAGGCCGCGCCCAGGGCGGCGTAGAGGGAGCAGTAGAGAAAGTACGCAAGGATGAAGAACAGCACGAGGTACGCGAGCGTGCTCATCGTGAGCCCGAAGCCGATGGAGAGGCCGAAACGCGGACCAATGAGCTTCAGCACCGCCGCGCTGACCGTGACCCATATCCCGTATTGCAGCAGGCTCGCCAGCGCCTTGCCGAGGATCTTTCCGAACAGGAGGTCCATTGGCCGCACCGAGGACAGCATGATTTCAACCGTCTTGCTCGTTTTTTCCGTGAGCACGGACCTTCCAATGACCTGCCCGTAGAGAAGCACCGTCATGTACAGGAGCATGGCGAAGGTCAGCCCGGTCATGAGGACAGTGACGAAATCCGAGTTTTTCTTTTTTTCTCCATTGTGAGTGAGCTGCCGCGTCTCGAAGGCGGGTGACTGCGTAAGAGACGCCACCTGTAAGGGGGGGACGCCCGCCTTGATCAGCCTCTGGGCGACGATGGCTTTCCCGATCACCCCCTGGAGGACGCTGATCACGCGGAAATCAACCGCATTCTTCGACACGTATTCCAGCCGGGCGACCTTTGACAGGTCGGCGGGCATCACCAGATACCCATCAATTACACCGGCCTGGACCTGGGGGTCGAGGGACTCGGCGGACCCTTGCACGGCGCTGACCTCGATCTTCGCCTGCAGGAAGGCGGGAGAGATCTCCTGGACGAAGCGGGGATCGGCGCCCACCAGCGCAATTCTCGTCGCCGGGCCGCCCATGGCTCCTCCCGACCCCGAAAGGAGACTGGGCAGGATCGTGACCGCCGCGATGAGGAACGGCCCGACGATCGTGAGAATGATGAACACCTTGTTGGCCACGGTGAGCCGGAACTCCATGCGGATGATCTTCCCGAGCTTTCCCAATCTATTCACCCGCCTTTTCAGAACCGCTCTTCCCGCCCTCGCCGACCAGCTCCACGAAAATCTGGTGCAGCGAGGGGGAAACCACCTCGAACCGGCGCACGGAGACCTGGCCGAGAAGACTCTTGAGAAGTGCCTGGGAGCTTGCGCCCTCGGCGAGCTCCATCTCCACCCAGCGGGGAAAGCGGGACACATTGCGCACCATCCCGGACAGGGACTCGAAGTCTATGGTGCCGTCGAACTCCACGGCCACGCTGTTGTGACCGTAGCGCGACTTGATGTCGGCAAGGGAGCCCGAGATCACCTCGCGGCCGTGATCAATGACGAGGAGCCGCGAGCAGATCTTCTCCGCAACCTCCATGTTGTGCGTGGAGAAGAGGATGGTCTTGCCCATGCTCCCCAGCTCGAGGACCGCTTCGCGCAGCACATCGGTGCTCACCGGGTCGAGGCCCGAGAACGGCTCATCGAGAAAAATGAACTCGGGGTCATGGAGAATTGAGGCGATGAACTGCACCTTCTGCGCCATCCCCTTGGAGAGAGTCTCGGGCGTCCGGGTCTTCCACTCCACCAGGTTGAAGCGCGCGAGCCATTCGTCGAGCCTCTTTTCAACCGAGGACCGGTCCGCGTTTTTGAGGCTGGCAAGATAGTGCAGCATCTCGTTGATCTTTACCTTGCGGTAGAGTCCGCGCTCTTCGGGGAGATAGCCAATGCGATCCTTGTCCGCTTCCCGGAGAGGACTTCCGTTGAAGAGGATGGACCCGGAATCCGGGGCGAGGATATTCATGATCATCTTTATCGTCGTGGACTTGCCCGCGCCGTTGGGACCGAGGAGCCCGAATATTTCCCCATCCCTGGTCGCAAAGGAAATTTCGCTCACCGCCCTGAGCTGGCCGAAGCTCTTGCTGACCGATTGTAATTCTATCACTGAGACTCGGAGCGGATCACACCGCGATCACGTCCGGGAGCAGGCGGCGGAACTCCTGCCTGACAACGGCGTAGCACTCGCACACCCGCGCTTCCAGGCCCGGCCGATCCACCACGGTGATGCGGCCCCGGCTGTAGTGAATCAAGCCCGCGCTCTGCAGTTTTCCGGCAGCCTCGGTCACGCCCTCGCGCCGCACCCCCAGCATGTTGGCGATCAGCTCCTGGGTCATGCTCAGGTCATTCGAGGTCAAGCGGTCAAGACTGAGCAGCAGCCAGCGGCAGAGTTGCTGGTCCACCGAATGGTGACGATTGCAGACGGCGGTCTGCGCCATCTGGGTCAGCATGGCCAGGGTGTAACGCAGCAACAGGTGCTGCAACGCCCCGCCGCGGTTGAACTCCTGCTGGAGCATCTGCCCCTTCAACCGATAGGCGGTGCCCGCACTCTGCACAACGGCCCGATTCGGCATCGTCTCGCCGCCCATGAACAAGGAAATGCCCACTATGCCCTCGTTGCCGACTACAGCGATTTCGGCGGACGCGCCGTTCTCCATGACATAGAGCAGGGACACGATGGAATCGGTGGGGAAATGAACGTGATTCAATTTGTCCCCGGACTCGTACAGGGCCTCACCGAGAGGCATCGGGACCAGTTCCAGGTGTGGAGACAAACGCTCGAATTCCGGCTTGGGAAGGACAGAGAGCAGACGGTTGTCTCGCGGGTGAGGGGAACCCGGCGGGTTGGGCATAGTTTTCGTATGCAGCCTCCTTAGACCTCTCTCAGGGGCCACACTATACCATTTCAGGTGGGAGAGAGTGAAGAGGTATCAGCAGTGGGAGCCCGAACGCTAGAACTGCAGTCTCGGAATAATTGCCCACAATCCCACAATAATCAGATAGATCCCCACCGTGTAGCGCAGGAACGCGGGATAGACCAGAACAAGGATTCCAAAGATAAGCGTGACAATACCCCACAGGAGACCAATTGGTTGAAACATGGCAGATTCCACTCCCTTCCTGTTACCTGTGCCCGCGAAATCGAGCGAAAAGCGAAATAACAACGAGGATGAGCCCGAGCACGAGCAAGACGTAGACAAAACCGCCCAGCGTGTATGCGCTGCCAAGTCCAAGCAGCCATAGTACCAGGAGAACGATCCTATCAATCAGGAGGACATTGGCCTCCCGCCGTCTCAGCATGAATCTCATTGCCTTCTCCTTACACCAATATGAGAACGATGATGACAATCAGGACGACTCCGAGCAGCGCGAGTATACCCATCTTGAACCCCCTTCCTTCAGGCAAGAATACCAACTAGCCGGGATGCAAATCTGTTCGGTAGCGCACATTGGAAGGTCGGAACACTGCCCGCGAAATTGACTATACTGAACGCAGTGATGAAGTCAGGGATTCTCACGGCATACTTCGTCAGGCGCGATGAAGCTCAGGGAGCCCTCCGGGTGCTGGGGAAGAGGGGCTTCCGCCGCGCTGCACTGATCCACAAGACGATCGACGGGCGCGTCCACACCCTTGACCCGTTCATCTGGCGCCGCGCTATAGCCGTGACCCTTTCGGCTCTTTTCATGGGCGGGCTTGCCGGAGCCGCTTTCCTGGTTCTCCGCTGGTTGTGGCCGGCCGGGGGCGTGACTCTTCCAATTGCGGCCCCGATCCTGGCGGCAGGATCGCTAGGCGCCCTTTTCGGCGGGGTGTGGGCGCGGCGGTCGAGGCTCGGAGTCGAGCAGGGACTCCTCGCGGATCACGCGCGCTGGCTGGCAACGGAGGAGACCGTGCTGATCCTCCAGGCGCCCATCGATCTCATGCGGATTGCCGTGGCCATCCTTCGGCAAAGAGGTGAGATACCGCCCGTGGTCTCTGTCCTGAATCCAAAGCGCCCCGGTGTGATCGATGATTCGGGGAGTTTCGACGCGCCACTTTCCCCGTCACAAATGCAGGAGCATGCACGGCGTCTGGCGGTGAGTCAGAAACTGGACACCAGGCCGTTGCGAAACATCAGGCTCCTCGACCAACTGAGACAGGCACGGCAGTGGATCAGCCTCGTGTGCCGGGATCTCTCCGAGGCGGCACTGCTGGAACAGCGGACGACCCCCATCGCCGAGTGGATTCTCGACAACGAGTACATTATCGAGGGCAACGTCCGAGACGTGCAGCAAAACCTCTCGCGGCGGTTCTACCGGACGCTGCCCGTGCTGGAAGGCAAATCCTACAAGGGTCTGCCGCGCATCTACGGCCTGGCCAAGGAGCTGGTCTCCCAGGCCGGCCTGCGTCTGGACCGCGAGAATGTCATCGCCTTCATCGAAGCATATCAATCCGTGCGCACGCTGAGCATCGGCGAGCTCTGGGCAATCCCCCTGATGCTCCGCCTTGCATTGATCGAGGGCATCCAGGGCATTGCGGCGCGGGGCCTCACGGAGCTGCGGGATCGCGAGATTGCCGATTTCTGGGCAAACAGGCTCATCACGGCCAACCGCAGAGATCCCAACCACCTGTTCTCGATCATGGCGGAGCTTGCGGAAAACCAGCCCAGCCCGAGCCCCTATTTCGCTTTTCAACTCGTTGATCACCTCTACGACGAGGAGGCCGCCCTGGGGCCGGTACAGAGCTGGCTGGAACGCATCAATCGCAAGCCCTTGAGCGAGATGAGCGCGCGCGAGCAGAACCGCCAGACGAAGGATCAGATCTCGATCAGCAACGCCTTCACGAGCTTGAGACAGCTCGCCCTGCTGGACTGGAGACTGGTCTTCGAACACGTCAGCCAGGTGGAACGGCTGCTCAGGATGGATCCATCCGGCATCTATGCCAGGATGGATTTTCCAACGCGTGATAGGTATCGACGCGCGATCGAGCAGATTGCGCGTCGGTCCGCCCAGGCTGAAGAGGAGGTTGCGCAAGGCGCCATCGACCTGGCGGTGAAAGCAACGCGCATGCCCTCCGAGGACATGCGGTGGGCCCATGTCGGGATCTACCTGATCGGTGAGGGCAGACCCGAGCTTGACCGGCGTGTCGGCTGCCGGGAAGCTCTCAGGTTCCGCGTGCTGCAGTGGGCATATCGCCATCATTCGGCGGTGTACTTCTTCGGGCTCGGCATCTTCACCGCGCTCTTCGTCTTCCTGATCGTCATTCTCGGTCTGCGGGATCAGACACCGCAGACACGAATCCTCATTGCGCTGCTTTCCCTGATCCCCGTGAGCCAACTCTCCATCGAGGTCGTGAACTACCTGGTCATGCGGGTTTTTCCGCCTCGCACCCTCGCAAAGATGGATTTCGAAGTGTCGGGAATTCCTGACGGCTTTCGAACCCTTGTCGTCGTGCCCATGCTGCTCGTGGACGCGCAGACGACCTCGGCGGAGGTAGACAAGCTTGAGATCCGCTACCTGGCCAACCGGGAGGACAATCTCCTCTTCAGCCTGTTCTCGGATTACATGGACGGAGATGAAGCGCACCGTGAGAAGGACGAACAGCTTCTTCAGACGGCGATTTCCGGGCTTTCGACCCTCAATAAGAGATATGGTGGTGAGCGCTTTTTCCTCCTGCATAGGGAAAGGTTGTGGAGCGAATCCGAGCAGAAATACATCGGTTGGGAGCGCAAACGCGGCAAACTTGAGGAGCTCAATCGTCTGATCGACGGTACGCGTCCACAAAACGCGGGCCGGCTTGCGTACGTGGGCAACCCGGAGCGCCTGGCGGATGTCCGGTTCATCATCACGCTGGACAGTGACACCCAGCTTCCTTCCGGAACTGCCCGCAGGATGATCGAAACCCTGGCGCACCCGCTCAATCAGCCCCGTTTCGACATGGACGGCAGGGTCATCGCCGGCTCGTACACGATCATTCAGCCACGAGTGAGCCCTTCCCTGCCAAGCACGAGCGGCTCGCCTTTCAGCCGCCTCTTCACCCATGTGGTTGGAATAGACCCTTATACCAGGGCGGTATCCGATGTCAACCAGGATCTCACCGGTGAAGGGTCATATCATGGAAAAGGCATCTACGATGTGCGCGCATTCAGCCGGGTGCTCTCTGGAAGATTTCCCGAAGAGTGGCTGCTGAGTCATGACCTGATTGAAGGTGCGCATGTTCGCGTGGGCCTGGCCAGCGACATCGAGCTGATTGACGAGTTTCCGCAGGACTACATGGCATATGCGCGCCGAGAGCACCGCTGGATCAGGGGAGATTGGCAGATCGCTGATTGGATCCTCCCCCGTATCCCGCAACCGGGAGGCCGGCGAGGATCGAACCAGCTCTCCTGCTTCAACCGGTGGAAAATCCTGGACAACCTGCGCCGAAGCCTGATCCCCGCGGCAAGCCTGGCCTTGCTTGCAGGTTCGTGGCTGATTTCATCCCGGATGGAATGGATTTCCACACTGGTCGTTCTTTCGCAATTGCTCTTCCAGACCCTGGCGCAGCCTCTCACCTCGGCGACAACCCGCCAGGGACTGAAAAGATTCTCCCCCTCGCAGCTGGCTCATGACCTTCTGCGGACCGCGGTGGAAGCCTCCCTGATTCCCCACCAGGCCCTGCTCGCCTTGAACGCCATTCTCCAGGTGTGGTATCGCCGGCTCATCTCGCACAGGCATCTGCTTGAGTGGACGGCAGCGGGAGCGAAGCGCTGGAGCGCCCTGACTCACCTGTCAGCCCTCATTCTCTCCATGGGACTGATAAGCCTGCTCAGCGCGATCATGACCTGGGTGGTGTACCGTTGGACGTCCGCGAACCTGCTCCTGGCAGCCCCCTGGCTTGGTTTGTGGTTCCTCTCCCCCCTGATCGGATGGCTCTTGAACCTTCGGCCGCGGACACGGTCGCGGAATTCCCGACTCCCCGCGAGGGATCTGGCGTTCCTGAGAAAGGTTGCACGAAGAACCTGGCACTTTTTCTCGGACTTTGTTTCGGAGGAGACCTCCTGGCTTCCCCCCGACAATTACCAGGTCTTCCATCAGGACCAGCTTGCCATGCGTACCAGCCCTACGAATATCGGTCTCTGGATGTTGAGCGCGCTGGCCGCACGGGATTTCGGATACGTGACGGGAGACCAGATTGTAGAAACCCTGAGTCGCACCCTGGAGACAATCTCCAGGTTGGAGCGCTACGAAGGTCATCTCCTGAACTGGTATGACGTCCAGACGCTGAAGCCCCTGGAGCCTCGCTACGTGTCCACGGTGGACAGCGGCAACCT
>PMZS01000340.1 GCA_003170115.1 Spirochaetaceae bacterium
GGCAGGTTCCCCGTCGTCACCCCCGCCTTCATCGACGCGCACTGTCACATCGGGATGGAGCGCTCGGGGGAACCGGGAACAGAGGGGGAGGCCAACGAGCGGATGGAATCGCTCCTGTTCCTCGCCGACGCCCTTGATTCCGTCCAGATGGACGACAGCGCGTTTCGCGACTCAGTGGAGCTGGGCGTTCTGTATTCCTGCGTTCTCCCCGGGAGCGGGAACATCATCGGCGGGAAGTCCGCCATCATCCGCAACTACGCCCGCAGCACGACGGAGGCACTGATCGCCCGTGCAGGCATCAAGGCCGCCTTCGGTTACAACCCCATGTCCACACGGGACTGGAAGGGGACACGGCCCTATACCCGCATGGGGGCGCTCTCCCTGTTGCGCGCGCGGCTTTCCCAGGTGAAGGCGAAACTCGACAAGCGCGGTACGCGGGCGAAGGCGGGGACCGACACTGCCCTCACCGCGGAGGAGCAGGTCGTGCGCGACATCCTCCAGGGTCGGGAGACCCTGCGTGCGCACGTGCACAAGATCGACGACATCGCCTGCCTCCTTCGCCTGCAGGAGGAGTACGGCATTCATGTGACCGTCGAGCACGCCTGCGATGTGAACGACGGCCGCATCTATGCCGCGCTGAAGGACCGGGGCGTTTCCGTGGTTTTCGGGCCGTTGGACGCCTTTGCCTACAAGGTGGAGCTGCGGCACGAGAACTGGCGCAACGTGCGGCACCTCCTGCAGAGCGGGGTCGATTTCGGCCTCATGACCGACCACCCGGTGATCCCCCAGCGCAACCTTCTCCTCGAGTTGCGCTGGTTCATCAGGTGCGGTCTCAACCGCCAGGACGCCATCGAGATCATCACCCGCAGGAACGCGCAGATCCTCGGCATCGACGGAATCCTCGGGACGCTGGGCAAGGGGAAATGGGCGTCCTTCTCCTGCTGGAACGGGGACCCCTTCGACGTCACACGCTACCCCGTCAAGGTCATCGCCGAGGGCGAGATCGTCTTCGAAGAAGGAGGGGCGAAGGCGGGGGAGGAATGAGCAGGTTCACCGTCGTCATCGCCGACGACCGCTACGCGGCGTACGATGAGGAAAAGGCCGTCCTCGCGGAAGTGGACGCGGAGGTGCGGGTGTTCTCATCCTCTTCCGCATCCGAGGCGCGCACGGCCTTCGCCGATGCCGATGCCATCCTGGTGAACCTTTTTCCCATGACCGCCGACATCATCAAGGGCCTCCCGAAATGCCGGGTCATCTCCCGCTACGGCGTGGGCTACGACAACGTGGCGGTGGACGCCGCGACACGCAGAGGCATCTGGGTGACCTTCGTTCCCGACTACTGCTTCGAGGAGGTGGCTGACCACGCCCTTGCCCTCCTCCTGGGCTGCATCCGCAAGATCGGCTACAAGGACCGCATGATCCGCCAGGGAAAGTGGAACCTCCATCGGGACCAGCCCTGCTACCGCGTCGAAGGACGGACACTCGGCATCCTCGGTTATGGAAATGCGGCACACACCCTGCTCCGCAAGGTTTCGGGCCTCGGATTCGGCCGGGTGCTCATGTGCGATCCCTATGTGCGGGCTTCGACGGTGAAGGCGGCCGGCGCGGTTCTCGTCGACCTGCCGGTCCTGCTTGCCGAATCGGACTATATCTCCGTGCACGTGCCCCTCACCCCCGAGACGCGGCACATGATCGGGCGGGCGGAGCTTGCTTTCGTGAAGCCCGGCGCGATCCTCGTGAACACGGCACGGGGGCCGGTCCTTGACGAGCTCGCGCTGGCCGAGGCACTGCGGGACGGGAAGCTCGGAGGCGCGGGGCTTGATGTGTTCGAGGAGGAACCCCTGCCCCGAGACAGCCCCCTTCGGCAGCTGGACAACGTGATCTTCACGGACCACGCCGGCTGGTACAGCGAGGAATCGGTAGTGGAGCTGAAGACAAAGGCCGCGCGCAACGCCGCGGCCGTCCTCGCGGGGGGTGCGCCACCATACCCGGTGAACGTGGTGGGCACCCCGTGAGCGGACGGGTCGTCACCTTTGGTGAGATCATGCTGCGGTTGAAGCCTCCGGGAGCGCAGCGCTTTTTCCAGAGCCCGCTGTTCGAGGCGACATTCGGAGGCGGGGAGGCGAACGTCGCCGCGGCACTTGCCCGTTTCGGGTGCGACGCGGCCTTCGTGTCGGTGATTCCCCCGAATGCAATTGGTGACGCCTGTGCCGGTGAGCTTCGACGGCAGGGGATCGACACGTCGCTTATCGTGCGCAAAGGCAGCAGGCTGGGCATCTATTTCCTGGAGGCGGGGGCGGGCCAGAGGCCTTCCGTGGTGATCTATGACCGTGGGGGAGCCGCGATTGCAGAGGCGCAGCGCGGGGATATCGACTGGGACAGGTGCTTTTCCGGGGCGGCATGGTTCCACATTACCGGCATCACGCCGGCCATCTCCCGGTCCGCCTCTGAGTTGTCCATTGAGGCCGTGCGCAGCGCGAAACAGAAGGGTCTCACCGTCTCCTGCGACCTGAACTACCGAAAGAACCTGTGGAAATACGGCGCGAGCGCGGCCGAGGTGATGGGCGAGATCTTGCGGCACGTGGACGTCCTCATGGCGAACGAGGAAGACTGCCAGCATGCCCTGGGCATCAAGGCGGAGGTTGACGTCGAATCCGGGGCGCTGGACCCCGCCCAATACCGAAGGCTTGCGGAGAAGGTTCTCTCAGCCCATCCCACGGTCAGCCGCATCGCCATTACGCTGCGCGAGAGCAGATCCGCGGACGACAATGGATGGTCTGCCGTTCTCCATGACCGGAAGGATTTCTTCGTCTCCCGGAGGTACGAGATCCGCGACATCGTGGATCGTGTCGGCTCGGGTGACGCGTTTTCCGCGGGGCTGATCTATGGGCTTCAGAACCTGGGCAGCCCGGCGGAGGCGCTGGAGTTCGCGGTGGCTGCCTCGTGCCTGAAGCATTCGATCCCGGGGGATCTGCCGCTGATCAGCGTGGCGGAGGTGAAGGCGCTCATGAGCGGCGCAGGCTCGGGCAGAGTGCAACGCTGAACCCCACGCAAATTGGCCCACAGGGCTTAAACATTATGCAAAAGGTAAAAAGCGCAACTTTGTTTCACTTTCTGCGTTTCGCACAATGCGCAACCTGGCGTTCCGGGATTCTTCGCGAATAGCGCCCAAGATTTCACAATTGGCGATACGTAACCTTGAATAAGGTCACAAAGATGATCTAATATATGGCTATGAAGATAGCCAATATCGCAGAGCTGAAAAGTAAAATAAGCGAGTATCTTTCCGCCGTTGAAAATGGAGAGGAAATCGAAGTACGGAAAAGAAACCTGCCAATCGCACGAATCGTTCCGATCGACAAGCCTGCGGCAAACAAGACGAAACTGGGCTGTGGTCGTGAAACAGGAAAGATCATCGGCGACATCACCGAGCCGTTCATGCCCGACGAAGACTGGGAGATGCTCAGGGCGGGGAAGGCATGAATGTCGTGTTGGATACCTGTGCAATTCTCTGGAGCATCCTGGCACCGGAGAATCTCAGCGTTCGTGCCGCCGAAGCGCTGGTGGATGAATCCGCGCGAGTGCTCGTTTCCCCCATCAGCTGCGCCGAGATCGCGTGCGGCGTGGAGCGCTCCCGCATCAGCCTGGATCGCCATTGGAAATCGTGGTTTCGCCACTTCATACAGCTCAACGGATGGCAGCTCGTCGATATCGACCTGAAGATCATGGAGGAAGCGTATTCGCTTCCCGAATACACCAACAGGGACCCGGCTGATCGAATCATCGTGGCCACGGCGAGGATTTATCAATGTCCGGTCGTCACCGCGGACAGGCGTATTCGTGAGTACGCCCATGTCGATGTGACGTGGTAGTGCGTTTCTCAGGCGCCGACCGTCTCCTGCGCTCCCGAAAGCTTCCGCACCATCTCCCGCACGGCAGAGGCGACGTCCCCTCCCGCGGCAACCAGCCGCACCAGCGCGCTTCCCACCACCACGGCATGCACGTGGGGTGAGACCGCCTGCACCTGTTCGCGAGTGGAAACGCCGAACCCGCCCAGGACCTTTGCTTTCCCTCCGTGATCCATTCGGGCGACCCGGGAGAGAAACTCGAGCCCGGAGGAATCGATTTCCGTGAAGGAACCCGTCGTTCCCGTCCGCAGCGTCACGTACAGGTACTCCGTTTCCAGCGTGCCTACGCGCGAAAGCCTCCCCTCCCTCATGGACGGGGAGAGGACCGGCACGGCGGCAAGTCCGAGCTTCGCGGCGGTTCTGAAAAGGCCCTCGTCGTAGTCGGGGGGCAGGTCGGGGACGATCACGCCGCGCGCACCGCACGCCCTGGCATCCGTCAGGAAGCGCTCCATCCCGCGGGTGAACACCAGGTTCGCATAGCTCATGATGAACAGGGGCACGGTCACGAAGCGGCGGATCGCCTCGGCACACTCGAAGCCGGCGTCGACAGTGAAGCCCGCCTCCAGGGCGGCGCTGCATGCGCGCTGGATGTCCGGCCCGTCAGCGGTAGGATCGGAGAAGGGGAATTGCAGCTCGATGTATGCGCATCCTCCGTCGGCAAGCCCCCGGGCCACCTCGAGGGAGGAGACCCCGTCGGGATACCAGGCAACCATGTGAGCCATGATTCGGGAAGGGGCGCTCATCGGGCAGCCTCCTCCCGCAGGAAGGCCGTCCAGCGATCCGGGTCCAAAGCCCGGGCAAGGATGAAGAGGTCCTTGTCCCCCCGTCCCGACATGTTCACGACCAGTGATTTTTCCCGGGGGTAGTCCCGCGCAATGCGCATGACCTCCGCTGCCGCGTGCGCCGACTCCAGCGCAAAGACCAGCCCCTCGGTCCGGGCGAAGAATTGCACCGCATCCAGCGCCTCGCTGTCCGAGGCGGTCGTGAATTTGATCCTGCCCTCTTCTCCGAGATGGGCGAGCTGGGGCCCGATGCCCGGGTAGTCCAGGCCGGCTGAGATTGAATGAGTGGAAAGGAGCTGACCGTCGCTGTCGGCGAGGAAGAGGGATTTGTATCCCTGCACGATCCCCGCGCGGCCCCGGCCGTTCATCCTCGCGGCGTGCTGCCCAGGGCCGCTGCCCCGGCCGCCTGCCTCCACTCCGATCAACACGGGTGAATCGGACTCGAGGAAGGCTGAGAAGAAGCCGATGGCGTTGGAGCCGCCGCCAACGCAGGCAACCAGGGCCGCGCAGTCCACGCCTTTCTCCCGAAGCTGCAGGGCGAGCTCCCGCCCGATGACCGACTGGAACTCCCTCACCATGTCAGGGTAGGGCGAAGGCCCCAGGGCGGAGCCCAGCAGGTAGTGGGTGGTGGGAAAGCTCGCTGCCCAGTCCCGCAATGCCTCGTTCACGGCGTCTTTCAGCGTCGCCGACCCCGTCGTGACCGATACGACCTCCGCTCCGTATCGTTCCATCCAGAACACGTTCGGCCGCTGCCGGCGCATGTCCACTTCTCCCATGTACACGCGGCAGGGAATTCCCAGCCGTGCGCAGACCGCCGCCGTGGCCACGCCGTGCTGTCCGGCACCTGTCTCCGCGATGATCCGGGTCTTCCCCATTCTCCGTGCCAGCATTGCCTGGCCGACCGCATTGTTGATCTTGTGCGCACCCGTGTTCGCCAGGCCCTCAAGCTTGATGTAGATGGAGGCCCCCCCGAGCTCGCGCGTTGCGTTCTCCGCTTTCAGGAGAGGTGTGGGCCGGCCGGCGAAGTCCCGAAGCGTCTCCTCCAGCTCCCGCGTGAATGCCGGGTCTGCAGCCGCCTGCAGGAAAGCTTCCTGCAGGTCGTCGAGAGGGGCCCGGAGCATCTCCGCGACGTACCTCCCGCCGAAGCTTCCGAAGAAGTCGTTATACCTTTTCATGCTTCCGAATCTCCTCGAAAAAGGCTTTCAGCCGCGCCGGGTCCTTCCTGCCGGGTGATTCCTCCAGCCCGCTGGATGCGTCGATCAGCTCGGGGGCCAGCCCGTCGAGGATCTCACCGACGTTCTCCGGCCTGATGCCACCGGCCAACCACAGGGATCCCAGCTTTCCGGCTTCCCGCGCGAGCTCCGCCGGAATGCGGCCGCCCGTTCCACCTCCGGCGGCGGGAGACCACGCATCGGCCAGGACCCTGGGGCTTCGGTACTCTCGCATTGCACCGATGTCCACGGGTCCCCGGATGCGCCTGGCCTTGAAGTACGGCCAGGCCATTTCCTCGCACTCTTCCGGGGTCTCGTCGCCGTGGAATTGAACGGCGTCGACCAGGCCTTGAGCCAGTAATTCCTGCACCGCCGGATCGAGCTGTCGGCCGCCCCCGTCGTTCCGAGTGACCACAACGGCAATCTTGATGATGTCCAGCCCTTTGAGGTCGTGCAGAAGTGAAGGATCGGCCCGGCGCTTCGACGGGGCAAGGACGAACCCCAGCGCATCGGCGCCCCTCTCCCGGGCAGCAGCCGCGTCAGACGCCCGTGTGATGCCGCAGATTTTGACCAGCGGCCGGCCCGGCATCCGCCGCGCCCAGAGCCGGGGCCAGAATCTCCCCGGCCGGGATCGAAGTGCGCGTGCAAGATCGGGAATCGCCTGGGGCGTACGCATGGCCGTCTCACCGACGAGCACGCCGTCGAAGCCGGCGGAACGCGCAAGGAGGACATCCTCCGCCGAGCGGATCCCGGACTCGAAAACGGCGCGCGGTTTCCAGGAGACGCGAGGGAGCAGACCGACTGGGTCGAGCAGGTCGACCGTGAACGTGGCAAGGTCACGGCTGTTGAAGCCGATGAGCGGGGGCTCCACTGCGCGGCACTTTTCGACATCGTCGGCGTCGTGCAGCTCCACAAGGGCGCTCATGCCGAGGTGGAGAACCTTTCCGTGCATGGCGGCGAGCGTTTCCCGTTCGAGGAGAGACGCGATCAGGAGGACCGCGTCCGCCCCTGCCCGCCACGAGACCTCGACGTCCTCGAGGTCGAGCAGGAAGTCCTTCCTGAGCACGGAAAGTCCGGGCAGCGCCTCCTTGATGCTCACCAGGTCCTCCAGGGATCCGTCGAACCGGTCCTGCTCGGTAAGCACCGATACGCTGCGCGCGCCGTGGTCCGCGTAGGTCCTCGCCTGTTTCACCGCGTTCAGCCCCGGGGCAATCCCGCCGCGCGAGGGAGAGCGGCGCTTCACTTCGCAGATGATGAACGGGTCGGCACCGAAGGGCACCAGGGGCGCCGTGCGGGAGGCGGGCAGCGCGGTGCCCATGGCGTGACCCTGCCGACGGATTCGATCCCGGCGAAAGGCAGCTATCTCGTGGAGGATCCCGCCGGCTGCGCTCACGCTGCCTCCGCTCTGCCGCGGGAGCGCGCACGTATCCGGTCCAGCTTGGCACGCGCGGCGCCACTCTGCACCGCCGCCCGCGCGCGCAGGTACCCGTCACCAACGTTGCGGGCGATGCCGCAGATGTACAGTGCCGCGCCGGCATTCAGGAGAACCGCCTCGCGGATCGCGGACGGCCCCCCGCCGGCGAGCAGCTCGAGTGCCGCACGCGCATTCTGTGCGGCCGTTCCGCCCCGCAGCTCCTCCACGGCGTAGCGGCGAATGCCGAACTCTTCCGGCGTGAGGGTGTAGTCGCTTCGCCGCCCGGTCTCGTCGAGCTCGACAACCGTGGTGCGCGCGCAGACGGAAATCTCGTCCAGGCCATCTTCCCCGTGCACTGCCATTACGCGGCGCACGCCGAGGAGGTGTGCCGCCTCGGCTACCGGCCCGCAGAACTGCTTATCAAAGACCCCGATGAGCTGGTAGGAGGCATCGGCCGGGTTGGACAGCGGCCCGACGAGGTTCATCGCGCTCCTGATGCCCAGCTCGCTGCGCGCTCGGGCCGCATGGCGCATGGCGCCGTGATAGACCGGGGCGAAGAGGAAACAGAACCCCTCCTCGCGGAGCATGTCCTCAGCCGCACGCGGCGGTGCGTCCACCGCGACGCCGAGCTCGCGGAAGAAGTCCGCGCTCCCCACGGGAGAGCTTGCCCCCTTGTTTCCGTGCTTCGCCACCAGTGCGCCGCAGCTCGCAGCCACCACCGACGCGAGAGAGGAGATGTTGAATGTCCCCAGCCCGTCCCCCCCGGTCCCGCAGGTGTCCAGCACCCGCCTGTCGCTGGCGAACGGACTTTTCTTCCGCCGCAAAACCGTGGCGAATCCAGCGAGTGACTCGGGAGTGATGAGGGGGCCGGTCATGCAGGCCAGCACACCGGCAATCTGCGAATCGGTGAGCCGGCCGTCGGTGAGCTCGTCCATGAAGTGTTCGGCGTCCTCACGGCTCATCGAGTGGCCGCTCTGCAGCGCGGCGAGGATCGTGGACAGCGGGAAGGGCTCGCGCCGGTAACCCAGGAAGTTCTGCAGGCATCGCTTCCCATGTTCCGAGGCAATGGATTCCGGATGGAACTGGATGCCCTCGACGAGGAGCTGCCGGTGGCGCACACCCATGATCTCCCCGTCGGCGGCGACGGCGGTGACCTCCAGCTCCACGGGGAGCGATTCGCGCTCCACCGCCAGCGAATGGTAGCGGGTGAACCGTGCCGAGCGGGGCAGACCGCGGAACAGTCCGCGGCCGTCCAGGCTGATTTCTTCCGCCTTGCCGTGCACGATCCGGCGCGCCGGGACGACGCGCCCGCCGAATGCGGCCGCGATGGCCTGGTGGCCGAGGCACACGCCCAGGATGGGCACGCTCCCGGCGAGCCTCTGGATGAGCTCCACGCTGATCCCGGCCTCCTCGGGCCTCCCCGGTCCCGGGGAGATGACGATCCCCGAAGGCTTCATCGCCTCCAGCTCGTCAACCGTGAGGCGGTCGTTTCGGAACACCTCCACCGGCGCGTCGCTGATCTCCATCAGGTACTGGTACAGGTTATGAGTAAAGGAATCGTAGTTGTCGACGATCACGATCACAGCCGTGCCTCCATTCCAAGGGCCCGGGCAAGCGCCCCGAGCTTTGTCTCTGTTTCTTCGAACTCCATCTCCGGATCCGAGTCGTACACCACCCCAGCTCCCGCCTGGAGGGTGACGAGGTCTCCCTGTTTCAGCGCGCAGCGGATGCTGATGCAGGAGTCCAGCGACCCGTCCGACTCCACGTGCGCCACCACCCCCGCATAGAACCCCCTCTTCACAGGTTCAAGCGAGTCGATGACCTCGATCGCGCGGATCTTCGGCGCTCCTGACACCGTGCCCGCCGGAAACGTGGCACGCAGAGCGTCGATCCCCGTGCGCCCCGACGCGAGCTTCCCTTCCACGTGGGAGACGATGTGCATGACGTGCGAGTAGCGCTCCACCTCCATGAGCTGGGTGACCTCGACGGTCCCCGGCGCGCATACCCGGCCCAGGTCATTGCGCGCCAGATCCACGAGCATGAGGTGCTCCGCGCGCTCCTTTGGATCCGCCAGGAGCTCACGCTCCAACCGCGCGTCCTCCACCGCGTCCGCGCCGCGGCGCCGCGTCCCTGCCAGGGGACGGATCACGGCTGTGCCGTCACGCACCTTCACGTGCACCTCCGGAGAGGCGCCGAAGAGCTGGAACTCGCCAAAATCGAGGTAGAACATGTACGGGGACGGGTTGCCGGTGCGAAGCGCCCGGTACGCCTCCATGGCCGGCATATCGGTGCGCACCTGCATGCGCCGGGAAAGCACCCCTTGGAGGAGGTTTCCCTGGACGATCTGCTCCTTCACCGCCTTCACGCCCCATACGTAGGTCTTCTTGTCGTCCTCCCGCGGGAGCGGCTCGACCTTCCAGTCGGTGCGGGCGGGAGCCATGAAGTTGAAGTCCAGGTCGTTGATCCTCCGCTCGGTCTCGTCCAGAGCACGCTCGAGGTCGATCTCCTTCTCCCGGTAGTTCAGCCCCACGAGGGAAATCGTGTCGGTGTAATGATCGAAGACGAGGAACATGCTGCCGAAGAGGAAAATCGCATCGGGCAGGCCAAGCGGATCGGGGCGATCCCTGAGCCGGATGGTGTCGAATCGCCGGCAGTACTCGTAGGAAAGGAAGCCGATTCCCCCGGTGGGGAGCGGGAACTGCTCGGCCCTGCCGTCATGCTGGCGGCAGAAGTGGGAGAGAATGTCGAGAATGTCCCCGGCCCTCGTGCGGAGCGCGAGGGTGGCCCCATCTCTGACCATGAAAAGCTCATCGCCCTTCTGGAGGACGCGGAATGCCTCTCTCAACAGGAGAAAGGAGTAGCGCTCTCTCCCCCGCTGGAACGAGGCGCTTTCCAGGAGCGCGACGGCTCCCAGTTTCTTCGCCAGGGAGAGCGGTGTAAATCGCTCCCCGTTGATTTTTCGGACCATCACCGCCGGCTGCGCGGCAGTCGCTGTCGTCATTCATTCCTCCGATCGCCAACTCCAATGAAAAAAGCCGCGTCACCTGTTCCACAGGCTCCACGGCTTTTCCAAAAAAAAGCGCGGGCCTGGCGTGTACCGCCAGAACCCGCGCACCGTTTTTCTAACCGGGCATGGTCCTGGCTATTTCCAGGGCCACCACCACGCGAAAGAGTTCTTTTCCGTTCTCTGCGCTGCGTTCAGCATGGAGGAATGATAGCCACGCACGGCGCCCGCGTCAAGTGCCTCTCACGCGATTCTACTCGACTAGCTTGTGGGCCAGCGCGTAGCGCACCAGATCGACGGTAGAGGAGAAGCCGAGTTTCGTCATCAGCCGCGAGCGGTAGGTGGCAATCGTGGGTGCGCTCAAGCCGAGCTCCCGCGCGATTTCCTTGATGACCTTGCCCGAGGCGAGGAGACACAGTACCTGGTACTCGCGGTCCGAGAGCAGCTCGTGGGGCGCCTTCTCCGATGCGCCCTGCAGCTCGAAGGCGAGCTTCTCGGCGAGTGACGAGGTGACGTACTTGCCGCCGCGCGCGATCTTCCGCACGGCGCTTACCAGCTCTGCCGGTGCGCTCTCCTTCTGCAGGTAGCCTGCCGCGCCGGCCTTCAGCGCGCGGGTGGCGTACAGCTCTTCGGGATGCATGCTCAGGACGAGGACCCCTGCCTGGTTGCCCTGCGCCTGGAGATTCTTCAGGACTTCGAGCCCGTTGACGTCAGGCAGCGTGATGTCGAGGATAATCACATCGAAGCGCGCGGCGCCGATTTTTTGCATCATCTCCGCGCCGCTTCCCGCCTCCTCCACTACCTTGATGTCGGACTGCTGGAGAAGGATCTTCTTCAATCCTTCGCGGAGAATGGGGTGGTCGTCACAGAGAAGAACACGCAGCATTTTTCCGGGCCTCGCTCCCGGCCAAGCCGTTCATGCCTGCTCAGCCGCAAGAGAGATATACACCTGGTTGCCCTCCTGAAGGTAGAGGATCCTGCCTTCATGCGCGAGCCAGCCGATGGACTGGTAGACGATCGCGTTCCTCTCTCCGAGGATTTCGGCGACGCTCAGCACGTTGACACGTTCGGTTTTCTGGAGAGCACTCACAACTCTTTCCGCACACTCCTTCACGCTTCTTGCCATGTCCATCTCGTGCACCTTATCCCCTCGTGGATTGGAAAGGCCGCCCCCGGCGGCAGCGCCGCCGGGGACAGAGCCGGTGGAAAGGAGGTATGAGCACCTACTCTTTTTCCAGGAACAACGCCACTCTCCGGTTCTGCCAGCGGTCCTTGTAGTCACTGTCAGGTACCAGCTGGTCTGAAGCCCCGACGCCCTCTGTCGTGAAGCGCGTCACATCAAGCCCGCGCTCCACCAGAGCCGCCTTCACGGCTTCCGCACGCGCCTTCGAGAGGGGGATCAGGATCGCGCGCTGCTCCTCTTGACCGGCAGCGGGCTTGTCCCAGTTGATCATCACCGCGTGACCCACGATGCTGATCTTGTAGCCGGCGAACTTCTTGAGCTTCGCGGTCAGCGCGTCGAGGCGTGCAATGTTCTGCTGGGCAAGATCGGCGGGCACGTCCTTGTAGTCCGCGGTGAACGCCTTGAAGAAGATGCGCGACGCGAGGATGCGGTACCCGGTTCCTCTCTTTTCCACGAGGATGTCGATGGGAACCGTCGCTTTGGCCGTGCCGATGTTGCCGAATTGGTCCCTGATTTTCGCCACCACCGGGTAGTCCTCCGCGGACTGCACCATCTCACCTCCGACGTTCTTGCCGTCCCAGACCGCCGCGTCCAGGGGCCACTTCTTCGTGAAGCTCCTGAAGATGTTTCCCCCCGGATCATAGATGTCCATGGTCCAGCTGTCGATTTTTGCGAGTTTGGAGCTGGCCACGAGCTTCAAAGAGATCGTGTCGGACGACTCGATAGGCGAAAAGAGATCGGAAGACAAGGAAATCGTCCCTGTCGGCGGTGTGACATCCAGCACGAAAGACTGGCTCGTTGCCGTGCCGGGCGCGAAAGCCGTGCCGTAGTCGACGGCGAGGGTCGCGGTGTACATGCCTTCGGGTGACATCGCACCGGCGTTCGACTTGCCGTCCCAGACAATGTTCGCCGGCAGGTTTGAGCCGTCACCCGAATATGTCTTCTGCGTTCCCGCCTCCATAGTGGAGATCGTCACCTTCCATGAAACGACGGCCGAGGGCTGGCCGTACCCGAGCATGAGGGTCATCGAGTCTGCCACCTGGTCGCCATTCGGTGAGAACCCCGGGCTCTGCGCGGCGATGGCGGGCTGACCGGGCCTGGGCAGCGGCGGAGGGGGTACCGGTTTCACGACAACCACAGGTGCCTTCTGCGGCAGCGCCGCCACGGGAATTTCAGCTTTGAGCTGAGAAGAATTGCCGTACTCGTCACGTACCGTCGCGGTGGCCTCGTAGGTGGTTGCCGGGGTGACGAATCCGCCGTTCATCGACGAGCCGTCCCAGGTTGCGGTCGTGGTCGGCCACTGACCGCTCCAGTTCTTCACAAGTCCCCCCGCGGGATCCAGAACATCCAGCGACCAGGAGTCCATGTGCGCCAGTGCCGAGTGTGCGTTGACGGTGAGGGTCACGGGGCCCTGGACTCCGTTCTCCGAAGGGGTGAACTGGTCCGGGTCCAGGCTGATGGTGCCCGTGGGCGGGTTGATGTCCAGCACGAAGCTTCTGCTTTCCGTCGATACCGACTGGTACTTCGAGGCGTAGTCTATGGAGAGCTTTGCCGTGTAGGCTCCGTCCGGAGCCATCGTGCCCGAATCGTTCTTGCCGTCCCAGGTGAGGCTGGCCGGCAGGTACTTCGCGTCACCGGTCCATGTTTTCTGGGCCGCGCCACTGCTCGCCAGTTCCACTTTCCAGGACTTGATCGTGTCTCCGTTCCCGAACAGCACCGAGATTTCGATGGTATTCTGGCCAGCGGCCCCTGCGGGGGAGAACCCGGATTTTTCCACCTGGATCGCGCTATCCGCCGGCGCGACGAGCGCGGGCTTTGCGGTCTGGCATCCCAGGAGTGCCACCGTGAGGGCCGCAGCCATACCGGCTCCCAATAGAAGCCCTTTCTTCATGTTCATGATCCTCCTTGCCTGCAATCTTTGATTCCTTGCAGTACAGCCTTGAGGATAGGCGGCGCCGGGGAAACGCAGTGTCAGCGAATAGTGGAATCCTTTGTCGAAAATCTATGACACGCTGCCAATGCATTCACGACTGGCAGGGCGGGCTTTCCACGGTATTATCATGATATGAGACATCGATTGTGGGCAGTGATTCTCGCCGCGCTGACGGCGGCCTCCGCATCAGCGGCGGGCAACGCGCCTCCTCCCGGACCCTCAGTGCACCGACTGTCTCTCAGCGACCCGATTGCCGATCATGTGAACTATCTCCTCTACGTTCCCGCCGCCTATGCGCAGGGCCCCGCCACCGAATGGCCTCTCATCCTTTTTCTCCATGGCAGCGAACAGAGGGGGGACAATCCAGCGCTCCTGGATGAGATGGCCCTCCTGGCCTTCGCGAGAGAGGAAAGCGATTTTCCATTCGTCGCCGTCATTCCCCAGTGTCCTCGAAACACGCTTTGGCCGCCGAGGATCGTGAAGAAAGTTCTCGATTCCGTGGAATCGATGCTTCGAATCGACCGTACCAGGGTCTATCTGACGGGCTTCAGCATGGGGGGCTTTGGGACCTGGCAGACCGCCGCCGCGTATCCGGAAACTTTTGCCGCCATTGCGCCGATCAGCGGAGTAAGCGATATCCCGGACGTCCCGCGCCTCACGGGCATTCCGATCTGGGCGTTTCACGGGGCTTTGGACGTGAACGTTCCGGTGGCCGAATCCCGAAAGATGATCGATACCCTCCGGAAATCAGGCGCCAATGCGCAACTCACGGTGTATCCGGATCTCGCGCATGACTGCTGGACCATTACATACCGGGATTCGCGGCTGTACCTCTGGTTCCTGGATCACTCGTTGTCCGGCGCATCACGGATCGCGGCGAGAAGGGCGTCCAGCGACGCGCTCTTCGAAAGGTAGCGCACGGCACCCGCGCTTCGCATGGCGGCGCCCTGTTCCAAATCTTCCGCCATTGACAGGCCGATGATTCGAATCGAGGGATGCACCGCGTGGATCGCTCGCGTCGTCTCGATCCCGTTCATGCCCGGCATGTTCACGTCCATCGTGACCACGTCGGGCCGCAATGCGTGCACCAGCTCAAGGGCCTGGGCGCCGTCCGGCGCTTCGCCGACGATCTCGATATCGGGCTGCTGCTGGAGCTGGAGAGCGATTCCCTCACGCACAACGGCGTGGTCGTCAACGAGGAGCACGCGGATCTTGGCGCTTCGCGCAGCCGGCCCCTCGGAGTGTTGACCTGAAACTTCGCCCAGAGCCGTGCGGACGACAGTTTGGTGCGCGGGCACGGCGGCCGCGGCTGCGTGCAATTCGCGAAACGACCGCCTGGAAGCAGCGGGATCCGCGGGATCCGCCGGGACCCACACCGTCACGCGGCTTCCCCGGCCGGCAGAACTTTCGATCTTTATTCCCCCCCCGATGATATCGAGCCGCTCGCGCACGCTGAACAGCCCGAAGCCGCCCGAGGCGGGCCCCGGCGCACGGGCTTGCTCCGCATCGAAGCCGACACCCTCGTCGCTTACCGTCACGCGGGCCGAACCGTCCGGCCCCCGAAGCAGGTCCACCCCGGCCTGCCTGACGCCCGCGTGCTTCACAACGTTGAACAGCAGCTCGCGCACCGACTGCAGCAGGGTCACCCGTGTCTCCTCGACGTCCATCGTGATTGTCGTGGCGCATCGGACCTTCACGTCCAGGCCATGCTTTTCCTTCATCCATGCGCCCAGCCAGCCGAGGGCGGTGCACAGGTCTCGCTCGGTGTAGGAGGGGTTGCTGATCTCGGACATGAGCGAGCGGGACATCGCGATGCTCTCCCGCACCAGAGCGCTCAGTCTCGCAACGCTCTGCCCGCGCTCGGCCGCCGGGCGCACCTCGTGCAGGCCCTCCAGCCCGTAGAGGGTGGCGACGAGGAGCTGCTGGATCTGGTCGTGAAGGAGCTGCGCGATCCGCTGCCGCTCCCGCTGCTCGGTGCGGACAATCTCGCCCGCGAGGGCCTGGAGCTGTGTCGCCTTCAGTTCGAGTGCTTTCAGGGCCTGGTCCCGCTCCGCGCGGGCTCTCAGGGAGGTGATGCCGAATGCAAGGTCGTCGGCAAGCTCCTTCAGCAGGGAGACCTGTCTCTGCTCCAGGCCGGAGTCCCGGTCAGAATGGATGACCAGGACTCCGAAGGCATTCTTCTGCGCATCCAGGAGGGGAAGGGCCGCAACGCCTCGGAACCCACGGGAGAGAGTCACCTCCTTCCACGTGGCGTCCTCCCTGCTGTTCGCGATGTCGAGACTCACGACGGGGAACTTCGAGAGGATCGCGCGACCGGCGGGGCCGCCCGTGATCGCGGGGTCTCCCCCGGTTTCTTTCAGCCTCACTAGGTACCCGTCCCTGTCTCCCGCGGAGGCAACACAACGGAGAACGCCCCCTTCGGGCTCATCGATTATCCCGACCCACACCAGGGGGTAGCCCCCCTCGTCCTGGATGATCTGGCAGATGACCCCGGTGAGCTCGCGCTCGTGCGAGATCTGCACGAGTGCCTGGTCGCAGGCACTGACCATGAGCAGTGTCCGGTTCGCCGTCTGGAGGTCAGCCGTCCTGAGCTCGACTTTCTCCTCCAGCTCATCGTGCGCGCGGCGCAGCTCTTCTTCCACCCGCTTACGGTCCGTGATGTCGCGGTCGATCTCCAGAACGCGCTCGCTGCCGTCCAGTCCGCGGCCCAGGAGCTGCCGGGAGGAAACGGTGACCTCCCTGCCGTCCTTCGTTGAATGCTTGATCTCGCTGAACCACTCCCCGTGCTCGCGAAGCGATTTTTCCAGCTCCTGCCAGCGGTCCGGGCGAGGTGCCTTCAGAAGCTCGTGGAGACGCCTTCCCTGAGCCTCTTCCTCAGAATAGCCGTACAGCTCCTCCGCGCCCCGGTTCCAGCTCTCAATTCCGCCGCCAATCCGCCAGACGATGATCGCGTCGAATGAGAGCTTGAGAAGTTCGGCCTGTCGGCGCAGCGCCTCCTGAGTCTGTCTCTGCGCCTGCTCCTTGTCATAGGCGGCGGCCTTCTGCCTGTTGCGCCGGTATAACTCCGCCACGGCAGTTAGAAATCCGCACACGACCATGAAAAGAGCCAGCCCGACGTAGTTCGACGTGCTGATGTGCAGAAGTGCGGGACGCCCGGGGATGAACCAGAAAACGAGGATCATCACCACTGCGGTCACAATAGCCAGCAGGCCCGGCCAGAGGCCTGCGAGCAGGGCCACAATCATTACGGTCGGGTAAAAGAGAACATATTCCGGGAAGTCGGGTCCGACGGCGGAGGTCAGGATCTCCCTGAGGAGAAAGGCCAGGGCGACCGCCCCGGTGCCGGCGAGGTAGCGAAAGAGAGGCCTCTTCAGGGAGATCCTGACCTTCTCCAGCATGTGGTCCCTCCGTGAAGCCCAATGTAGCCCCGAGCGGCGTCCCTGGCCAAGCTGTCCGATCCGTGAGTTTCGCTGCAGCGGAAGCACTTGAAACCCTCGGTGGGGGAGGATGTTATTTCCCAGTTCTGAGATCGGGGTTACCGGCATCTGCGGAACGGTGATGATTGCCCGCGAGGCATCATTTCCGTGCAGCGATGGCGGAAAAGCTGAGGAACTGGTAGGATTCGCCGCGTCATGTCCCTGAGGGTCGTCGTCCTTGGAAAGATACTCCTCGTCCGTCAGCCGATCGCCCAGTCCCTGGGTGCCCTGGATTTCGAGGTGTTCGAGTCTTCTGATTTCGAGGTTGTCATGGCTCACCTGGATTCCACCGCGCCCTCGCTCGTCGTCATGGACGCGGACGGGATGTCGCGAGAATGGCGCGCCCTCGCGGCGGGCCTGGGCGCGAGACAGGGAGCTGCCGTTCTTGTCCTGGTGACGAGCCGTTTCAGCTTTGATGATGCGCACGACGCTTTGGCGCTGCGGGTCGCGGGGGTCATCATGAAACCGTTCCGCAGGGAAGAGCACACCCCGCGGCTCCTGGATCTCGCGCTGCGGAAGATGAATGTCAGAGCTCGACGCGAGTCCCCGAGGTTCGCCGTTCCCGCCGCTTTGAGCGCAGTGCTCCGGCTCCCGGTGTCCGATGGCGAGGATGTCTTTCCCTTGAAGAACATCGCCGAGGGGGGGGCGACGATCGACACGGAGGCCGGCACGGCCGGATCCTCACTGGCCCCCGGCAGTTTTGTCCCGCTGGCCACACTCTCGTGGGGGGAAGTGAAGCTCGAAGCAGAGCTCAGCGTTGTGCACCGGGAAGCGAACGCGGGGGGCGTCCGCTTCTCCCGGTTCTTCGACGGGGCGCCCAAGCTGCTCCGCGCCCTGGAGGAGCGTCACGTGAAAGCGCTCGGGCCCCGGGGGAGAAGGCGAAAATGGTAATCGCGCTCGTTCTGTATCCGATGATTGTTGCTGCCGGACTCTTCTTGTTCGATCCGTCTCTGGCTCGCGGGCTTCTGCGCATGGCATCCGATTCCGTGGTATTCACCTCGGTGTTGTCTCTGTCCGTCCTGACATCGGTCCTCGTCGCCGCGTACCGAAGACGATCCAACCCCCTGCTGAGGAGCGCGTGGCTTTTCCTGTTCTGCGGCCTCTCCGTTCTCTTCCTGGCATCGATGATCGACCCTTTTCTTTCGGGCAACGAGCCCTGGATCGAGGAGCTTTTCGCCACGGCTTCCTTTTTCCCGCTGCTGTTCTTTTCTCTTTCAATCGCCTCCCCGCTGCGGCTTCTCATGCTCTCCAGGCGCCAGCGCACGCTCTACTCCATCGCGGGGATAGTCGTGCTCCTCGCGGTGTTCGCAGCCGTGTTTTTTCCCTGGCTTCTCATCTACGAGGGTCCCCGGCTGCACGCGTCGCCGAAGCATCTCCTGCGGTTGACGAAACCGGTGCTTGATACGATCCTTGCGGAGCCCATTGCCCTGCTCGTCCTGGTGATCGGCCTGACCAGGGGAAGCGGTCCGTACCTGTTCATCGGGCTGGGCATGCTGCTTCTCATCCCTGAGGATATCTTCGACCATCTCAGCCTGCTGCGTCAGATGGATCCCCACGGTCAGTTCTCCACGCTCCTCTCCGTTGTCTCCCGTCTCTACCTGTTGAATGGTGCCCTGCTCGGAATTTTCAAGCGTGAGAAAAGCCCCCGATGACAGATGTCCCCGGCGGCGGCGCCGGGGACAGCCAGTCCTGCGAGTTTGGGGTCCTGTTTCTAGTTATCGAGGAAGAGCGCGACCCTCCGGTTCCTCCACCTGTCCATGTAGTTGCTGTCCGGTACCATCTGGTCGGATGCGCCGACACCTTCCATGGTGAAGCGCGACTTGTTGAGTCCCCGGTCCACGAGCGCCGCTTCTACCGCGTCCGCCCGTGCCTTCGAGAGGGGGATAAGGACGGTCCTCTGCTCAATCTTGCCGGCTTCCGGCCTGTCCCAGTTGATCATGACCGCGTGGCCCACGATCCTTATCTTGTACCCGGGAAACTTCGTGAGCTTCGCCGCCAGATTGTTGAGCCGCGTCACGTTCTGCTCGGCAAGCCCTCCGGTCACGTGTGTGTAGTCCGCGGTGAACGCCTTGAAGAATATTCGCGAGGCCAGAATACGGTATCCCGTTGCCGTTTTCTCCATGAGGATATCGATGGGTACCGTCGCCCTGACGTATCCCGTGATGCCGAACTGGTCGCGAACCCTTGCCACCACGGCGTAGTCCTCTGCCGATTCGACCATGTCCCCCCGGGTGCTCCTGCCGTCCCAGGTTGCGGTGCTCTCGGGCCATTTCGACGAGAAGCTGCGGAACAGCCTACCGCCCGGATCACGGATGTCCATTGTCCAGCTGTCGATCTTCGCAAGCTTCGATCTGGCGGAGAGCCTCAGCGTGATCGTGTCCGACGACTCGATTGGCGAAAAGAGATCGGAGGAGAGAGTGATCTCCCCTGTCGGCGGAGTCAGATCAAGCACGAAGCTCGCGCTCGTCGCGCTGCGGCTGGCCGACGATCCTTCATACGTGACGTTGAAGGTTGCCTTGTACACTCCCTCGAGAGCCATGGCGCCGCTGTCGGATTTCCCGTCCCACTCGAGGCGGCCCGGCAGGCCGGCTGCCTGGCCGGTCCAGGATTTCAGCACTTCACCGGTTGATCCGATGATCCGCACGCCCCATTCAGAGACCTCCGCGGGCTGCTTCCCATAGTTCAGGTCCAGCATCAGGAGATCGGCGACGTGATCGCCGTTCGGTGAGAAGCCCGCGGCCAGGGCAACGATCGAAGGATCGCGGGGTATGGGCGCAGGCGCGGGGGTCGCCGGCATCGGCAGGTTTGCCACCTCGACCTTCGAGGTCAGTTCTGCCGAGTTGCCATACTCGTCGCGCACGAAGGAAATGACGCTGTACATGGCACCGGGTGCCACATACCCACCGGTCATCGTGGACCCGTCCCAGGTCACCGACGCATTCGGCCACTCGCCGCTCCAGTTTTTCACCAGCCCACCGGTCTCGGCGAAGACGTCCAGGGACCACGATTCCATGTGCGCAAGTGCCGAGTGCGCGTTGATCGTGAGTATGACCGGCACCTTCACTCCATCCGCCCGGGGAGTGAACTGGGTCGGATTCAGGGTGATCGAGCCCGTCGGCGGGGTGAGGTCTAGGACGAAGCTCCGACTCTCTGCCGTCGCGGGCTGGTACTTCGCGGCGTAGTCTATCGAAAGCCTCGCCGTGTATGAGCCCTCGACAGCCGTGCCACCGGCGTCAGTCGAGCCGTCCCAGCGCAGGCTTGCCGGAATGGGAGATGCCGTGCCCGTCCAGGTCCTGGACGCCACACCCATGCGCATCACTTCCACCTTCCAGGATTTGATCGACTCTGAGTTGCCGAACAGAAGCGAGATCTCGATGGTGTTCTGCCCCGAAGTGTCATGCGGGGAGAAACCAGAGCTCTCCACCTGGATTGCGCTCTCGGTCGGCGCCATGGGTTGCGCGGTCTGGCAGCCCAGAACCAGCGCAAGGAGGAATACGGCGGTGCCGGCTCCCCTCAGAAAATACTTCATCATTTGGAACTCCTTTTTGCCTTGTGCCACGCGGCATTTGAATATCGCTTAAGAAGATGCGCACACCGGCGCCGGCATACCGTATGCTGGCGCACATAGCGGAATGGCACTGATACTGAGCGCTCGGATGAAGGAGGAACCGCGGCGGGGATCGGCCAGTGATCCTTCTATATGTGTATTGCCCAGCCCTCCACGGCGCGCATGGACTCCCCGACCGTTTCCGAGAGCGTGGGGTGGGCATGGATCATCGTCGCGATGTCTTCCGGCAATAGCTCCGCGGTCCGCGCAAGGAGCAGCTCGTGGATGAGCTCCGTCGCGTCGGCGCCCACGATGTGCGCGCCGAGGATTTCCTTCGTCTTCGGATCGTAGAGGACTTTTACGAATCCCTCCGTCTGATCGACGGCCACGGACTTGCCGGCGCCCCGATAGGGGAAGCTCGCCTTGGCGAACGCAATTCCTTTTTCCACGGCCTTCCATTCGGGCAGACCGAAGCTTGCAACCTGCGGCTCGCAGTACGTCGCCCCCGGGATGGAGAGAGGGTCGATTCTCGGGGAAGGAGATCTTCCGGCGATGCGTTCAACCGCGATCTCGGCCTCCTTGAACGCAACGTGCGCGAGAAGCGGCGTGGCCACAACGTCGCCCACCGCCCAGATGCCGGGAACTTTCGTCTGGTTGTAGTCAACGACCGGGATGAACCCCTTGTCGGGGACGATTCCGACCTTCTCCAGCCCGATGCTGTCCGTGTTGATGGTGCGGCCGACCACGACAAGTATCAGGTCGGCTTCCAGGTTTTTGCGCGCCCCTGCCTTGTCCTCGATGACGACGCTCACGCCGCTGTCGCCCTTCTGCATCGACACGGCCTTCGTCGCGGTGTACATCTGCACTCCCCGCTTCTGGAAGGATCGTGCCAGGACCTGTACGGCCTCCGCATCCTCCAGCGGAAGGATCCGCTCCATCATTTCCACGAGATGCACCTCGACGCCGAAGCCGTTCCATACGTGCGCGAACTCCACGCCGATGGCGCCTGCCCCGAGGATGATCGCCTTCTTCGGCAGCTTCTTCAGCATGAGGGCGCCCGTCGAGGAGAGGACTTTCTGCTCGTCGAACTCGAAACCCGCAATGATCCGGGGGCGCGAACCAGTGGCGATGATGATGTTCTTCCCCGTGAACTTCTTTCCGTCCTTCAGCGTCACCTCGTTCTTCCCCGAGAGGGCCGCGTCACCGACGATGAGCTCGACCTTGTTCTTCTTCAGCAGGAACTGCACGCCCTTGGACAGGGTGTCCGCGGCCTTGCGGGACTTGTCGAAGACATGGGTGTAGTCGAAACCCTTCATGTCGAACGCGAGGCCCATCTCCTTCAGCGCGGGCAGGGACCGGAAGAGCTCCGCCTGGTGGATCAGGGTCTTGGAGGGGATGCAGCCGACGTTGAGGCACACACCGCCCACCTTGTCGCGCTCGATGACGGCCGCTTTCAGCCCGAGCTGGCCGGCCCGGATGCCCGCCACGTATCCGCCCGGGCCCGAGCCCATGATCAGAACATCGAAATCGAAGCCTGCCATCTGTGTCCCTCCGTGTTGTGTCGAGTGGCTCACGGGCTCGCTCTCGGGCATCCCTGCCCTCGCTCGCCCTCGCGGCTCTCGCCGTCCGCTTCGCGGCCGGCTGCCGCCCTCCGCGCGCCTTCAGCGCGCTACGCATCCATGGCTACGCCAGCGCGAGCAGCGGGTTTTCCAGCATGTCCGCGAGCTCCCTGAGGAATGCGGCGCCAACCGCGCCGTCGATGATGCGATGATCGCAGGACAGAGTGACGCGCATCCGCTGCCGGATGACCACCGTGTCATTCTCCACGACCGGCTCCTTGCGGACCGCCCCTACCGCGAGGATCGCGGAGCCCGGCGGGTTGATGATCGCGGTGAACTCGTCGATCCCCGCGGCGCCGAGGTTGCTGATCGTGAAAGTCGCTCCTTCGTACTCCGACGCGGCCAGCGTGCCCGCGCGCGCCTTCCCGACTCGGTCCTGAAGCTGTGCGTCGATCGCGGCGATGCCCTTGCGTCCGCAGTCACGAACGACCGGCGTGATGAGGCCGTCCGGCAGCGCCACCGCGAGCCCGATGTCGGCCGAGGGATGCTGGAGGAGAGTCTCACCGTTCCACGAGGAGTTCACCCGTGGATGCCGCGCCAGCGCGCGGCCGGCGATGGTCATGAGAAACGCGTTCACCGAGATCTTTCTCTCGCGCCCCGCGTTCAGTCGAGCGCGCGCGGCCAGCAGCTCGTCCATGCCCACGGACACGGTGAGGTAGTAGTGCGGCGCGGTATACATGGATTCGGAGAGTCGCCGGGCGATGACCTGCCGCATTCGGGAGACCGCGATGACCTCATCTCCCGGTCCGGGCTGCAGGAGAGGAGATGTCGCCCGTGGAACGGCCGGAGCTGCTCCTGGTCCAGGGGGCAGGCCGTCGAGATCGCGCCTGACGATTCGGCCACCGGGTCCGGAGCCTCTCAGTGTGCGCAGATCCAGCCCCTTTGCCTGGGCGATTCTGCGCGCCAGGGGAGAGGACTTGATCCTCGCGCCCAACGAGGCCTGCGACGGAGGCGCGGCCGGTGCGATTGGCCGGAGCTGCGCGGGTGCCGCCGGTTTCGCGACAGTCGAGGACCCGGCCTCGGCGATGAGGGATGCGATGTCTTCTCCCGGTGTACCCACGATGGCGATCGGATCTCCGACTCTGGCCTGGCCCCCTTCCGGGAGCAGGATCTTGAGCAGCGTGCCTTCCGAGCTGGACTCGTAGTCCATGGTCGCCTTGTCAGTCTCCACCTCGCAGAGCACGTCTCCGCTGACGACGCTGTCCCCCTCCTTCTTGCGCCACCGCGCGAGCGTCCCCGTTTCCATCGTGGGGGACAGTGCGATCATGAGGATTTTCTCAGGCATACAGGACCCGCTTCACCGCCTCCAGGATCTTCAGGATTGAAGGCTGGGCGGCGAGCTCGAGTGAGTGGTTATACGGCATCGGCACGTCTTCTCCAGAGACCAGCTCCACGGAGGCGTCCAGCTCATCGAAGCAGTTGTGCGAGACCAGCCAGGCGACGTGGGAGCCGACACTGGCAAAAGGCATCGATTCGTCCACCACGACGCACCGGTTGGTCCGCGAAACGGAATCGTACACGGTGCGCTCATCCAGGGGCCGGAGGCTGCGCAGGTCCACGACCTCCGCATCGATGCCCTCGGCGGCGAGCGCCTCGGCGGCCTCCAGGACCATGCGGACAGGCTTGGAGTATGTAACGATCGTGACGTCCTTCCCCGGCCGCTTCACGTCCGCCGACCCGAGGGCAACGATGTGCTCGCCGTCCGGCACTTCGCCCTTCAAGCCGTACATCATTTCCGATTCGAGGAAGAGCACCGGATTATCGTCCCTGATGGAGGCCTTCAGGAGGCCCTTCCCGTCCGCCGGGGTGGAGGGGGCCACCACTTTCAAGCCCGGAAAGTGCGCGAACAGTGACTGGAGCGCCTGCGAATGCTGGGCGCCGAGGTACTCCGCCGGTCCATTCGGGCCGCGGAACACGATGGGCACGGAGAACTGGCCGCCGGACATGTAGCGCATCTTTGCCGCGTTGCTGATGACCTGGTCCATTGCCTGGAGGGCGAAATTGAAAGTCATCCACTCAACCACCGGGCGAAGCCCGGCCATCGCCGCACCGATCCCGATTCCCGTAAAGCCTTCCTCCGAGATGGGGGTGTCCCTGACGCGCTCCGGCCCGTACTTCTCCAGGAGACCCTGGCTCACCTTGTAGGCGCCGTTGTACTGGCCCACTTCCTCCCCGAGGAGGATCACCGAGTCGTCCCGCTCCATCTCTTCGTCCATGGCGGCGCGAAGGGCCTCGCGGAAAGTGACCATGCTCATGCGAGGATGTCCTCGTACAGGGCGGAGGGTTCAGGCTCCTGGCTCTCCTCCGCGAATTTCACCGCATCGTCGCAGGTGGACTTGCACTCCGAATCGAGGGCCGCGTATGCCTCCGCGGTGAGGCGCCCGGACTCCTCCATGCGGGATTTCAGGATGAGGATGGGGTCCTGTTTCTTGTATGATTCCAGCTCTTCAGGCGTGCGGTATTTCGCCGGGTCGCTCATCGAATGGCCCCGGTAGCGATAGGTCTTGATTTCCAGGAACACGGGGGTCGACTCGGCACGGGCTCTCTCCGCCGCCTCTCCCACGTCATGGAAGACCTCCACAACGTCCATGCCGTTCACCTGTGTGCCGCGAATGCCATACGAGTCACCCATCACCACGAAATCGGTGACCGAGGAGACACGACGGAAGTCGGTTCCCATGCCGTACTGGTTGTTCTCACAGATGTAGATGATCGGCAGCTTCCAGATCTTCGCCATGTTGAGGCTTTCGTGGAAGGATCCCTGGTGGATCGCTCCGTCGCCGAACCAGCACAGGACAACGCCCCCGTCCTTTCGGTAGTGGCACTTCAGGGCAATGCCCGTGGCAATGGGGATCTGCGCGCCGACTATGCCATTGCCGCCGAGCATGTGTCGCGAGGCATCGAAGAAGTGCATGGACCCACCCTTGCCCCTGGACACGCCCGTGGCTTTGCCGAAGAGCTCCGCCATGAGGCCCCTGGGATCCATGCCGCATGCCAGCGCGTAGCCGTGATCCCGGTAGGCGCCCACAGTGTAATCCCTGCCCAGGTCAATGGCGGCAAGGGCTCCCACGGCGGCCGCTTCCTGCCCGATGTAGAGGTGGCAGAAGCCACCGATTTTTTTCAAGCCGTACATCTGAGCGGCCTTCTCCTCGAACCTTCGGATGAGGAGCATTTTTTTCAGGAACTCAGCCTCGATCTGCGCACCGAGGCGCTCCTTCTTCCCGATGGCCATGGCCGCGCGCCCCTTTCAGAAATGGACGATGTCTTTCCTGCCCAGCATGGGCAGGTACCTGATGGCCTCTTCCGCTACCGTCTCCAGCACGACGAGGTCACGCGCGTCGTGCGCGAGCTTCCAGAATGTCTGCAGGCGCGGGCCGAGGGCCTCGAGGACTTCAGAACGCAGTGACGGATTTTCCACGACATTGAGGGGGCCGCGGACACTGATCACCTCGTCCAGCGTCGGGGTCTGGAACATCCATTCCACGCGCGCGTGAGCGCGCACCTGGACGACTTTTGAGAAGCGGGGGGCCGTGAGGGCATAGATTACCCCGGGGCTGCCCTGCAGGAGAGTCGGGGTGAGCCAACGCAGGTGGGGGTTCCCGACCTCGTCCACCGTGGCGAGCAGTCCGGTGCCGTGGGCCTCGATGATGGCCCCGACCCTGTTCATCACCTCGCGGCTGTCCATGGGTGGAAGATAGAATAATCCGCACCCACTTTCAAGTTGGCCCGCGGGAGGATATTCACTATACTCCGCGGCATGCACGTCTGGGAAACGCACGGCATCCACGTCGGCACCGGTCGGGACCACGTCAAACACGGCATCGACGACCTCGACGCGGTCGTCGAGCGCGCGATAGAGCTGGGGTTCCCCTCCGTGACCTTCGTCATCCATACCCCGCGGCTCACGCGCTTCCGCTACGAGGCGGAGCGCGCCACGGACGTGAAGTTCATTCGGGGCGACTCTTCCTACTTCGATTTTCCGGCGCGCATGAAGAGCCTGAGGGAACGCGCGTCGGGACGCATCCAGGTCCGCTACGGCGTCGAGCTGGAATGGCTTGGAACGGGGCTGGGCCTGCAGTGGAATCGCGCGAAACTCTTTCAGGCCCATGGCGTGGATTTCGTTGTGTCCTCCGTTCACTTCGCACCGGAAGGCATCCCCTACGACGGATCACCCGAGGACACGCGCGAGCTCCTGCGTCTCCGCGGCGGCGTCGAGTCCTTCTGGGCGGCGTATTTCGACGAGTGCATTGAAATGGTGGACGCCAGCTGGCAGATGATCTCCGTGGTCGGACACCTCGACCTCCCCAAGATCCATGCACCGCTTCCGGCCTGCCTCGCCGACCTGGAGGGCGCGGACAGCGCGACTGCCCGGAGGCTGTCCACACTCCTCGAGATGATCGCCGAGCGCAACCTCGCCCTGGACGTGAACCTCTCCGGCCTCCGCAGGGGCGTGGGCATCTATCCCCATCCCGAGATCCTGCGACGCGCGCGAGGCCTGGGAATCCCGGTGGCCATCGGAACAGACACGCACGCGTTGGACGACCTGGGCCGCGACTACGCGACGGGGCTGGAGGCCGTGCAGGCCGCCGGTTACCGCTACTACGTTTCCTTCTCCCGCGGCATTCCCGAGAAGCGGCCCCTGCGCCACCGGGACGAGTCCTCCTTCCGAGTCCTCAACCTCGGCATGGAAATACTCAACCACCGCTTTGCCCGGGAGAAAAGGCTCGAGATCCCGCACCTCTCATTCGGCGGCGGTTTCAAGGCCCTGGTGAAGGACTTCCCCGAATCCTCGTCCCTCGGCTCCTTCCACGCGCTGCGAGTCCGCAAGGAGGAGCGGTCCATCACGATCTCCGACCGCATGCCCGCCTGGGAGGGAGGGGAAATCGTCTGCCTCTTCTCCCATCACCGCGACCTGCCCGGTACCCTTGCCGTGCTTCTGAACACTCTTGCCTCGGAGGAGATCAACGTCGAAACCGCATGGCTGAACTCCCAACAGGATGGCACGGCCACGGCGTACCTTACGCTTGGGGGTCCCCGCGAGCGGATCCGGGAGGCCGTGGACGGCCGGGTCGGCCTCAACGTCCGGACTCTCAGTGGAGCCGCCCTCGGCAAGGAGCCTGGCCGGGGCCCCACGCTGATCCAGCCCGCCGTCCAGCGCGAAGCGCTGGCCCGCTCCGGCGTTGGCCGGCTCGTCCTGCTCACCGACGGCCGCGACACGGAGGGCCGCGATTTCACCGACCTCGGCGCCGATCTCAAGGCCCGCGGCGTCGGCTTCGGCGTCCGCGTCTACGGCTCGGCCACGGC